>PMVV01000161.1 GCA_003166475.1 Bryobacterales bacterium | reverse complement strand
CCGGCCGTTTTCGCCTGATGCGTCAGGTATTGACCGAATCTCTGCTGCTTTCCGGGATGGGTGGCGTGCTGGGTATCTTCCTCGCGTATTCCGGCGCCGGCGCGCTGGTGCGGATCATGCTGTCCGGACGGCCGCCGATAGGGCCTCGCATCGACATTCAGGTGCGCCCGGATGCGCACGTGCTGCTCTTCACCGGCGGGGTCGCGTTGTTCACGGGACTGCTGTTCGGACTGGCTCCCGCGTGGAGCGCCTTCGGCTCCGGCTTGGCGTCTTCGCTGCGGGAGGCCGGCAGGGTGAGCGAGACGCGGCTCGGCCGGTTTTTTGGAAAGAGCCTGGTAGTGGCGCAGGTGGCTCTGTCGGTGGGGATGTTGAGCGCTGCCGGGCTGTTTATCGGCCACCTGTCGAATCTCGAACACATCGATCTGGGCTTCCGCCGCGATCATGTTCTGCTGCTGACCCTCGATCCGGCGCGCAGCGGGTATAGCGGCGAACAATTGTCCGGTGCCTACCAGGAATTGCTGGCGCGCCTGGAAACGATTCCGGGCGTGCGCTCGGCCACCATCAGCGCACCGACGCCGCTGTCGGGCGCGGGCGCCAGCCGGTTCGCAACCGTGGAAGGCCACCCCGAAAGGCCCGAGGATCGCCGCTACATTTCGGTAGTCTGGATTGCGCCAAAGTACTTCGAGACGTTCGGGACACCGTTGCTGGCCGGCCGCGACTTCACCTTCGCGGACCGGGGCCGGCCGCGCGTGGCTATCGTAAACCAGGCGATGGCGAGCTACTATTTCGCCGGCGGCAACCCCATTGGAAGATATTTTACGTTCGATGGTGAGAGCCAGCCTTACGAAATCGTGGGAGTGGCGGGCGACGCAAAGTATCAGGAGATTCGCGAGGCCGCGCGGCGCACCATCTATCTCAACACGTTCCAATTCCCGCAGCCGGCGCAGAGCTTTGCGGTCCGCACCAGCGTCGATCCGGAGACTGTGGGTCCGGCGGTGCGCCGGGTGGTGCGCGAATTGCTGAAGACCGTGCCGGTGGTCCGGATGACCACGCTGGCCGGTCAGGTGGATGCATCCATCGTTCCGGAGCGGCTGATCGCGACGCTGTCCGGGCTGTTCGGGGCGCTGGGTTCGCTGCTGGCGGCCATCGGCATTTACGGACTGCTGGCGTACACGGTGGCGCGCCGCACCAACGAGATCGGCATCCGTATGGCCCTGGGCGCGACGCCGGGGGCCGTATCCCGGATGGTGCTGGGTGAGGCGCTGGGGATGTGCTGCGGGGGCCTGGCGATGGGAGTGGCGGTCGCATACTGGGGCGAGCGGCTTGCCGGCAGCTTAAGCGCATTCCCGATCGCCTTCGGGGCGGCGGCCATGATTGCCATCACGCTGGTTGCGGCGTATGTGCCGGCACGGCGGGCGGCGCGCGTGGACCCGATAGAAGCTTTACGGTACGAGTAAACGCGGTTTGTGGGGCGGTCCCCCAGGACCGCGGCCGACGCTCTCGTCGGCCTCTCGCGGTCGTCAAAAGCCTTGATTCTTCGAACAAAAGAGGCGGGTCCAGGGGGACCCGCGCAGACCGGGGGGTCTACCCCACGAATTCCAAGCATTGGCCTCCCAAGCCGCCTGCACGTTTCCAGTCTTGCGGTAGGCGCAGATCAATGCCAAATTAGTATTTACATACCTTTTAATCTGGAATATAATCAGGTAGACCCACTTGGAGGTGGGGGCTAAGGTGAAACCGGCCGGCCAGTTCCGCCAGAAGGTCGTCAGCGCCGCGCGCGCCGTGGAAGCCGTCCGGTCGGGCGACCGCATCTGGGTACACGAAGGCAACGCCACTCCGGTACCCCTGATCGAGGCATTGCTGGGCCGCGCGCCGGAGTTGCGCGATGTCGAGATCGTGCACATGCTGACCCTGGGCAGCGCCGACTACACCCTGCCGGAGTACGAAGGGCACTTCCGCCACAACGGTCTTTTTCTGGGGCACAATGTGCGGGCGGCGGTGGCCGCCGGACGCGCCGATTACACGCCCATCTACCTCAGCGAAATCGAGAAGCTGTTTTGGTCCGGACAGATGCCGCTGGACGTGGCATTCATCCAAACCTCGCCGCCCGACGAGTACGGCTACCTCAGTCTGGGCACCAGCATCGACTGCACGCTGAGCGCGGCGCAGTGCGCCCGCCACGTCATCGCGGAAGTCAACGACCAGATGCCGCGCACGCTGGGCGATTCGTTCCTGCACGTCAACAAAGTCTCGGCTATCGTGGAGACCTCGCGCCCGCTGCTGGAATTGCCGCCCGTGCCGCCCAGCGACGTGCAGCACCGCATCGCCGCGAATGTGGCTCCGCTAATCCCCGATGCCGCCACCTTGCAGCTCGGCATCGGCGGCATTCCCAATGCCGTGCTGGAATCGCTTTTCGACCGCAAGGACCTCGGCATTCACAGCGAGATGTGCCCGGATGGCGTGGTGCCGCTGATCGAAGCCGGCGTCATCACCGGCGACCGCAAGACGCTGCACCGGGGCAAGATCGTCGCGGGCTTTGTGCTGGGAACGAAACGGATCTTCGACTTCATCCACAACAACCCGGTCTTCGAATTCCATCCCACGCAGTACACCAACGATCCGTTCGTGATCGCGCAGAACGACCGGATGGTGGCCATCAACTCGGCGATTCAGGTGGATCTCACCGGCCAGGTCTGCGCCGATTCCATGGGGACGACGCCCTACAGCGGATTCGGCGGGCAACTGGATTTCGTGCGCGGTGCGGCGCGCTCCAAGGGCGGCAAGCCCATCATCGCGCTGCCCTCCACCGCCAAGAATGGGCGGCTGTCGCGCATCGTGCCGGTGCTCGATCCGGGCTCGGGCGTGGTCACTGGGCGCGGGGATGTGCACTATGTGGTTACCGAGCATGGCGTCGCGTACTTGTGGGGCAAGACGCTGCGGCAGCGGGCCGAGGCGCTGATCGCGATCGCCGATCCCAAGTTTCGCGACGAGCTATACGATTACGCCGCGCGCGTGCATTATGTCGCAGCGCGCGAGATCCCTACCGAGCCGCGACCGTTAGGAAGCGGTTCCCTCCTGGAGGTCGCATGACAAATACCGGCAAGCCCGACCGCGGCATGGTCGAGCTGAATTCGGAAGAGTGCAAGGGTTGCGGGCTGTGCGTGGAAGCATGCCCGCCCAAGGTTCTGCTGCTGGCGGACCAGTTGAACCGCTACGGCTATCACCCGGCGAACTACGCGGGCGTGGGCTGCACCGGATGCGGCATCTGCTTCTTTGTGTGTCCGGAGCCGGGCGCCATCATGGTGCTGCGGTTGGCGGCGTAAGGAGGACGGGGCGATGACGAAACAAATCACCAAGGGCAACGAAGCCATCGTAAAGGGCGCCATCCTGGCGGGGTGCCGCGCCTTTTATGGATATCCGATTACGCCGGCGAGCGAGATTGCAGAAGCCGCCGCGCTCTACATGCCGCAGGCCGGCGGCGTGTTCCTGCAGGCCGAAAGCGAAGTGGCCGCCGTCAACATGCTGTACGGGGCCGCGTCGACAGGCGTGCGCGCCATGTCGGCATCCAGCGGTCCGGGCATCAGCCTCATGCAGGAAGGCATCAGCTACCTCGCCGGTTCCGAGTTGCCCTGCGTGATCGCGGACATCATGCGAGGCGGGCCGGGGCTGGGTAACATCGCGCCGGAGCAGGGCGATTACCACCAGGTGGTGAAGGGCGGCGGGCACGGCTGTTACCGCACGCTCGTGCTGGCGCCCAATTCCGCGCAGGAGATGGCGGACCTGACCATCGAGGCCTTCGACCTGGCCGATCGCTACCGCAATCCCGTGTTTGTGCTGGCGGATGGTTACATCGGGCAGATGATGGAACCGGTGGAGTTTCCGGAAGCCATGGCGCCGCCCGCGCGGCCCGATTGGGCTGTGTTCGGCACCGCGGAGAGCCGCCGCAATTTGATCACTTCCATTTACCTGGAGCCGGACAAACTGGAAGCGCACGTACTCAAGCTGGAAGCCAAGTACAAGCGCGCCGAGCGGGAAGCCGTACAGTTCGAGGACTGGCGTACCGGCGATGCGGAGATCGTGCTGGTGGGTTACGGGATTGTTTCGCGCGTGTTGAAGCAGGTGGTGGAACAGGGCCGCGCACGAGGCCTGGCGCTGGGACTGCTGCGGCCCATCTCGCTCTATCCGTTCCCCGTCGAGCGTCTGCGCGAGTTGAGCCGCACGGCCCGCAAGTTCTTGGTAGTGGAACTTAGCACCGGGCAAATGGTGGACGATGTGCGCCTGGCAGTCGATGGCCGTTGTCCGGTCGAGTTCTATGGCCGGGTCGGTGGCAATGTGCCCAGCGCCGAAGAAGTGCTGGCGGAGCTTGGCTTGCCCACCAGCCACCAGCCACTAGTCACCAGCCACGGAACCGAGGAGGTTCAGGTCTATGCCTAGCTATGCGGTAACACACGAGAAGGCCAAATCGTTTTACCCAATCTACGAGCGCAAAGCGGAGCTGCAGCACCAGACCCACTATTGCCCCGGCTGCGGGCACGGCGTGGTGCACAAGCTGATCGCGCGCGCCATCGACGAACTGGGCATCCAGGACCGCACCATCCTGATCAGCCCGGTGGGCTGCTCGGTTTTCGCCTACTACTATTTCGATGTCGGCAACATTCAAGTGGCGCACGGGCGCGCGCCGGCGGTGGCGACGGCGGTCAAGCGCAGTTGTCCGGAGAGCATCGTGCTCGACTATCAGGGCGATGGCGACCTGGCCGCCATCGGCTGCGCGGAGATCGTGCACGCGGCCAATCGCGGCGAGCCCATCACGGTAATTTTCGTCAACAACGCGATTTATGGCATGACCGGCGGACAGATGGCGCCCACCACGCCGTTGGGCGTAAAGAGCACCACGTCGCCGTTCGGCCGCAACCAGTGGAACGAAGGCTTCCCGATGCATGTGAGCGAATTGCTGGCATCGCTGGAGGCGCCGGTCTACGTCGAGCGCGTGGCGCTGGGCAATAACAAACAGGTGATGAATACGGGGCGCGCATTGCGCCGCGCCATTGAGAACCAGGTGCGGGGGATCGGCTTTTCATTGGTCGAAGTGCTCTCGCCATGCCCGACGATCTGGAAGCTGGACCCGCTCGACGCGCAGCGCCGGGTGTTGGAAGAGATGCCCAAGACGTTCCCGCTGGGGGTGTTTAGAGATCGGACCAAGGATGCTCCGATGCGCCCTGCGCCCGCGGCGGCGCCGGCTTTGGAGGAGATAGCTGGGATTCTGGGTTTGGCTGACGGCGGGACTGAAGTCCCGCGCGGGGTAAACCCCGCCCTCCAAAGCACCGATGCTCGGCTTAAGATTGCCGGGTTTGGAGGACAGGGTGTTCTGCTGCTCGGCGAAGTGTTGGCCGAGGCTGGATTGACCGCCGGCCTGGAGGTCTCCTGGCTGCCCTCTTACGGACCGGAGATGCGCTCGGGCACTTCCAACTGTCATGTGCGGCTCTCCACCAAGCCCATCGATTCGCCGCTGGTGTCGGTGCCCAATGTGCTGCTGGCGCTCAATGAGCCTTCGCTGCGCAAGTTTATCGGCACGGTGCAGCCGGGCGGCTGGGTGATCTATAACGGGACCGCGATGCCGGACGACTGCGCGCGGGCCGACGTCCGCACCATTGCGCTGCCGTTTACGCGCTTGGGCGACGAATTGGGCGCGGCCAAGGCCGCCAACATCGTGATGCTGGGCGCGCTGCTGGAAGCCACCGGCATGCTCTCCGAAGAGCAGGTTACCGCGGCGTTGCACAAGCTGGTGAAAAGTCCGCGCTGGATCGAAATCGACCTGGCCGCCATGGCGCGCGGGCGCGAGGAAGCCAGGAAGGAAATCCACCATGAAAACTGAAGATCATTCCGACGTCGTTGTCTACTTCGACAATCAATATGTGCCGCTGCGCGATGCGAAGGTCAGCATCCTGACGCACGCGCTGCACTACGGCACGGGCGTGTTCGACGGCATTCGCGGCTATTGGGACGAGCGCCAGGAGCAGCTCTTCCTGGTGCGTCCCATGGAGCACTTCCGCCGCTGGAAGGCGAATTCCGGCATCTTGCGCATCGGCATTGCGCCGGACGCCTCCGAGTTATGCGCCATCGCGGTGGAGTTGATCCGCCGCAACCGCTTCCACTCGCACGTGTATGTGCGGCCGCTGGCCTATAAGTCGGCTGAGCGCATCGGCGTGAATCCCGACGACCGCGACGCGTTCTCCGTGATCGTGGTTCCGTTTGGCGATTATCTGGACAGCCGTCGCGGGCTGCACGCAGGGGTGGTCTCCTGGCGGCGCATCGAAGACAACGCTATTCCAGGCCGCGCCAAGATTTGCGGATCGTATGTAAATAGCGCGCTGGCAGGCGACGAAGCGCGGCGCAACGGCTTCGACGAAGCGATCTTTCTGACCGAAGCGGGGCACGTGGCCGAGGGCGCCACCTGCAACATTTTTCTGGTGCGGGGCGGCAAGCTGGTGACGCCTCCGGGGAGCGAGAACATCCTGGAGGGCATCACGCGGAATTGCGTGATGGAACTGGCGCACAACGAACTGCATATGGAAGTGGTGGAGCGGCCGGTGGACCGCAGCGAACTCTATCTGGCGGACGAGATCTTCTTCACCGGCACGGCTGTGGAACTGGCGCCGGTCACGCAGGTGGACCATCGCGCGGTAGGCTCCGGCGCGATCGGTCCGGTGGCCGCCGAGCTTCGCTTCCTGTACCTGGAGGCCACCCGCGGCCATTTGGCAAACTATCGCCACTGGCTGCTGCCGGCCTACGATCTCGCGCCTGCGGAGGCTGCGGAACCGGAGCGGGTGATGGCGGGGGCGGGCGACGGCGATTTGTGGGGCGTGTAGGCGCGTCGGGAAACAAGTTTACAAGGGCAGGTAAGCCACCACGCGTGCCCAACACGATCACTCCCGCCATCGGCTTGCCGAGACGGACGAACTCCCAGGCGAAACCGACCAATGTCTGGACGTCGTGAGTCAGGAGAACACGATCATGCCGTGCAGCCCACTCCAGCAAAATCCGATCTTCGACTCCCGTCAATCCGGCATCCTGTGCGCGAACTACATCTACGGACGGGTTCCGGCGCAACAAGCCGGTGACGATTTTACGCTTGAGATTTTCATCGGCCAGGAACGAAATCACACCGGTTGAGTCTTCCGCGCCAGAAGCCGGCGCCGGATTTCGGGCAGCGGCGAACGAAGCTTGATCTCTTCAATAACGTGGGCTTCGTGCCCGCGCACGGTATCGAGATAAGCGTCGATCTCATCGCGGTTACCGAGATAGAACGCGATCACGGCGTATACGTCTGCCAATCCTACGGATGGGTAATCCTGGTAGATCTCTTCTGGAGTCGCGCCCTCCAGGAAAGCCTCGATCAACGTAAGGAGCGTGACACGAGTATCGGCTACCCGGCAGACACCCTGCCCATCAAAGCGAAGCGGCGGTGGAGTCGCTTTGATATCGATACTCGTCATGACGCCTCGATTATACCAAGGGGGCGAGGGCGGTCCATCGGGGGCTTTGGAGACGCCGGCAGCTCGCCGGCTCTGATTACAAAAACTGTTATAATGGATCTGTGGCGGCCATCACACCAGATCGGTTACGATCGGCGCGAGAGACCGCTGGCTTCACGCAACAACAAGCCGCCGGGCATCTTGGCGTTTCGCAGGCCTATCTTGCATTGATGGAAACCGGCCGCCGCCGCGTCACCGAGAAAGTCGGATTGAAGATGATGGATCTGTACCGCTTGGGTCCGACGGTGCTGCCTCTGCGCGTTGACGATCTTGAATTGTGGGACTCCGCATACCTGGCCAAGGCTCTCGCTAACCTTGGGTACGCTGGCTTCCGTCATCTTCTGGGTGGCCCGCGCGACAATCCCGCGGTCGTCCTGCTGGCGGCGCTTTCCCGCCGCGACGTCGAGGTCCGCGTAGTGGAAGCTCTCCCCTGGCTCGTAGTGGAATACTACGATCTTGACTGGGAGTGGCTAATGCGAGAGGCCAAGGTTCGCGATGCTCAGAACCGGCTCGGTTTTGTTGTGACGTTGGGCCGGCGGGTCGCCGCGAAACGGGGCGGGGATACGGCGCAAAGCAAGCTGCGCGAAGTTGAAGAATCGCTCGAGCAGGCGCGCCTCGCACGTGAAGACAGTCTTTGCCAGGGCTCCCTTTCAGAAGCGGAACGCCGTTGGCTGCGCCGGGTGCGGCCGGCCGATGCCCGGCACTGGAATCTTCTGACGGACCTCGACGCGGAGCACCTGCCTTATGCGGCGTGACCGGCCGCCGGAGCCCTGGCACTCATTCTTTCGCGACATCGATAAGGCCTTCGACGAACCTATCGAGCTCCAGTGCATCGGCGGATTTGCTATTGCGATGTTATATGGCTTACCGCGGCCGACCGTGGATGTCGACTTCCTGTCGGTGGTTCCGGCCGGTGAAATCGGAAGGCTCGATGCGCTGGCCGGAATGGGATCGGCGCTCGACAGGAAGCACGGCGTGCACGTGCAGCACGTGGGTATTGTCACCGTCCCGGAGAACTATGCGGGCCGGTTGATTCCGATCTTCCCGGGCGCGTATCGCAGAGTGCGCCTCGCAGGTCTTGAAGCCTACGATCTGGCTCTTTCGAAGCTGGAGAGAAACTCGGCGCGCGATCGCGAGGATGTGAAGTTCCTGGCCCGCGCCGTCCCACTCAATCTCACGACTCTGGAAGAACGGTACCGGTCGGAGCTTCGGCCGTATCTCGCCGCTGCCGAGCGGCACGATCTTACAATGCGGCTGTGGATAGAGATGCTGCGGCCACCATAACTGTAGTCCGTTGCTGCAGAGGACCATTTTCGGACTCCCATATCGGCGTGGTACAATTCTCGCTTCTTAGCATCCGAGGCGGTCGTGTACTGTGTGAGCTGCGGAAGCCGTAATCCGGAGTACGGCCACTACTGCCACCATTGTGGAAAGGCCCTCTTTCGGGACACGGCTGGCGATTCTATAATATCGCTGGCTCACCGCCATCTCGCCCGCAGGTGCCGGTCCGGTCACTGGAGGACTTGCTGATGGAGGTACTCCGGACTGACGCTAAACCAAATCAATGTCATAGGTGCGGCTCATCGGCGGACCTGACACGTCATGAGTTCGGAATTGCGAAGGTCCTCTCCGTGAAGCGGGATTGGAGCGGGACGGTAGGCTACGCGGCGGCGTCGGCTATAAGCATCGCTTTGGCTCCAGCGTTGGGCGGGGGTGCTCTCGTGTGGCAGAGTCCGGGCAAAAGGACGTCGTACCGTGTGCTGAGGGCGGAACTCGTTCTGTGCGGAAACTGCCTCGATCGCACGATAACGTTTTTGGGACTTGGAGACATCAAGCTACGAGCTTCGGAATACCGCTGCCACCCATGGGCGGAGAAGGCCCGCAAAATCGGATTTGACAAATACCTGTCCACCGACGAATTGGCCAAGCTGACTCCGATTAGGTCTTCGCGTTGATTCGGGGGAGAGCATCGTATGTATAGGTACTGCGTGAACTGCGGCTCAGAACTGGAGAAGGAGTGGGTCGCCTGCCCACGTTGTGGTCAAATGCGGGAAACCGAATTTCTGGAACACCCGGAACCGCTCCTCACGTCTCAGAAGGGCGGCTGGTATCCGGCAAAGCGCCAGTGGTGGGTTATCTGGATAACGGCCATCCTCGTGGTCATTGGTTTGATGAACGGGCAGGAAGGCGCCATGTTTGCCTTCTGTTCAGCTCTAATTGGAGCGCTCGTGGTTTGGAGGCTTCAGGACCGGAACGGCGGCGCTTGAGTGTGAAGGTTTGCCGCTATCCTGCTGCACCAACAAACGGGCAACGTCGAGCAGGTCCAACAGATGCCTCTCGTGATTTGTCTTGGCAAAGCACCCGAAGTCCTCGGCGGTTCTGCGAGCCAATTCATCGAGGGCATCACGGATCGCTTGCCGCTTCATCGCCCCATTGCATTCTGGGTGTGGTATGCTCCCCAGTTCAATGTACGGAATAGGGTAGAAGCCTTCGCCTCGAACCCCCTCGCCCCAATGAGCGACAACTGCCTTTCCGAAGCGCGTGTTCCTTAGGCCTCTGAAATAGTAGTCCACCAAGATCCTTGTCGCAGCATCCCAGTAAACCTCAGCAAATCCGGCAATGCCGTTATACCTGTGTGTGCCTGGGCACGAAGCATTGAACTCCTCTCGATAGCGATCTCTCGCTTCGGCGGTGGCGTATAGGCGTTCGAATCGCCGCGTTCGGCGCGCATCGAATCCCTCCGGTGAATGGCGGTGCAGGATGACTGTAAAGATCGGCTTTGAACCTTGTGGTGCAGCGGTCATAGAACTATTGTGGTACACCGCGGCTGGTGTCAGCAGGCATCCGTCGCGGGGCCGGCCTACGCTCCCGCGCGATCGGCCGAATGGAGGTTTGCCGTACCGCGGAGCCGCGGAGGAAGGGGCGGGCAAATGCCGGGCTGAGTGGCGTATACTCGTAGAGAGAGTATGAACAACGTCCAGCTTTACTTGGCGATTGGCGTGCCCATAGTCTTCAACGGCCTGATGTTCACTGTGTTGGCCGTCATGACCACCTCCCGGATGGCCGCGCTCGATTCAAGGATGTCGGGCATCGAGTCCCGCATGACTGCATTGGAGAGCACGCTCACGACTCGCTTCGATCTCATCATGGGACGGCTGATGGATCTCGACACACGTCTTACCCGTCTGGAAGAACGCAGCCACCGGTCGTGAAACACAGGTATGCTGGCCGACGTGGCTCACACAAACCACGCCCGCCACAAGGTGACCACCAGCGCGTGCGTCACCATGCTGGCGCGGATACTCTGCCCTTGCTGGTAGGCCCGGCCGTAGAACCACCCGGCCACGGCCGCGGCGAGCGCGAATTTCCAATTGGGGAATTGGCGAAATCCCAGGTGTACTGCGCCGAACAGAATCGATGTGCCGGCCAACGCCCAGGCGGGGCGGCCGGTCCACTGGACCATCCACTGTTGCAGCAGGCCGCGAAAGAAGAACTCCTCCGACAGCGCCACCACCCAGAGTACCCCGACAAAGGTCGCCGCGATCTTCCATAGCGGCATGCCGGGGCCCAGGCGCACCAGCCGCGTGGCCCAGGCTAGCGGAATGCCGACGATCAGGAAGTACGCGAAATGCCGCAGGCCGATCTTCCATTCCTCAAAACTCGGCATGAAGCCATAGCCCACGCCGGGGACGCGCCGCTCCACCAGCATAACCATGGCGCAGAGGCGCGTGAGCGCCACATGGCCGAGTATCTCGAGATGCAGTCCGGGGAACGGCGATGTGTAGATCGGATCGAAATACCCGCGCAGCACGACGGCCGTCACCAGCACCAGGAACGCGCCATCGGCGAGCGGCGCGGCCGGCAGGATTTTGTACCAGAGGCTCAGCACTGTGGCCAGCGCGGCCAGTTGCACCAGCGCCCGCCAGCGGAATTGTCCAGTGTTCGACGCGTAGACGACATACGGCGCGACGAACGAGACCACCAGAAACCAGGGCAAGCTCCGCTCGAAACGCTCGCGCACTTCGGCGAATGCGGGGACCAGATAGAATGGATATTCAATCAGGAACGCGGCCAGAACTGGAACCGCAACCCACGCAGGAATGCCTTTCGAACGAGCATACAGCAGGCCCGCGGCGCTCAGCGCGGTCCAGCCGGCCAGCAGAGCCGCCCGGAAACCGCCGAGCGATTGGGTCATCGGCCTCATTTTAGCATTGGGGTGCGGGGCGGCTGGCGCCCGTGCGCAGCCAGCGCCGCCGCCCGACGAAGCCCCGCCGAACCTGCCGCGCCTGATCGCGCACCAGGAGAGCGAGACAAAGGCCGCGCGCGACGATTATACGTTCCGGCAGACCTTGGTGTTCACGGAACTGGATGGACACGGCGCGGCGACGGGCGAGTATCGCGAGGAGCGCGACGTGATTTTTTCGCCCGAGCACGAACGCACCGAACAAATCATCGGCAAGCCGCTGCTGACCCTGAAGCGCCTGAAGATGACCGACGAAGACTTCCAGGACATCCGCGGCATCCAACCGTTCGTGATGACCGAGGACCAGCTTTGGAATTACGAGACCAAGTTCCGCGGCGACGAGTCGATCGATGGCGTGGACTGCTGGGTGCTGCAAGTGCGCCCGCGGCAGATTCTGCAAGGCCAGCGCCTGTTCGACGGGATGCTGTGGGCGGACAAGAAAGACTTCTCGATCGTGCGCCTGGAAGGGCAGGCGGTTCCGCAGATGCTCAGCCGGCAATCGGAGAACCTGTTTCCGCGATTCACCACGATTCGCCAGCTTGTCGACGGCCGGCACCGGTTTCCGGTGTACACGTACGCCGACGACACGCTGCCGTTCAGTACCGGCTTGCAGCGCGTGCGCATGACCATCCGCTACACGCAATACAAGCGGTTCGGCGCGGATTCGGTGATCAAGTTCGAAAAGCCCTGACATGCCGCTGCGGGGCCTTTGGCGCGAACCCGATTTTCTGAAGCTGTGGGCCGGCCAGGCGGTCTC
>PMVV01000090.1 GCA_003166475.1 Bryobacterales bacterium | reverse complement strand
GTATATGCCAAGCTCGCGCTTCGCGTGCTCCGGACCGGCGGCGGATTCGTAGCGCTGGCCGCCGAGCCTGACAAATACGTCATGGGCGGTATCTTCCCCAAAATCGCGCTCATCGACGTCGATCACAGCGGCCACCCGGCGATTGTGGTTTCCGCGACGCAGGGCCACGGCGAAACCACGCGCTGCTTCCTCAAGTGGGATGGCAATTCCCTGCAACCCTTCGGCACGTGGGAGAAGGGAACCTCGGCCGGGGACGCGGGCTGGTCGTATTCTTTGCTTAATAATGCCTACTTCTTGGATCTCGACGGTGACGGCATCCTGGAGATTGTGAACCCGCCCGAGTTCGAGCCTCGCCATCCGGACGGCGAAAATGGAAGCGAGAAGCCGCGCAAGTACGAGGTTTACAAGATCGGCGACGCCGGCTATGAGCCGGTCGCTTTCTTTGAGGGCTTTAGCCAGTTTCCGGGCGGCCTTCCAGGCGGCCCCGCAAGGGTGCAAGCGGAGGACTTCCCGGCCTCGCAGCCAGGTGCCACGTACGTAATAACCATCGCCAACGGAGACGGGCGCGGCGTGCCGCCAGTTGCCAGCGCGGAAATTCGGCTGAATGGAGAGCTGCTGGCCGGGGCGGAAAAGGTGAATCGGAATTCGCGGTATTTGACGCTCCCCGTAACGGTGAAGGCCACGAACCGGATTGAGGTGCTGGTAACGGGGCAGGAGGGATCCGCCCTGTACATCGGCGTCGGCCCTGAGAGGCCCGCCCTGCCCGGCGGGCGGCGGTAGCCGCCACCCAGCCGCCGTGTCACCTTGACATCATGCGTGAGATAAGACACGCTATACTATCGGGTGGATATCCTGAATATTTGCGAACCGTACGCTCCGCGCCGGTAGAAACCGAGTAGTTTGCCAACGTGCTCCTAAATCTGATTCTCCAATCGTCGCCCTCGGGCAGTTCCCTGCTGGGCTTTCTCCCCATTCTCCTGATCTTCGGAATCTTCTACTTTCTCCTGTTCCTGCCCATGCAGCGCCAGAAGAAGAACCAGCAGAAGATGTTGACCTCGTTGCAGAACGGGAACACGGTGCTGACCAGTGGCGGCATAGTCGGGACCATCATTTCAATCGGCGACGACGATACGCTGGTGTTGCGGGTGAAACCCGATAATATCAAGCTGCAGGTGGCCCGCAGCGCGGTTTCCAGCATGGTGACGGGCGAAGGCAAGAAATAGACAGCAGGACAATAACAGAGTAAGGCAAGAATCTTCATGCGAAAAAATGTGACGGGCAGGACCGTGGTCATCGTGGTGACGATCCTGGTATGCGTGTTCGGCATCATCGGCTTTCCCAAGTCGGGCGCCGGCTTGATCGACAATGTAAAGCACAATATCCGGCTGGGGCTGGATCTCAAGGGCGGCAGCCACCTGGTGTTGCAAGTCCACGTGCAGGACGCCATCAAGACGGAGGCGGATGGGGCCATCGAGCGGATGAAGGACGAGTTGAAGAAGCAGACTATCGATTACGCCTCCATCGACCGCAACGATCCGGCCACCGTGGCGGATGCCAAGAACATCGAGATCGATGTGAAGGGCGTTCCGGCGACCAAGACGACCGCCTTCCGGAACCTGATCTCCGAACGCTTCAACCAGTGGGTCCTCACGCCCCTCAACTCCACCGACTATAAGCTGACTATGCGGCCCTCCGAAGTGGTCACGTTGGAGCGCGACACCGTGGATCGCTCCCTGCAGACCATCAGCAACCGCATCAACCAGCTTGGACTGACGGAGCCTACGGTCCAGCAGTACGGGCAGGCGGGCACCGACTTCGAAATCCTGGTAGAGCTTCCAGGTGTGGACGATCCGGCGCGTGTGGAAGAAATCATGCAGACCACCGCGCAACTGGAGATCACGGATGTAAAGGACGGCCCCTTCCAAAGCCGCGACGCGGCCCTGGCGCAAAAGGGCGGAATCCTGCCGCTGGGTACCAGGCTGGTAATGGAACCGGGGCAGAGTGATCGCGCAGCGAGTTGGTACCTGCTGGCCAAGACGCCCGTGATCCGCGGCACCGACGTGCGCAATGCGCGCGCCGGGCAGGATGAATTCCGCAAGTGGGAAGCGAGTTTCAGCCTCAGCCCGGACGCCGGCAAGCGCTTTGGCAAATACACGGAGGCCAATATCGGAAACCGGCTGGCGGTGGTGATGGACAACGCCATCCGCAGCGTGGCGGTGATCAAGGGACGCATCGAGGATAGCGGCCAGATCGAAAACATCGGCACCGAGCAGGAGGCCTCCGACCTGGCGCTGGTGCTGCGCGCGGGCGCGCTGCCGGCTACCATCCAGATTCAGTATAAGAAGACCGTGGGGCCCTCCCTGGGCGCCGACTCCATCCACGCGGGCATCGTGGCCGGCTTGGCCGGCCTGGCGGCGGTGATCGTGGTCATGCTGGTCTATTACAAGCGCAGCGGCGTGAACGCGGTGCTGGCGCTCTTTCTGAATACCGTGATCCTGCTGGCGGCGCTGTCGTATTTCAAGGCCGTGCTCACGCTGCCGGGCATCGCCGGGGTGATCCTGACCATCGGTATGGCAGTGGATAGTAACGTACTCATCTTCGAGCGTATCCGCGAAGAGTTGAGGGCAGGGAAGGCCATCGTGTCGGCCGTGGATGCGGGTTTTTCTAAAGCCTGGTGGACCATTGTCGACACGCACGTCACCACCATCGTTTCCTGCGCCTTCCTATTCATTTTCGGAGAAGGGCCGGTGCGGGGCTTTGCCGTGACCTTGACGATCGGCTTGCTGGCGAACGTCTTCACGGCCGTTTTTGTTTCGAAGGTGATCTTCGACTACGAGTTGTCCGGCCGCCGGCAACTGGCGGAGTTGAGCATTTAGAGTTGGAGGGCGGCCAATCTTGGCCGCAGCCGGCTTTCAGCCGGCTTGGACACGCTGAAAGCGTGTCCGCGGGCAAGGATTGCCCGCCCTCCAAAGAGTAGTACTTGAACGAATGGGAACAATTTCGAGAAGACCGGTGTCCAAATCATGTTAAGCACCGGTATAGCGTAATTCCGATGCAAATCTTTAAGAACACGAATTTCGACTTCCTCCGCTATAAGTGGCCGTTCATCGGCGCCTCCCTGGTGCTTTCCGTATCGGGGATCGGCAGCATCATTGCCCACGGCGGGCTGCGCTACGGCATCGACTTCAAAGAAGGCACGCAGATGACCGTCAAGTGGAACGGCGCGCCTCCCGAGGACAAGATCCGGGCCGCGCTCTCCAAGAGAATCAGCGGTGAAGTCACCGTGCAGCCGTTTACCGACGTCGCCAACCTGAACTCCGTGGTGATCGGCACCGAGCGCATGGGCGAGCAGCAGATGGCCGCGGCCAGCAAAGCCATGCAGGAGACGCTGGAGGCAACCTTCGGCGATCCGCAGAGCGGCAAGCTGGACTTCAACAACGCCGGCGCCACTGAAATTGCGGACCGCCTCACCGTGCCGCTGCAGCAGGCGGGCGTGCAGCTTTCCGACCCGCAGCTCCAGACCCTGGCCTCCGATCTGCGCACTTTTCGCGATACGCCGCCGCGTTCCGGCCTGATTTCAAGTTTCGATCAATTAAAGGCTATACCGGGCGTAAACTCTGCTATTATTAACGTTCTCAAACAGCAATGCAACCTGGCGCCGTTTTCGGTCTTGCAAGTGGAGATGGTCGGTCCCAAGGTGGGCGGGGAACTGCGCACCAAGGCGGTTCTGGCCACCCTTTACGCGCTGGGTGGAATGTTGGTATATATAGCGTTTCGCTTCGAGTGGATTTACGGCGTGGCGGCAGTGGTGGCGTGCTTCCACGACACCATCATCACCATCGGGCTGTTCTCCCTGTTCAACAAGGAGATCACGCTCACGGTGATCGCGGCTTTGTTAACGCTGGTCGGATATTCCATGAACGATACGATCGTGATCTTCGACCGCATCCGCGAGAATTTGAAACTGCTGCGCCGCGAGCCGCTGGAATCGCTGATCAACAAGAGCGTCAACCAGACGCTGAGCCGGACCGTGATGACTTCCGGCCTGACGTTCTTGACGGTCGTGGCCCTGTTCCTGTTCGGCGGGCCGGTGCTGCATGGCTTTTCTTTTGCCTTGGTGGTAGGTATTATTATCGGTACGTACTCCTCCGTTTTCGTAGCCAGCCCGATCGTGCTTTTCTGGCACAATTGGGCGGACGACCGGAAGAGGACGGCGCCGGTTCCGGTGGCGGCCGCCAAGCCGCAGCCGGCCAGAAAGAGTTCGACGAAAGCCGTGAAATAGCAAGGTAGCACAGGCTTTAGCCTGTGACTGAACGTTAGGAGGACTTTATGTTTGAGCAAACATTCATCGATTCCGGGGCCAGTTCGCGCAAGACCTGGACGGTGCTGGTGTCTTTCTTCGCCCAGATGATCGTGCTCGCGATTGCGATCCTGATTCCGATGATTTATTTCGACGCTCTTCCCAAGAGCCAGTTGACCAGTTTTCTGGTAGCTCCTCCGCCGCCTCCCCCGCCGCCTCCTCCACCGGCCGCCGCGCCCAAAGTGGTCAGAGTCATTCCGCGCCAGTTCGACGCCGGACGCTTGATGGCGCCCAAGGCGGTCCCCAAAGACATCGCCAT
The DNA here is from genome assembly GCA_003166475.1 of Bryobacterales bacterium. GTDB lineage: Bacteria > Acidobacteriota > Terriglobia > Bryobacterales > Bryobacteraceae > Bog-159. The sequence continues at coordinate 9,470 of PMVV01000090.1, read as the reverse complement.
GATTAAAGAGGAAGAACTGCCTCCGCCGTCCTCGGGCGGCGTGGTGGGCGGCGTCCCCGGCGGCGTACCGGGCGGCGCGGCTGGCGGCGTGATTGGCGGCATCATCGGTTCGGTCCCGACGGCCGCGCCTCCGCCTCCGCCTCCTCCGGTCAAGGTCGAAAAAGCGGCGACCCCGCAGCGCATCCGCGTAGGCGGCAACGTGCAGGCGGCCAAACTGATCCGCCAGCCCAAGCCGATCTATCCGCCGCTGGCCAAGCAGGCGCGTATTTCGGGCCACGTGATGCTGAACGCGATCATCGGCAAGGATGGTACCATTCAGAATCTAACGGTTGCCAGCGGCCACCCGCTGCTGGTGCCGGCCGCCATGGAAGCGGTGAAACAGTGGGTCTATCAGCCGACTCTCCTGAACGGGGAGGCGGTGGAAGTGGTAACTCAGATTGACGTGAATTTTACGTTGAGCCAGTAGTAGCGTTAAACTAATTCAACTCGCAGGAGAACAGGACAATGCTTTTGCAAACGCAGGTTTGGGCGTTTTTATTGCTCCAGGAGGCGAGCCCCATCGGATGGGACCCGCGTTCTTTGTGGGCACAGATGGGCGTTCCCGCCAAATTGGTGGTCATCCTTCTGTTCATCATGTCGGCTTGGTCCATCGGCGTCATGATCGACCGGCTGCTGGCCTATAGCGCCGCGCGCAAGCAATCGCGCGCTTTCGCGCCGGCCGTGGCGGGCGCCTTGAAGGAAGGCAAGTTAGACGAAGCGATTAAGATCGCCGATCGGTACAAGAAAAGTCACCTCGCCAAAGTGGTGGTGGCTGGCCTGCAGGAGTTTCAGGCTCACCAGATGAGTCCTGAGATTTCCGGCGACGACATCGAGGCCTCGCAGCGGGCTCTAGAGCGCGCCGAAGCCATCGTACATGCCGAGCTGAAGCGCGGTATCAGCGGCTTGGCGACCATTGGTTCGACGGCCCCCTTCGTGGGACTGTTCGGAACGGTGGTGGGCATCATCAACGCGTTCAAGGGGATTTCGACCGAGAAGTCCACCGGTCTGGGCGCAGTGGCCGGCGGTATTTCCGAGGCTCTGGTAACCACGGCTATCGGACTTTTCGTGGCCATCCCGGCGGTCTGGATGTTCAACTACTTCACGGGCAAGATCGAAGCCTTCGATGTGGAAATGAGCAACTCCAGTTCCGAGTTGATCGACTACTTCCTGAAGCGGTCGCAGCGGGCCGCGGCGAAACGGTAGGACAGGCCTCCTGGCCTGTCAGGTAAGGTGGGACAGGCTTTAGCCTGTCAAGTGTGTGGGACGGGCTTCTCGGCCTGTCGATTTTCTAGGCGAGTTGAATAGGGGCGTCCCGGCGCTCTCCGGGGCGCCCCAGACCCAGCCTGAATTGGAGGCTCTACAATGTCGGTAATTATGAAGTTGAAAGCTCCGCCACCGGTGGCCGACATCAACGTCACGCCCATGGTGGACGTGATGCTGGTGCTGCTCATCATCTTCATGGTCATCACGCCTATGCTGTCGAAGGGCATCAGCGTGGATATGGTGAAGACCGTGAATCCGGTCACCATGCAAGCGGCGGATAAGAGCGACGCCATTATCGTAGCGGTCACGCGCGACGGCAAGACCTATCTGGGCACCACCCAGATGGCCGCCGATCAGATTCCCGGCAAAGTCAAAGACATATTATCGAGCCGGTTAGACAAGATGTGTTATATAAGGGCGGACTCGCGCGCACGGTATGAGAAGGTGGTGGACGTGGTGAATAATTTGCGCGCGGCGGGCGTCGATCAACTCGGGCTGCTCACGGAGCAGCAACAAAAGAGGCCGGGTGGGGCTGCGCCGACCGGGCAGTAGACGGAGTTTCCCGGCGCGAACTGAAAAGGAGTAATTCATATGGCAATGGCAGTTGGGGGAGCGAAGGGCGCCATCTCCAGTATCAACATGACGCCCATGATTGACGTGCTTCTGGTGTTGATCATCATTTTCATGGTGATCNNATGGTGATCACGCCGCTGACGCCGAAAGGTCTGGAGGCCTTGGTGCCACAGCCGCCTCCGCCGGGCACACCGCCGGCCTCGGACACGCGCACGGTGGTGATCGTGATCAATAAGGACAAATCCATCATGATCAACCAGGAGCCCACGCTGGAGGCGAACCTGGGTCCGCGGTTGGAAGAGATCTTCAAGACGCGCGCCGAGCGCGTGGTTTTCGTCAAGGGCGACGCCGACCTGGAATTCCAGTATGTGGCCAAGGCTATCGACGTCGCGCATGGCGCGGGGATCGATAAGGTCGGGCTGATGACGCCGCAAATGGAGGCCGGACAGTAATGAAACGGAAAGCCGTTGTGGTGCTGGCGATCGCCGCGATGACGGTGTTCGCCACCAGTTGCGAAAAGTTGAAGGCGCGCGACCAGTTGAACAAAGGCGTGCAGGCCTTCAAGAGCGCGCAGTATCCAATAGCGGTGGAGGACTTCAAGAAAGCCATTGAGTACGACCCCACCTTTGCCACCGCCCGGTTATATTTGGCGACGGCTTACATGCAGCAGTATATTCCCGGCGCCGATTCTCCCGAGAACAACCAGATGGCGAAGGCGGCCTACGATCAGTTTCAGGAGGTCCTGGCGCGGGATCCCAAGAACGAGTTGGCGGTGGCCTCTATCGCCTCGCTGCTTTTCAGCGAGAAGAAGCTGGACGACGCCAACGAGTGGAACCTGAAGCTGATTTCCCTCAACCCGAAATCCAAGGAAGCCTATTATACGCTGGGCGTAATTGCCTGGACCAAGGCGTTGGTTTCGGATGGGGAGGCCAGGGCCAAACTGGGGATGAAGCCGGAAGATCCGGGCCCGCTGAAGGACAAGAAGGTGCGCGTCGAGGTGGCCGCGAAGAACGCGCCCATTGTCGACGCGGGCATCAAGTACCTCGACAGATCCCTGCAGATCGATCCCGAGTACGATGACGCCATGGCGTACGAGAATCTCCTCTACCGGCAGAAGGCCGACCTGGAAGATTCTTCGGACATGTATAAGGCGGACATCGACAAGGCCAACGACTACTTCCAAAAGACCATCGACACGCGGAAGATCAAAGCCGACCGGAAGCCCTCCGGCGGCGGCATCACCGCTGACAAGTAGCCGCCTGTTAGCCACAGATGGACACAGATAAACACAGATAAGACACCCCGAGATTTTGAGGGTTTTATCTGTGTTAATCTGTGTCCATCTGTGGTTCCGCATTTAGAGCTTGTCCTCGCCTTCCTGCTGCTCGCGATTCTGAGCTTCCTCTCTCCGATGGTGCGGGACCGTGTGCGCTCGTGCCTGGAGGCGCGCCCGGCGCTGTTGTTCGCCATACCGGCCACGCTGACCCTGCTCTTTAGCGTGCTGGCTGTGGCTGCCGGTGCCTTCAGCGTCCCGCTGGCACTGCTGGTTCTGGTATACACCTTCGCGCCGGTGGCGGCCGCTTTTGTGCAGGGTACCGCGCGCCGGCCGGGATGGCTTGATTTCACCATCATCCTGATGCTGTGGCTGCCGCTGGAGTTTTCCGCCGGACAACACCTCATCCCCAAGCCCGCGCAGGGCTTCCTGCACAGCGTGGCCTATGGCATCTCGATCCTCCTGGGGCTGACCATCTTCCTGGGCTTCCGCGCGCTTCCCGGCATGAAATTCAACCTGCCTTCGGCGCGCGATCTGGCTTACGGCGGCGCAGCATTCCTGGCCTGTGCGCCCATCCTGATCGTAGCCGGCCGCCTGCTCGGATTCATCCCGCCGTTTCACGCGCCGGCGCATCCCTCGGCTGGCGGCATCGGCCGCACATTCGGCATCATTTTCGTGGGTACCGCGTTGCCCGAGGAGATCCTGTTCCGTTCGCTGATTCAGAACTGGCTGATGCAGCGCTTCGGTTTCTCCAGCGGCATGTTGCTCGTTTCCGCATTCATATTCGGCTGCGCGCACCTGGATAATGGGCCGCAGCCCCTGCCGAACTGGCGCTACATGATCCTGGCCACCATCGCCGGCCTGGCCTACGGCAAGGCGTTTCAGAAGTCTTCCAGCGTGTTTTCCTCGGTGACCTGCCATGCCCTGGTGGACGCCACCAAGCACATTTTCTTTTGATCGGAGACGGATGTGAATCGCAGGCAAAAGCTGATTGCCGCGGAGGCCGCCACCGGCTTCGCGTTGATCATGCTGTATATCTGGCGCCTGCGCTTCACCGCGCCGCGCGCCTGGATATTCATCCTGGGCTTCTTCATCCTGTCGCACATTTTGCGCGGCGAGCGGACCGCGGGCCTGGGTCTCCGGTGGGACAACTTCCGGGAATGCGTGGAGGCCATGGCGCCCGCGCTGCTGCTGCTGGCGCTCTCGCTGATCGCTTGCGGAGTGCTGCTCGAAACCATGCGTCCCATCAGCCTGGAGTATGGCTTCATGTGCCTGCTGGCTTATTGTCCCTGGGGGATCTTCCAGCAATACCTGCTGAACGGTTACATCGCCAACCGGCTGGCGGCGGTGGTCTCCGCGCGGCGCGTTCCAGTGATGGCCGCGACGCTGTTCGCGGGAGTGCACCTACCCAACTGGTTTCTGATGGTGGTCACTTTCGCGATGGGCTACTACAGCGCCAAGATCTTCATGCGGTACCGCAATATCTATTTCCTGGGCCTGGCGCACGCCGTGATTGGGACAGCGCTGTTCGTGGTGATCCCGGACTCGATCAGCCATCACTTGACGGTTGGGCCTGGCTTCTTTTTGCGATGACTTGGCGGAGCGGTGGGCGTCGGCCGCCAGGGCGTTGCCGCGTTTACCGTCGGGTGGGCTACTATCGTCCATCAAGCCGGCGGCGCGGCAATGTGGACCACCTCACCCAGTCGGACATTTTTGAGTGCATCCAGCAACTCCATCCGGATGGCGCGGTAGTACGCCGCGATATTCTGCTGGAACTCGATACCGCCATCATTTGTGACGAAAAGGTCGAATTGCTCCTGCGCTACCGCTAGGAGTGGACCGTCTTTCATCGCGCCCCAACCTTGATCGCGCACTGTCGCGACCTCATGGCCGCCGAAGAGTTGCTTCACCCTGGGATCTACGCATTCGTCAATGAGGATGCGCATTCTAGAATCTGCGTATTGGCGAGGTCAAGCACAGCAAGGACTTGCTGCCGTGTGATGGATGGATAGAGCACCAGAAACTGGTCGATGGTTTCGCCGCCTTCAACAAAATCGATGAGGCTCTGCACGGGTACACGCGTGCCCCGGAAGCACGGAGTGCCGCTCAATCGCCCGGGGTTTATCCAGATCGCCTCGTCCAGGCGGTTTCTTTGTTCAGCCGTCACATCCTCAGATTAAGCCTTTTGCTGGGGTGGTGCAAGGCTGGGCCGCAGCTTTACCGAACGCGGACCGGCGAAACTAGGGCAGCCAAGTCCGCGCGCCGCGCTTATTATCCTGTTATAGCCTCTTATCGATTTCGACCCCATTGCAAGCGCCGTTGCGCAGGCTCTGAATACGTCGACGCCTTGGCACAAGCGCCCACGGGCGGGAGTCGGGCGCCGAGACAAACTCGACGTGTGGGTCGCCACGTTCCCCATCGAGGCGGAGGACGGCACATAGTTATAGCTTCAACAACTCCCGCAGCCGCTTGGTCTGCACGCGGCTGACGGGGATCTCGGTATGCTTCCGATCGTCCATGCGGAGCTGGTAGCTCGACTTGAACCACGGTACCACTTCCTTGATCTTGTGAATATTCACCAGATACGACCGGTGCACCCGCCAGAAGGTGTCCTTGTCGAGGTTGGCTTGCAGATCTTCGATGGTGCGGTAATTCGAATGCCCCTCCACGTTGGTGGCCACCAGTGTGATCATCCCGTTGTCGATGGTGGCGTAGATCACATCCTGCGCATCCACAATGAAGTTGCGGTTGGCGTTCCGGATCAGCAGCTTGGTGCGGTGCGGGGGCGACGAGGACGCCAGAGGCGTGGCGGATTCCGGCGTTAGCGCCTTCTTCTCCTGTGCCGACCGCCGCGCCCGATCGATGGTCTCCGCCAGGCGCGCCTTGTCCACCGGCTTGAGCAGGTAGTCCATGGCCTCCAGGCGAAAAGCCTCCACGGCATACTGATCGTAGGCTGTAACAAAAATAAAATGCGGCAGTTCCATGCCGGACTCGCGCAGGTCGCGCACTACCGACATGCCATCCTGGCCGGGCATGTGGACGTCCATGAAAACCAGGTCCGGCTCGGCCTTGCGGATCAACTGCACGGCCTCCAGGCCGTTGCGGCCGGTGGCCACCACCTCCACTTCCGGGAAGTCGCGCAGCAGGTACGCCAGCTCGTCGGAAGCCAGTTGTTCGTCGTCGACAATCACGGTGGTTAAAGTTGCCGTCGCGCGGTCTCGCATCGAGTTGGTATTATAGCATTTCGCCCCGCACCGGCAGATTAGCCGATGTGCGGCCAGGCAGCCCCCCTTTAGCCACCCGGGGGACCCTTCGGATCCGCGTGTTTCAGGCGCGCCCGAAGGGTGCCTAAATTGAAAAGGAGTGAAGCATTTGCCAGAAAAAGAGAACGTCACCATCGCACCGGCGGAAGGGAAGCTCGGCGTGTTGATCGCCGGCATGGGCGCTGTCACCACCACCTTCATCGCCGGCGTGGAAGCCATCAAGCGCAACCTCGCCAAACCCATAGGCTCGGTCACCCAGATGGCTACCATCCGCCTCGGAAAGCGCACCGACGGCCGCAGCCCCCGCATCAAGGACTTCGTTCCCCTAGCCAGCCTGGAAGACCTGGTTTTCGGGGCTTGGGACATCTATCCCGACAACTGCTATGAAGCCGCGGAAAAGGCGGGCGTGCTGGAGAAGTCGCTGCTGGAACAGGTCCGCGAGCCATTGTCCGCGCTCCGGCCGATGACCGCGGTCTTCGATCACGAGTACGTGCGCCGCATCGACGGGCCGAACAAGAAGCCCGAGGCGTCCAAGATGGAGCACGCCGAGATGCTGATGGACGACATTCGCGGCTTCCGCGAGTCCACCGGCGCGGCGCGCCTGGCCATGATCTGGTGCGGTTCCACCGAAGTCTTTCACCGGCCCGCCGCGGTCCACCAGACGCTGGCCGATTTCGAGTCCGGCCTGCAGAAGGACGATCCCGAGATTTCCCCCAGCCAGATCTACGCGTATGCCGCGCTGAAGATGGGCGTTCCCTATGCCAACGGCGCGCCGCACCTGACCACGGATACGCCGGCGCTGCAGCAGTTGGCGCGCGAACGCCAGGTGCCTATTTGCGGCAAGGATTTCAAAACCGGCCAGACGTTCATGAAGACGTTGATTGCGCCGGGACTGAAATCGCGCATGCTGGGACTGCACGGCTGGTTCTCGACAAACATCCTGGGGAACCGCGACGGCGAGGTGCTGGACGATCCGGGCTCTTTCAAATCCAAGGAAGAAACCAAGATGGAAGCGCTCCAACAGATCCTGCAGGCGGACCTGTATCCGGATCTTTACAAAGACTTCTATCACAAGGTGCGCATCAACTATTACCCGCCGCGGGGCGACGCCAAGGAAGGCTGGGATAACATCGATATCTTCGGCTGGCTGGGTTACCCGATGCAAATCAAGATCGACTTCCTGTGCCGCGATTCGATTCTGGCGGCGCCGCTGGTGCTCGACCTGGTGCTGTTCAGCGACCTGGCGCAGCGCGCCGGCATGCGGGGCATCCAGGAATGGCTGTCCTTCTATTTCAAGGCGCCCATGCATGCGCCCGAGTTGTATCCCGAGCACGACATCTTCATCCAATTGATGAAGCTGAAGAACACGCTGCGCTGGATGCGGGGCGAAGACCTGATCACCCACCTAGGATTGGAATACTACGACTAAGTGACCACCAGAATCCAGTACTCGGGGGCGCCCTCTGGGCCCGGCACCCACTTATGAAGGTTCTAGTCATCGGCGGTACCTCGTTCATTGGCCGGCAGCTCGTAAAGGAATTGTGCGATGCCGGCCACGATGTAGCCGTAATGCACCGCAAGCCGGAGCACGGTCTGGCGCGGCGCGTCGAGAATCTGATGGCGGACCGCAACGACGCCGAATCGGTCCAGCAAGCGCTGGACGAGCGGCGCTTCGACGTGGTTTACGACAACGTCTACGATTGGGAGCGCGGCACCACCGCGGCGCAGGTGCAGGCCACCGTGCGGGCCTGCGGCGACCGCATATCGCGCTATATCTTCATGTCCAGCGTGGCGGCCTACGGCGACGGCCTGAACCACTATGAAGGCGACGCACTGGCGCCGGACAACCACCCGGATCCCTACGTCCGCAATAAGGCCATGACGGAGCGGATGCTGTTCCGCCTGCATCAGCGGCACAGGCTGCCGGTGGTCACTTTCCGTCCGCCATTCATCTACGGGCCGGGCAATCCGTTCTACCGGGAAGCCTTCTTTTGGGACCGCATGCGCCTGGCGCGCCCGATCGTCATTCCGGGCGACGGCCACCGCCTGATGCAGTTCGTTTATGTGAAGGACCTGGTGCGCGCCATGATCCGCGCCATGGAAGTGCCCAACGCGGACGGAGAGGCGTTCAATATCGGCGACTCCCGGGCGTTGACGCAGGCGGAAGTGGTGCAGTCGTTGGCGGCTGCCGCGAGCAAACCTTTCCAACTGGTGCGCATCCCGCGTGAGGCCATCTTGCGTACGGGCGGCAATCCGATGGGCGAGCCCGCCTACTTTGGCGTGTATTTCGACATACCGCCCATCACCGAAAAGATGGGCAAGGTGGCGCGCATTCTGGGCGTGCGTCCCACGCCGTTCGAAGAAGGTCTGAAGGAGACCTGGCGGTGGTACCTGCGCCATCGCAATGGCCGCTTTCCGCAGCCGGACTTCACCTTCGAGAACCGCTTGCTGGGGTTGGCGCAGGCGAGGGCCGCCAGCCAGGGTTAGGCGCATGGGCATCCAACTGGACGACGTTGAGGCGCGGGTGCTGGGCGCCCTCATGGAAAAAGAGGTCTCGACGCCCGAGTATTACCCGCTCTCGCTGAACGCGCTGGTGAACGCTTGCAACCAGAAATCCAACCGCGAGCCGGTGGTCTCGTACGACGAGGATACGGTAGAGACGGCGCTGGCCGGATTGCGTGCCAAGGGATTGGCGGCGCGCCTGAGCGGCCACGATATGCGGGTGCCCAAGCATTCGCACCGCTTGTCGGAGGTCATCAACCTGGGCCGTCGGGAGGCCGCCGTGCTGTGCGTGCTGATGCTGCGCGGCCCCCAGACCGCCGGTGAATTGCGCTCGCGCACTGAGCGGCTTTACCAGTTCGACGACTTGGAAGCCGTGGATGCCTGCCTGACCCGTCTGATGGAATGGGAGCCCGAACCGCTGGTGGCCAGGCTGCCGCGGCAGATGGGATATAAAGAGGTGCGCTATGCGCATTTGCTTTCGGGCGAGCCGCCGGCAGTGCCAGTGGCAGCGGCGGCGCCTTCGAGCCCTGCTGTGCGCGAGAACCGCGACGACACGA
>PMVV01000296.1 GCA_003166475.1 Bryobacterales bacterium | reverse complement strand
CTCAACATCCCCACCGACAGAGCTACCTGCGCCACTACCAGGCTCTTTCCAAAAAACCGGCCGAGCCGCGTCTCGCTCGCCCTGCCGGCCTCCCGCAGCGAAGACGCCAGGCCGGAGGCGAAGGCGCTCCAGGCGGGAGCCAGTCCGAACAGCAGCCCGGTCATCAACGCGACCCCGCCGGTGAAGAGCAGCACGTGCGCATCCGGGCGCACCTGAATCTCGATGCGCGGCCCTATCGGCGGCCGTCCGGACATCATGATCCGCACCAGCGCGCCGACGCCCGAATACGCGAGGAAGATACCCAGNNCACGCGATCAGCAATAGCAGGCCCACCACGGCCATCAGCGCCGCGAGCGGCTTCGCGAATTGATCGCGCAGGCCGGTGGCGAGGCCGGCGCCCGCGGGCTCGACCGTGAACTTCAACTGGCGCTGCAAGGGGTCGTTGCTGGCCCTGGTTCTTTCTTCGAGAGTCCACCGGAACAGCACCGCCATCTCCGCGCGCGCCTGCGCGATCGAAACACCAGGCTTCAATCGCCCGATCAACTGGAGCGGACCAGGGCGTTGCGCCGTTGACTCGATAGCCAGCGGCACCCAGATATCCGGCCGCACTCCTACCTGTACTCCCAGGAACTCGCGCGGCGTCACTCCTACCACCGTCACCGGCACATCTTCCACCACCATTCGCCTGCCCACAATGGCCGCATCCAGATTGAACTTGTTCTTCCAGTAGGACCAGCTCACCACGGCCGCGGCGGAGTCCCCAGGGCCAATTAGCCTACCCATCGCGGGCCTAACGCCCAGCAGTTGGAAAAAGTTCCCGACCGCAAATTCTCCATCCACGGTCTCCGGTTCGAGGCCCTCGCCGCGCACATGGAAACGAGAGGGGCGCAAGCCGGTAAGTCCGGAAAAGACGTGATTGTGGTCCCGAAAGTATTCGTAACTTTGCCAGGAGAAAACGTTCAGCGGCGGATCGCCCGGATATTGATTCAGGAATTCCACAAGCTGCTCCGGTTCCGGAACCGGCAGACTGCGCAGCATCAGGGTGTGAATAAGGCTGAAGATGGCGGTATTGGCGCCGATCCCCATCGCCAGCGACAGCACCGCCACGGCCGTGAATCCGGGACAGCGCCCGATCCCGCGCAGCGCATAGCGCACATCCTGCCAGAGCCCCCTGCTCATACCTCGCCCCCGCTTTCAACCGGCATTTGGGGGCAGGCGCCGGCGAGAATCCTTGCCACCCAATCGGCATGGGGAAGACCGCACCCGGAAAGCGCCTTAAGCTCCCTGTCCACGTTATACTCCACACGCCGGATCGCCGGGGTGGACCCATCCAGCACCAGGTACGCGGCGCGGCGATCGCCATCATAGGAAAGACCAACGCTGCCCGTGTTGGCGACGATCATTCCTGCAACGCTGCGAATGAATGGGCGATGGATATGCGCATAGATGGCAATCGGCTGGCCGAGCGGCGAGTAAACGGACTCCAGCTCGGCATCGCTCGCTTCCGGTGCGGGTGCGCGCCAGCGGCTCTCGGGACTGGCGTGTACCAGTGCCATCGGACCGTGAATCTGGACGCGCGGCAGGCCGCGCAGCCAGGCGAGCCGCTCTTCGCCCAGCGTCGCACGAGTCGCCGCCGCCATCTCCTCGATCACGGTGAAGAGGGGTTGCAGCTTGGGCGATTGCTTCGCAAACTCCCGCAGGGACTCGGGGCGAAAAAGCATTTCATCGGTGTTGCCAACCACGCCTTGCCAGCCGAGGTCGCGAATGCGATCCACAATGTCCTCGGGACTTGCGCCGGCGTCGGCCAGATCGCCGCCGTGAAGGATCAAATCGGGAGAGGTTTGCCGCAGATCCGCCAGGACCGCCTCAAACGCGGTGCGGTTGCCGTGGATGTCGGATACGATGGCGATGCGCATTAGTGCCGCCGGAGGCACCTCCGCGTTTTTCTCCGGCTTCGCGTAAACAGGGATAATGGCTCAGTCCCATCCCCGCTGCATGTCCGCCTCGCCCGTGCTCACTTATCGCGCACGGGCTGCCCGCACAAAATCGCGAACCCTATTCTTCGTGAAATCGGAGGCAGAGAATCCACCAAGAATTAATTGGAGGAGTACGTGTGTAGCCTCCGCATGCATCCTGGCTCTTCCGCCCTGAAGATGCGCTTGCAGTTTCTCAACGCTCATAATCTCTGCTTGCCCATAACTGATGCAGGTGTCCCACTTCAGAAATGGATGCTCTCCTGCCTGGAGTATAACAGTCTGATCCTTTGCTCCCCTTAGCGACGTGAAGCTGGCTACAGCGAACAGTTTCTCATTATTGGGTTCTGTGGCGATTATCCACAGATGCTCACGCTGATTCTCATCATTCAACGGGAAAAGGAAGGTTTGGCCAGCGTGAAAGGTCACGGCCTACATCACGAGGCTAAATGCGGCCCTCTGCTGGTCAACCAAAGATTCGATGTGGGCGGCTTCGTCCTCGGATAGATTGAGAGCGGCAATGATCTCGGAAATATCGATAGGGGAGGAGCTTTCGCCAGGATCGTCCCATTCCGGGAAATCTCTGTGGCATTCATCAGCCAAAACAAACGGGGCCTTGTGGCCGTGAGCCGCAAAGATCTCTTTGATTAGCTCTTCCTCGATACACGATAATTCCGAAGTGCCGGGGTCCACTCGAAGCGCTACGACAAAGGGGTCCGCGGTTCGCTGAATGTGCACCGACCAGAACGTCGGATGAGCGTTTGGGTTCAGGCTGGCCTTTATCCGGTCATAGATATTGCTGGTGACAGGTCCGAGCTTCATCGAAACATACTTGTCAGTGGTGACCGAAAGTCCGCATCTCCGGAAAGCCTCCCTGTCGGTCCGATACAGCAGTTTGATTAAGGCCATGTAGTTCAGGGAGCCGCCAGCCAGCTTCATAAACAGCCCGGCCGCCTGGGTCGCCTTTACTTCGTCAAAGGCCAAATTCATCGCTAACCCCATTATGGCACAGCAACCTGCTCTATATGCCCAAAAGAGAAATCGGCGGATTCGCCGATTCAGACTAGGGTATCGCACCGCACCGGCTCCGTTATGTGGTGCGGGCGAGGTCGCCGGTTACAATTTGTCCGAGCTGTTGCTCGCGCCGTCGGGCCGGAAGTGCCCGAGGCGTTCGAGCCTCCAGAAACCCCTGCATAGCCTAGCGCCATTCCGCCGCGATTACCCCGTGCCCCCGCGAGGCTCTACCCGCTCCGCCAACCACCTAAGGAATTAATAATCAGATAGTTGCGTCGGTAAGCACCCCACGACGATTCCCCGGTAATGTCCGAGGGTGCGGAGAGCACCGATTCCCCGAGTTCGGTGTTGACACCCGCCTCGAAATTGTGTAATTATACATTGTAGTGAATAAACATTCACAGCGAGGTGCCGCCGTGGCCGCTTTCCCCATCTCCCAACAACAAACCACCCGAATCTCGGCCCCCGACCTCCGCCGCGACCTCGACCTCACCGACGACGAACTGGCCGGCCTGCTCGACATCGCCCTCGATATGAAGCAGTCGCCCCGCGACTATGCCCACGCGCTGGACGGCAAGTCCATCGGCCTGCTCTTCGAAAAGGCTTCGCTGCGCACCCGCCTCACCTTCGAGTTGGCCATCAAGCAGCTTGGCGGCGACTCGGTGTTCAGCGAAGGCCCAATCGGTGCGCGCGAGCCGCTCAAAGATGTCGCCCGCAATCTGGATCGCTGGGTACACGCCATTGTGGCCCGCACCTTTTCCCAGGACACCATCGAGGAACTGGCGCGCTGGTCGGCGGTGCCGGTCATCAACGCGCTAAGCGACTTGTACCATCCATGCCAGGTGCTCGCGGACGTTCTTACGCTGAAGGAGCGCTTCGGCGATTTCGCCGGTCTGAAGCTGGCCTTCTCGGGCGACGGCAACAACGTGGCGCACTCGCTCATGCTGACGTGCGCGCGGCTGGGCATCGATTTCGCCATCGCCACGCCGCACGGCTACGAACCGAACCCGGAAATCGTGGCGCAGGCCGATGGCTTGGCCGCGGTCTCGGGCTCCACGCTGCTACTCACCGACAACCCGGCCGAAGCCGTGGATGGCGCGCACGCCGTCTATACCGATGTCTGGACCAGCATGGGGCAGGAGAAGGAATCCGCCAGGCGCCGCAAAGCCTTCGCCGGCTACCAGGTTAACGACGAATTGTTTGCCCTGGCGCGCCCCGACGCCGTCTTCATGCACTGCCTGCCCGCGCATCGCGAAGAGGAAGTCACCGATTCCGTCATCGAGCACAGCCGCTCGGTGGTTTTCGATCAAGCCGAAAACCGCCTGCACGCGCAGAAGGCGCTGTTGCTCATGATGATGGCATAATCGCCTTATATGAACAAACCGAAGAAGGTCGCCTTGGCTTACTCGGGCGGCTTGGATACCTCTGTCATCATCCCCTGGCTCAAGGAAAACTACGGCTGCGACGTGGTCGCGGTCTGCGGCGATATCGGCCAGGGCGCCGATGAGCTCAACGGCCTGGAAGCGAAAGCCCTGCGCACGGGCGCCTCGGAAGTCTACATCGAGGACATGCGCGAGGAGTTCGTTACCCAGTATCTATGGAAGCTGGTGCGCTCCGGCGGCGTCTACGAGCACAAGTATCTGTTGGGCACTTCCGTGGCGCGGCCGCTGCTGGCCAAGAAGCAGGTGGAGGTGGCGCTGCGCACCGGTTGCGATGGCCTGGCGCACGGCTGCACGGGCAAAGGCAACGACCAGGTGCGCTTCGAGCTGACCTACAAGGCGCTGGCGCCGCATCTTGCGGTGATCGCCCCGTGGCGGGAGTGGTCCATCGTCTCCCGCGAGGACGCCATCGCCTACGCGCAGGCGCACAACGTGCCCATCGCGCAATCCACCACCAAGATCTACAGTCGCGACCGCAACATCTGGCACATCTCCCACGAAGGCGGCGCGCTGGAAGACCCGGCCAATGCGGCGCCGGACGATATCTGGATGCTGACGCGCAGTCCGCGGGAAGCGCCCGATACGGCGGCCGAAGTGACCATCGGCTTCGAAGCGGGCGCTCCGGTTTCCGTCAACGGCCAGCGGCTGAGCGGTGTCGCGCTGCTTGAGACGCTCAACCGCATCGGCAGCGAGCATGGCATCGGGCGCATCGATTTGGTGGAGAACCGCTTCGTCGGCATGAAATCGCGCGGCTGCTACGAGACGCCCGGCGGCACGCTGATCTATGCCGCGCACCGCGAGTTGGAAGCGCTTACGCTCGACCGCCAGACGCTCCACTACAAGCAGAGGCTGGCGCTCGATTATGCCGAGATGGTTTACAACGGGCTGTGGTTTACGCCGTTGCGCGAGGCGCTGGACGCGTTCTTCACGGCAGTCGGCGCGTCGACCACCGGCGAAGTCACGCTGCGGCTGTACAAGGGGAACCTGGAGCCGGTGAGCCGCAAGTCGCCTTATTCCTTATACTCGCTGGATATCGCGAGCTTCACCATGGGCGCTTCCTACGACCAGAAGGACGCTTTGGGCTTCATCAACCTGATCGGGCTGCCCATCAAGGTGCGCGCCGGCCTGGCCGCTGCGAACTCAGCATGAAACACCTGTGGTCGTCGCTGGAGGGCGGGCAATCCTGCCCGCAGCCACCTTTCAGGCGGCCAGAGCCGGCTAAAAGCCGGCTGCGGCCAAGATTGGCCGCCCCACACAGGGTTTTCGTCATCGAAAACGACCCGCTCTTCCCTCGCGAGCAGGCATCCGCATGAAGCTCTGGGGCGGCAGGTTCGAAACAGGCCCGTCGGAAATCTTCGAGCGCTTCTCCGGATCGCTGGCGTTCGACCGCCGTCTGATGGGCGCCGATATCCGCGGCTCGCAAGCCTTCGCGCGCGCCCTGGAGCAAGCCGGCATCCTCACCGCCGGCGAGCGGGCTCTGATCATCGAAGCCCTCGACCAGATTCAAGAAGAGGCCGCTGAGCCGGAATTCTTCGCAAACGCCACCGACGAAGACGTCCACACGCTGGTGATCCGCAAGCTGAAAGAGCGCGCCGGCGCGGTGGCGGACAAGATCCATACCGGCCGCAGCCGCAATGAACAGGTCTCGCTCGACCTCCGCCTGTGGCTGCGCGCCGAGTGCGATCGCGTGCGCGCGCTGCTGGCGGGCGCGATGCAGGCGCTGCTGGATCTGGCGGCGCGCTATCCGGACGCGGTCATTCCCGGCTACACCCACACGCGCCGCGCACAGGCGGTGCTCTGGCCGCACTACCTGCTGGCTTATTTCGAAATGTTCGCGCGCGACGCCGAGCGCTTCGCCGAGGCCCGCCGGCGCGTGAACGCCATGCCGCTGGGCTCCGGCGCGCTGGCCGGCAGCGGTTTCCCCTTCGATCGCCGGGCCATGGCCCGCGACCTGGGCTTCGATACGCTCACCGCCAATAGCATGGACGTATCGGCAGATCGCGACTTCGCGCTGGATTTCCTCTACGCGGCATCCACTACCATGCTGCACTTGAGCCGCCTGGCAGAAGATTGGATTCTGTACTCCAGCGAGGAATTCGGCTGGCTGGAGTTGGGCGACGAAGTCACCAGCGGGTCCAGCCTGATGCCGCAGAAGAAGAACCCGGATTCGCTCGAGCTCATCCGAGGCAAGAGCGGCCGCGTGCTGGGCTGCCTGCATTCCCTGATGGTGACCATGAAGGGGCTGCCGCTGACCTACAATCGGGACATGCAGGAAGACAAGGAGCCGCTGTTCGACGCGGCCCATCAGATGGCGGGCTCGCTGGAGATGGCGCGCGCGGTGGTGGCGTCGGCGCGCCTGAATCCCGCGCGCCCGCTGGCTGCCGCCCAGGAGAGCTGGGTGATCGCCACGGACCTGGCCGAAGCCCTGGCGCGCGCCGGCACACCGTTCCACCAGGCGCATCAACTGGTGGGCCGGTTGGTGCTCGAAAGCGTGCGCAGCGGCAAAAAGCCGGCCGATTGGACCGCCGCCGAACTGCAGCGATTCGCGCCCGAGTTCACGCCGGACATGGCGCGTTTGCTGGACCCGCGCGAAGGCATGCGCTCCCGCGAAATCCTGGGCGGAACCGGCCCGCAAGCCGTGGCGCGGGCGCTGGAGGAGGCGCGCGGCCGCCTGGCGCGCATGTCCGTATGAGCAAAGCTTACCGCCACGGCCAGATCCTCAAGCTCATCCGCGCCAAGCGTCTGCACACGCAGGAAGACCTGGCGCGGGAGTTGCAGCATTCCGGCATCGCCGCCACCCAGGTGACGCTTTCGCGCGACATCCGCGAATTGCGGCTGGTCAAAACCACGGAAGGCTATAGCGAAATGCTGCCGGAAGAGACCGGCCCGTCCTTTGTAACCCTGGCGGCCGAGTTCCTGCACGACGTGCGTCTTGCCCAAAACCTGGTGGTGCTCAAGACTTCGCCGGGCCATGCCAACTCCGTGGCCGTGGCGCTGGACTCTGAAGACTGGCCCGAAGTCGTCGGCACCCTGGCTGGAGACGACACCATCCTGGTGATCGCGCCCGACAACGCCACGGCCGAGAAAGTGCGCCAGCGCTGCCTGGCGCCGATCGAGAAGACGTAGCGCTAGCGCGGCGTGGCGCAGACGATCGTTGTTGGTCGTCTGCGCACCGCTCTCGAACTCGGCAGGCCACGAAAAACTATGGCCTGCCCCACAGCGAACTCAGTGTCGGATCGCCCTCTCAACGCCGGGATCGTTCGGGCGCGCGCTAGCCTGCGGCGCGGGGTATGCGAAGCCAAAAAGGTCGGCCATCACGTTCACGCTGCTGTCGCAAGCGTGGTTCAGGCATGGCAGACCTAGACCCGCCTCGATCGATTTCAGCAACGAGAAGTGGGTGTAGAAGGTCCCGCTCTCGACGCCATGGCTGCCGTAGTTCGTATCCACGATCAGGAGGACCTTATTGGTAGTCGGCGAGACGCTGTAGTCGTCTTCATCCCAAACGATCGCGATGGCGTTGCGGCCTTGGTTCCAGACCGGAGATTTCTTGATCGAAGTGACAATCCGCCTGACGGCGGCGTCACCCAACTGCATCAGGGCCGGGTTGAGGCCTGCCTGCGTGCCGTTGTCGGTCGGATCGTAGTTGCAGAACGGACCTGCGTTACCGCGCCCGTGCTGATCGTTGCACTGATTGGGCGCGATGAAAGAGTACACGGGAACGGAGCCGGACGCTAAGTCGGCGTAAAGGCCCCCCGCGCCATCGAAACCCACGACGTTGGTGAGGTCGCTGCCCGGCTGAACCGCTTCTTGCACGCTGCTGAAGTAGGCGAACGGGTTGTGCTTCGCCGCGTAGAGGGCAACTATGTCGCTGGATGTCAAGGGCGGCGTGAGAGCCGGCGCGATCGCACTGAAATTGGTGTTGTTGGTGTAGACGCCGTCGCTCGTGTCTACGGTATCGGCGCCCACGGCCGGCAGGCTTTCCTGATAGCTTTTCCATGCGCGTCCCGCTTCCGCGAGCTGATCGGCGATGGTCTTGCCAACTGTGTTGGCGGCCGCCGCGATGGACTGAACTCCGTCAATGTTGTTGACACCGGGAGGCCCGCTGGTCTCATTGGTAGTGTCGATCGCAACCATCGCGGCATCCGTCCCCGTGCCGGAGATCGGGCAAATATTCGGGGACGCGGGGGTGTCGGTGTTGGCGGTCCCGGAAGAGAGGTTGGTGGTGCAGTCGAAGTCGTGCCAATCCGGAGAATTGTCGCTCAGTATGCCGAAGTTCGAACCGCCCACCACCTCGAGATAATTGGTCAAACTCGGATGAGCGATGGCGAAGTAGTTGGTTGCCGTATTCGCAAGACTAACAAGGTCGTTGATGTATGGCAGGTTTGGGTTGTTCACCACCTGGCCGTAGCCGTGATTCTCCATCATGACCACCCATACGTGGTCCAGATTAGGGATACCTGTCGGAACAGGACCCTCCGCGGCGAGCGCGCATCCCCCCGCCACAACAGACAGAAAGCCCATAAACACAGTTCTCATTTTCATTTGGATTCACCTTTCCCTCAAAAATATTCGGACGAAGCCGCCAAGTGCTGGCGCTGATCCTCAGGGGAATATAGCAAGCGGAAGATGTCTTTTTCGTTACTAAGAGGTGAATCTTAGGTGAATTTATCGAGCCGCGCACGTAAGCAAGCGGACGTTCTGCGGATTTACCGAGCCGCGCGCGTAAGCAAGCGGACGTTCTGAGGCCTATTCGGCCTTCGAATAGTAGTACGTGTATTTGCTGTACAACTCCGACGCGCGCGCGCCATTGGCCACGATGCCCAGCACATTGTTCTCGCACAGCGACTGCATCGCGCGGGTGACATTGTCGAACGTGGTGGAGCCGATCTTGACCACCAGAATGGTGCCGTCGGCCAGCGTCGAAAGCAGGTTCGCATCTGCTGAAAACAGCAGCGGCGGCGTGTCGAAGATGGCCCACGTGAACACCTTGGGCACCTCTTCGAACAGTGTTCTGGCCTGCCGGGTATTGAGCAACTCGAGCGGGTTTTTGACGGGCGACCCGGCCGGCAGCACATACAGGTTCATGCCGGTTACTCTGCGCAGCGCGCCGGAAAGCGGCACTTGCCCCATCAGGTAATCCGTCAGCCCGGGGGCGCGGTCTATTTGGAAGAGATTGTGAATCAGCGGCCGGCGCAAGTCGAAGTCTCCGAGCAGCACGCGGTTTTCGGTCAAGTGCGACTCGGCCAGCGCCAGGTTCACGGCAGTGAAGGTCTTGCCCTCGGCGGGCGACGGGCTGCTGATTACGATGGTGTGAAGTGGTTGCAGCGTCTGCAGGTGATTCAGACGCGTGCGCAGAGTCCGGAATTCTTCCGCCGGGGTTTCGTGCGAACGCTGCAGATCGAGCAGGTGCGACTCGGGCGCGGGTTGGAAGGCAACTTCCGGCACATTCTCCAGAATGGCCGGATACATTCCGCCAATGGCGGAGTCCTCGACAGCGAGGTGCGCCGTCCCATTTTCCATCGCCGGCGGGGGAGTCTGCCGATCATGGAGACGGTCTAAGACCGGTTGCGGCGCGGCCGGGGCGTTTCCGTGTTCCAAATTCAGGACACCGGCCTGTTCGGCGCGGCGCATGGCATCGTGTACTCGGCTCATCTTGTTCCTTAACTCTTCCCGAAATAGTAGTAGTACATTGAGCTGCTCATGGCGATGGTGCCTACGATAATAGCCGTGGACCAGCCCAGCCAAAACAGGCGGCGCTTACGGCGCACCAGCAGCGCGTTCTCCAACAGCGGGATGCTGCTCAGCACCGGCAAGTTGGTGTATGCGCGGACGTCTTTCAGGTTCTTCAGGGAGGTGTCCTTCATCTCCTTGACGCCCGCCATGAACACGCCGAAAAACAGGCCCAGGCCGATGCCGGAGCCGGCAATCAGCAGACGGTTGGGCTCGGCGGCCTGCTCCGGCAGAGAAGCCGGGTCCAGGGTTTCCAGGTTCTCGCCGGCCTTGCGCTCTTCCAGGTTGCTGGAGGTTTCCGAGGTCTCCATCTTCTTGGCCTTATCGTCGTAGTCGGCCTTCGCGATGTTGTAGTCGCGCTGCAGCCCGGCGAATCTTTGCTCGTTGACTGGAATGGTTTCGATGCGCGCCCGGTAGACGCCGATCTCCGTCTGAATGTCCTTTAGCCGTTTGGCGCGATCTTCCATCGACATGTTGCGCGCCTGGATCTGGGCCTGCACATTAGCCATCTGTAACTTGAGGCTCTCCAGCGACTGGGCCACCTGCGGATTCACCACTTTGGTGGGCGCGACCTTGGCCGCGGCGCTGGACTCTTCCTTTTCCAGATCGTCCCGCTGCTTCTTGAGCACGCCCAGTTTGGCCTCCAGGCTGCGAACGTCCGGATGGTTCTCCCGGTAGGTCTGCCGCGCCCCCGATAGCTGCGTCTCCAAATCCAGGATCATGTTGTTCAATTGGATGATCCGCCCGTTCTTCACCGCCTCCCGGTTGGCCGTTTGCTCCAGGTTGGAGCCTACAAAAGTAGATTCCTGCTTCAGATTCTGCATCTGCGTCTCAAGCATCATCTTGTCCTGCGCGTCCCGATTGATGCTCTCATTGATGCTCTGCTGCTGCAGTTCCAGGACACTGACCGCCTGCTGGTTGGATTGCAACTGGTCGGGAAGGCGGCCGGCGTTCTCCATCTTGAACTTGGATATTTCCGCATCCAACTGGTCGATTTTGGCTTTGGCTTCCTTGAGCTGATCGTTCAAAAACAGCGTGGTGGTGTTGGATTGCGTGCGAAGCTGATTGTTGGTTTCTTCGGTGAATTTGGACACCAGTTCCCGCACCACGGCCTGCGCCTTGTACCGGTCGGCGTAACGGAAGCTGATCTCGAAAGCCGAGGCGAACTTCTGTTGCGACTGTGCGCCGCCGGAGTCCAAAAGAGTGATCTTAATGGCCTTGCGCATCTGCTCGATGACGTCTTCCATGGGCTTGTTCTGGCGGTCCTTGGGATACAAATTGAGGGAGGGCCGCTGAATCAGCTCCTGCAGTTGCGTACGGCTCTCGATCTGTTGCTGCATCGCCAGCAGCCGTTCCGCCATCTGCGTACTGATGTTGCTGGGCACCAGGCGCTCGGAAATCTGTTGCGGCGTGATGCGCATCACGGCCGTGGAAATGAAGGTGTCCGGCCACAGAAACGCCACCACCACGGCGATTACCAACCCGGCAAAGGTCGGTCCAACGATCCAGGAACGGTAGCGCCGCAGAATATCGATATAGTCCTCGATATCCGGCGGTCGGCGGGAAATATTGGCATATCCTTGCTGGGGTACCATAATGCGAAAACTCTCTTTCTTAGAATCGGCGGCTGGCCCGGATTTCTACACGGCGCATGTCAGGGCACGATGATCTGGTCGCTCGGCTTCACCAGGATGTTTTGCTCCATCTTCTTGCCCTTAGTGACCTCTTTGTAGTTGAATTTCAGCCGTTGGCTGCCGCGCAGGATGGTGATCTTCTTGGTGTTGGCGAATTCGCGAAAGCCGCCCGCGTTGACCAACGCTTCCAAGACCGTGGTATCGATTACCAGCGGGTAAGAACCGGGCCGGTTGACTTCGCCCTGGATGTAATACTTCTTGCTGTTGACCCTTTCCACGCCCACCGTCACTTCGGGATGCACCATGATCTTCTGCAGGCCTTCGGCGATGTTGGCGCTCAATTTCTCCGGAGTGAGGCCCGCGGCCTGGATCTCCCCGATGAGGGGAACGGAGACTTTGCCGTCCGGGCGCACCACAAACTGGCCCGAGTTATCCGGTTCGTGCCAGACCCGGATGGAAATGAGGTCCTCCGCGCCGATGATGTAGGCCTTGGGATCTACCGGGACGGCGGGAGGAGCGAGCTTGATATCCGCGGGAGTTTCCGGGGCGGCGTTTGCCGGCTCGGGTCTATCCGGGACAGCCTGGGTAGCGGGAGGTTGTTGCCCGGGAGCGGGCTGCTGGGCCGCCGGCATGCCACGGAAGGCCAGGGCCAGCAGCACAGACACACTTATCACGTGACGCATTCCTATCCATTTTACAGCAATCCGAACTGCCGTTGACAAGTTCTTATGGATTTGGAAGGATTTGGATGGGCCGGTTGTGCGGCGGCGCACAGCCGGACAATGCTACCATGCGGGAAATATACGTATGAACTACTTCCTGGCTAAGACCGATCCGGAGACATATTCCATCGAAAACCTGGCGCGCGACCGCCAGACGGTTTGGGACGGTGTGCGCAATCCGCAGGCGCTGCGCGCCATTCGGGAGATGCGTCCCGGGGACCGGGTGTTCATTTATCACAGTATGGGCGACGCCTGCATTGTGGGCTTGGCCAAGGTGGCGTCCGCGCCCCGGCCGGATCCCGCCAATGCCAAACTGACGGTTGTGGATTTCGAGTTTCTGACCAAATTGGATCCGCCCACCACGCTGCGCGAGATCAAGGAAAGCGGCCTTTTCGCCGATTGGGCATTGGTCCGCCAGAGCCGCCTGTCCACCATGAGCGCCCCCCCGGCCTTTGTGGAGTGGATGCGCAAGCGCTACGGTAAGTCGAAGATTTGAGAGTGGGGCGGGCGTCCACGCCTGCGGCAGGTCTCCAGACCCGCCCTTTTTT
This sequence comes from Bryobacterales bacterium, assembly GCA_003166475.1. Classification (GTDB taxonomy): domain Bacteria; phylum Acidobacteriota; class Terriglobia; order Bryobacterales; family Bryobacteraceae; genus Bog-159. The sequence continues at coordinate 7,947 of PMVV01000296.1, read as the reverse complement.
TCGCGCAACCGAATCAGCCGCATTCTGGTACGGACAGGCCGACGTGGACGTCGGCCGCGGGGCTAGAGTCCCGCCCAACGATTATTTAACGTGGCGGCGCAAACAGGCACTCGCGCAGCAGCGGGTACAGATCGCGCGCGAACCCCATGGCGACGGCGGTTGCGGCCGCGTCCCCACCCTCGCCTGGCCACGCCACCACGCGAACCAGTGCCGTGTCCGTGCGCCTGTCGCGCAAGGCGTCCGCCACCAGCCAAAGTTTTGCCGCCCACTCGCCCGCGATCGCCCGCCGCGGCGTCTGATACCAGTAAAGGACCACGGCGCGTTGCCTGCGGTTGGCGACGACATAGCGGTTGACGGCGATGGCGCCGGCCGCGGTGCCCAGCGTCACCTCGTCCACAACCTCAGGCTTCCAGCCGGAGGCCGGCAAGCAAACCTTAGGCGAGTGCGGCTGCCGAACCCCGCCGCGCTGCGTCTGGAACCATGCCACCAACAAACTGGCCAGAGACCCCGTGGACGTCCGCACCCAGGTCTGGCTCCACAAACGGTCGGCCCCCAGTTCCCTAGCCATGTCCGCGGCTACCGGGTCCTCGCGGAGCACCGTCCATCCGCCGGCCTCGACCGGAAAATGGGAGAGAGGCGGCGGCGCCGGCGGATGCTCGACGCCGGCCGCGCCCCGAATTAACAAAATTTGCGCGGCCAGGAAAATCGGCACCAGCGCCCCGCGCCACTCAGCCTTGGAAGTGGGCATACACCTTGTTGAACAGCCGTTGCACCAGCATCAGCGTGGCCAGGCAAAGCACAAAGAGAAACCCGCCGGAGATCGCATGCGGGGCGCCCTCGGCCAGCCATGGCAGCCAACCGGCGGCCGCCACTCTTACCGCGTTCGCCAGGATCGCGATCGGCACGGCCGCCGCCAGAAGAGCCACTCGCATCCACGGTTTCCGGTCGGACAGGTAGGCCAACACCACGGCCACGAAACCGAGCGAGAGCAGGTACCGCATGCCGTTGCAGGCTTCCAGCACCGAGACCCGGCGGCCCGCCACGTCGAGGATATTCCCCTCCCGGATTACCACGATCCCAGCCAGGGTCAAGATGCCCGCGGCGATCCGGCTGGCAAGCAGTTGCAGGGGCAGCGTCGCCTGGTTGTAGACGATCGCTAATTTCGGCAGCATAAAAAGCGTCAGCAGCAGGGGGAAAGCCCACGCACGCAGGAGCGCGACGCCGCCCAGGCAAAGCACCGCGCCCGAAACCGACACCAGAAACGCCACGGAGCCGGCGAATAGACCCGCGCCCAGCGCCGCTGCCAACTGCATCCCTGCGCCCGCCGCCAGCACCGCAAATCCCCACCGGTTCGGCTCCGCGGGGAGCCCACGCCAGCGTTCGCGCTCCCGCCACACGATCCACAAGGCCAGTATGGGCACAACCAAACCGTGCGACATGTCTTCGTCGCTCGACCACTGCTGGAACATCCCGCGCAGAGTCGCCGCGTAGCACACCGCCAGGGCCGCCGCGGTCGAAACAATAACGGCCTGTCGTGTTCTGGTCATGCCGCCAATGGTGGCACAGGCTCTAGCCTGCCATGGTGCAAAGGCTCTGGCCTGCCGTGGTGGCACAGGCTTTAGCCTGTGTCAGGTCTTCAGCTCCTTCGCAAGCGCCTCAGTAACCGTTCCCGGTTCAGGTAAACCGAGGTCAGCGCGAGAGCTATCAGGACCAGAATCAGCGATGGCGGAGCGGGCACGCCCGATACCTGCACCGGCGCGACAATCAACGGCCCGCAACTGCTCGTCGCCGAGGCGCTCGCCGCATCTACCACCTTGGCCGTGTAGCTAAAGGACCCGGCGGCAGTCGGCGTCCCCGTGATGGCGCCCGTGGACGGGTTGAGCGTCAAGCCCGAAGGCAAGCTGCCCGCGGAGATCGAGTAGGTGTACGGCGGCGTGCCGCCGGTTGCCACCAGGGATGACGAGTAGACTACGCCCACCTGCCCGCTGGGGTATGCGCAAGTCACCGACGGCCCGGCGCCGGGCGCGGCAGGCATCGCAACCGCGTTATCGGCTAACGTGGTCGCGCCAACCCGCGCTAGGGCCCTGCCGGTTAGCGCCGCTCCGGTGTTCGCCGTGATGGATGCCTGGGCCATGATCGTTCCGCTGAAGTTAGTGTAGGTCCCAAGAGTTGCCGAACTTCCCACCTGCCAAAAAACGTTGGAGGCCACCGCGCCGCCGATAAGCTTCACCATGCTATTGCCGGCCGCGGTCGTCAGGGTGCTCCCGATCTGGAAGATGAAGACAGCATTTGGATTGCCATTACCGTTGAGGGTCACCGTGCCTGTAATGCCCACCGAGGAAGCGTTACAGTAAACGCCCGGCAGGATGGTTGTCCCTCCGATGTCCCCAGGCAGAGGGGGACCGGGACATGCTCTTCCCGCAGCGTCAACATACGCCGCCGTCAAGTCGCTTTCGGCTTGGGCGGCCACAGCATCGGCTAGGTGTATCGACCCGCCACTCACGATTCCCGGCGGAAATCCCGTCAACGCGGAACCGGGGCTGATTCCAAGATTCCCATTCACCACGGTCGCACCGGTGCTGGTAACCGTAGAGCCGGCGAGAACTCCGAAACTGGCCGCGGATCCAAGGTTAACTGGTAATTGGGCTCTCATGCAGACTGAAAACGTCGCGTACAGGATTAACGCAGCAGACTTCCTCATGGCTTTTTCCTCTCTTAGCCCGAGACTTCCAAATTTTTAGATCTGATTCTTCTGAAATTCTACACCTATTTGCCTCGCCAAACAACAAGATCGCCGGCGAATCGGCGAAATGTCGACGCAAAAAAGAAATGTCCCCTGTAGCGAATTCCATCAGAGGATGCGAGAGTGGGGCAGGCCCCCAGCCTGCGCGGGGCCTCCAGGCCCCGCATTTTCGCGAGCCTGCAATGTCCCCTTTCGCGCCCGATCCACGCTTCTATGAATGAGGCGCGATAAGATCGCGTGACAAAACACTAGAGGTTTACAATTATGGCAAAGAACTCGAAAATCCCAAAAAACCGTCCAGCCCGCAGCGCTCCCGGTCCCGGCACCGCCGCCCCCAACCTGGCCGGCATCCGCGCAGCCAAGCAGGAGTGGTCCAAACGCTTGATCGGGCGGCCCTCCATGCCGGCCTCGCGCGCCCTGACGTCCGCCATCAGCCCCGATCCCGGCCTGAACCTGGTCGGAGTAGGAATCGGCGAAAAATTGGTGGACAGCCGGCGCACCGGCGTCATGGCCGTGAAGTTCCTGGTCCGCGCGAAGTATCACGAGAACCACATCGGCGCAAAGCACATGCTTCCCAAGTCGATCGACGGCGTTCCCGTGGACGTGGAAGAGGTTGGGCTTTTCCGCCGCTTCGACGGTCCCGCGCCCGATCCGCGCACTCGCATCCGGCCCGCCCAACCCGGCTGCTCTATCGGCTTCGCCGATCCGAACAACCAGTTCAAGATGGCCGGAACCTTCGGCGCCCTCGTGCAGGATGCCAACGGCGTCTATATCCTCAGCAACAATCACGTGCTGGCCGACGAAGGACAGTTGCTCCTGGGCGCGCCGATTTATCAGCCCGGATTGCTGGACGGGGGCAACACAGTCACCGATCAGGTCGCACAACTGGCCAATTTCGTGACCCTCCAAACGGGGTTAGCCAATCAAGTGGACTGCGCTGTGGCGTCGGTATTGGACCCGGCCGGCGTATCCAACGCAATCCTGCAAATCGGGCCGCCGCGGGGCGCTGGCGCCGCAGCGATCGACATGACTGTGCAGAAGTTCGGCCGCACCACCGGCTATACGGCTGGCCAGATCACCAGTATCGACACGGACGTCACCGTACAATATGAGACCGGCAATTTCACTTTCGGCGGGCAGATCGTTGTCGTGGGTCTGGACGGGCAAGCTTTTAGCGGCGCGGGCGACTCCGGATCGCTGATCGTCGAACGCTCCGTGAACATGAGCAACCTGCCGCAACCGGACAAAACGCGCGGCCCGTTTATGCCGCGCGCCCATTGGGACGTGCAGGTGAAGCCGTTTATTCACCTGAAAGCGGTGCCGCGAGGCGAGGCCGCGGTGCTCCTGGTGGAAGGCTCGCCGTTTATGAAGTGCATGGTCTCGGCAACCCCGGCCGCGCCCACGCGGGACCTGAGCGCGAGCATAGGGAGCTTGTTGACGGCAGTGGCCGGCATGGGGGCGATAGCCCCTGGCGTTGGAGGCGGGGAAAAGGCATTTGCGGAAATGGCGATCGGACCGGCCCCGCCGGCCGCGGCCCCGCCGGTCGCGACGGGTATTAGCGATCTCGACAAAATAGAAATGGCGATCGCCAGGATCTCGGCGGAAGAGACGGTCGCCGACCAAAAGTATGGGGATATTCGCACTCCCTATGAAGGCTTCAGGACCGCCTTCAAGAAGGACTGGAAGTATACTTTTCCCGACCCTGACGCAGCGCAAGCGGCTATCGACGACCTGAAAGCAAAAGTCGCAAACGTCAGAAACTCGCTGGACGCGTTTATCGAGCTTCCGATCAAAATCGCGAAGGACTTGGACGGTCTCGACAAGCTTGTCGCCGCCTTCGACCCAGGCATTCTCCCCCCTGAGCTAGCGGAAAAGTATCTTGGGGATCGAGCAACCATCGCTCTTTTGAATGCGCACATCGACACATTAAAGGACCATCTTTCAGACTTTGGCGACAATCGAAAGCTGGCGGTGCAAGTCGACGCCTTTCTCGCGGCCTTGGATGACAAATCCGCGTACACGGAGCAGGCGCTGCCGATGTCTTACTTCTCCGGCAAGACGGTAACGGAGACCGTCTCGTGCAAGGATGCCATGACCAAAGATCAGGCGACCGATAACATTGTATTCACCGCATACTACGAGTCATTGCCGCATTGGGATATCTCGGTCGGAGCGATTGGCTCGCTATTGGGGGGCCGGCAGGTCGGGGCGATCACCGCGCCGTACACGCCCGCCCAGGCGACTGCCTGCGCTGCGGCCGCCGCCGCAGCACCGAGCGGCAGTCCGGCGCCGGTCTGCGGACCTTCCACCCTCCTGGGGTATACCACCAAATCCGCTTACCAATTCATGCCTGGAATATTTGTCGAGGAACGCATCAAGAACTTTCGCTGCCCGTGGGCGGAGAACGGCGAGCCTTGGCACCCCGTAGGCTACCTCTGTTCCATTGGATTGGCGGGAGGAGTGGCAATTAACCCGAATAACGGGGGACCGGCGGCGGAATTCTTCGAAGGCGTCTCGTTCGGGATTCAGCGGTTCGCGTTCCTCATCGGGTTCCACAACGGGCGATATCAGCAGTTCGGCGGCGGTTACTATGCAGGCGAGGTCTTTCCCCCAGGCACCACCGTAACACCACCGACCACCTATGGGTGGGCCACGCATCCCGCTTTCGGCATCGCTTACCGGATACCGCCGCGTTAAGACGCCCAAAGGGAGCGCCGCGAGGCAGAACCACCGCAACGTGGCGCTCCTATCTCCGAACGCTTATCTCCTTATCCCCTCGTCGCCGTGTCTCCGCGTCTCCATAGCCCCTTCTCCCGATTTTCGGATTCCCGCCACTGCAATCAACGATAAGTCCAAGAAAAGTTTACTATTATGATGGTGGCGGCTGGCACCCAACGTGCTCAGTTGAACTTCCGGTCGTAGTGCGCCCCGGACCGCAACCCATGATGGCGGTTTGAATGTTTCAGGAACTCAAATTTCAGCTCTCAACCGCGATCCTGACCATCCTCACCATCGCCGCTGTGGCCTCCGCCATCATCAATTTCCAGCAACAACACAAGTTCCGCCTGGCCGACGACGGCGCGGTCTGGGTCGATCGCGGGGCCCGCGTGGAGGCCCTGCACATCGATCCCGACGGGCCCGCCGCCAAAGCCGGCCTCAAGAACGGCGATACGCTGCTCAAAATCAATGGCGCCGCCACCCAAAAGGCCATCGACGTTCCTCAAATCCTGGCCGCCGTGGGAGCGTGGAACAAGGCCGAATATACCGCCAGCCGGCAAAACGTCGAGTTCAAGGCCGCCGTCTACATCCGCGAAGAGCCGCTCGATCCCGCCGTCTCCTACCAGTACATGGTGGGCGCCGCGTATTTGCTCATCGGGCTATTCGTCTATTTCCGGCGCGGCAGCGCCCATAAGGCGCGCCATTTCTATGTTCTGTGCCTGGTTTCGTTCATCTTGTGCTCGTTCCATTACACCGGCAAGCTGAATGGGTTCGACAAGGTCATCTACTTTTGCAATGTGGCGGCGGGCCTGCTCGCGCCCACTGTCTTTCTGCATTTCTGCCTGACTTTCACGGAACCGCGCCGCTGGTTCCGTTCCAAAGTCAGGGTGGCGATCCTGTACCTGCCGCCCGCGTTGCTCTTCGCGTTCTGGCTGGCGGTGACTTCAGGCGTCCTGCGGATCGGCATCTCCCTGGTGGAACTGCGCTGGATGCTCGACCGCATCTGGCAGTCGCTGCTGGTGGTTCCCTACCTCCTAGGCGGGTTGGCGCTCAGCCTGGACTACCGCAAAGCCGAAGATCCCATCGTGAGGCAGCAGTTGAAATGGCTGCGCAACGGAACCTTCTGCGGAATCCTGCCCTTCGCCCTCCTGTACGTAGCGCCCTACGCGCTGGGCATGATACCCAATCAGTACATGCGGCTGTCGGTCCTGTCGCTGGCGCTCATCCCGCTGACTCTGGCCTACGCCGTGGCGCGCTACCGGCTGATGGATGTCGATATTCTCTTCCGCCGCGGCTATGCCTACACGCTGGCTACCGTGTGCGTGCTGGCGGCCTTCTACGGCATTGTGTTCTCGCTCGGCAGCCTGGTGCAAAAGAACTTCAAGGATGTGGGCAACACCGGCCTGATCGCGGTGATGCTGGTGGCCGCCTTCCTGTTCCAGCCCATCCGCAACTGGATTCAGGAGCGGCTGGACAAGCACTTCTATCGCGACCGCTACGACTACCGGCGCACGCTGGTGGAGTTCGCCCGCGAGCTGAACGCCGAAACCGACCTGGATGCCATGCTCAATTCGGTCTGCGAGCGTCTGCTGCAGACCCTCTCGATCCGGCACATGGCCGTGTTCCTGGCCGAGGAACGGCCCGGCGATAAGCCTCTTTTCCGCCTGAAAATATGCATGGGCGCACGCCGCCGGCCGCGGGAGCTGTCCACCGACCAACTGGATTTGAGCTTCCTGAACTGGGACCTGGAACAGCCCTATATCTTCTTCGAGCGCACGCGCCGGCAACTGGACGCGGTGTCGCGCAGTTGGCCGCCTACCGTGCGCTCCGCCATCGCGGACCTGGACCTCACTTATTATGTCCCCTGCACCGTGCGCGGCCGGACCATCGCTTACCTGGGCGTGAGCCGCACCGAAGACGGCGACTTCCTTTCCACCGTGGATGTGGAACTGCTGGCCACCATCTCCGGATATGTGGGGATCGCCATCGAGAACGCCACGCTCTACCGCTCGCTGCAGCGCAAGATGGAAGAGTACGAGCGCCTCAAGGAGTTCAGCGAGAACATCGTCGAATCGATTAACGTGGGTATCCTGGCGGCCGATCTGGAAGACCGCGTCGAAAGCTGGAATACGCAGATCGAAAGGCTCACGGGAATCGCGCGGCAATCCGCCGTCGGCCGCAAGCTGGCGGAGTTGTTCCCCGCCGACTTGTCGGACCAGTTCGAGCGCGTGCGCGGCCAGACCGGTATTCACCATATCTATAAGTTCGTGCTGCACCCGACGGCGCTGTCCGCACTGCCCAACCACCAGCCTGTGCCCATCAATGGGTCGGGACAAGCCTCATCCTCGCAAAACGGCGCCAGCGCCACGCTAAACGTCGCCATTGCCACGCTGGTTCCGAAGGACCTGGAACAGCTCGGCCGCCTGATCATCTTCGACGCCGTGACCGCCCGCGCCGAACTAGAGCAGCGCCTGGTCCAGGCCGAC
>PMVV01000443.1 GCA_003166475.1 Bryobacterales bacterium | reverse complement strand
AAGCAAGCCGCTCCGCCAAGGACGATGAGGCAGATCGGCAAGCCTGAAGAGGATCAGGCGGCCCGCTCGGCGTGGATGACAAAGATGAATGGCCGTTTCGACCTTGTCTATCTGGGTTCGAACGCGCGGTGGTACAGCACCCCCAAGGACCTGGAAGGATGGCTGGCCACCCGAGCGAAGGATAAGTAACGTGGGAGTGGCTTGACCGGTCGACACCAGGACCAACCGGCGAACGCCGGCCGGAATCCGGGCGGGGACAAGGGCCAAGGATACGCCATCGTCCGCCCTTCGTCCCACGAGACCGGCGCCAAGCGGGGAGGCCGCGCGGGGCTGGCGCCAAGTACGGGCACCCTCCGCCGCGTCGCCCCAACCCGCGCCGTGCCCGACCAGGTCCACGGCGCCTTCCAGGTTGACGCCGTCCACCACGCCCTCGCCATCAGGGCGCTCGCGACTTGCTTGCCGAGATCCAAGCAAGTCGTCTATACTTCCTCCTGTAGGCAAATAAGAGTATTACATCCGAAATAACGAGTCGCGAACAGGGACCGCCAGAGTTTCGCCGCAATAGTGGAGTTCGATCATGCACCAGTTGCTATGCGTCGTTTTACTATGCGCTGCCGGCATGGCGTGCGGAGCACAGGGCGGCGTCGCCTCCAACGATGCCGTCGTTGCACACTCAGTCACCCTGCGGGGAAGGGTGATCGACTTCAGAACGGGCGAACCGATTGCCAAAGCTCTCGTTTCAATCCGCAGCCAGAATCTTCAGACAGTCACCGATGAGAAGGGCAGATTCGAGCTCCCCAATGTCTCGCCGGGAGAAGCCGATCTTTATGTGAGCACGATCGATTACGGCCTGCTGAAGCAGCGCATCCAGGTGCAGGCGGGGGAGACTGCGGAGCTGGAACTCCTCCTCGGCCAGGAGGCTCTCAAGCACGGCGAACGGATCACGGTAACTTCCGAACCTTATGCGCCGGTACAGCCGGAGGCTCCCGTGGAGCACTCGATTACCAACACGGAACTGAAGAACCTCTCCTCGGTGATGCTCGACGATCCCATGCGGGCGATCCAGGCTATGCCCGGCGTGGCTGCCGACAACGACTGGTACGCCCAGTTTGCCGTGCGCGGCTCCGGTCCGCCGGACATCGGGGTGTTCGTGGATGGAGCGCCGATGGCCACCCCGTTCCACGCCATCCTCGACGACCGGGGCAACAGCGTGTCGATCGGCATTCTGGATAACGGGTTTGTGGACTCCATGACCCTGCTCAGTGGGAATTTTCCGGCGCAGTACGGCGATTTCGCCGGCTCGGTTCTGGACGTCCAGAGCCGCGAGGGAAACGCCGATCGCGTGTCCTATCGCTTCGACGTAAGCCTGGTGGCGGCCTCCGCCAGCGCCGAGGGGCCGCTGGACGCTTCGAAAAAGGCCACCTGGCTGGTTTCGGCCCGCAAGGACTACGTCAGCCTGCTTGTGGGCCGCAACAACGGCCTGGGGCTGAGCTTCTATGACGCCTACGGAAACCTGACCTACAGCCCCACGGAGCACAACCGGATCTCGCTCAGCGCCGTCCATGGCGAGACGGCAATCTCCAAGGACGCGTCCGGTGTTTTTGGCGTCGACGAATTGAAGGACGGCACCAGCCGCAGCGAGTTCGCCAGCTTGCGATGGACGTGGTCGAATGCGGCCACTCTTTCGCAGGTGCAGGTCTACTCGTCCATCGATTCCGAGCGGGACAAGGACCTCTCGCTGGACCTGCTGGAGCGTTCCAGCGGCAGCGAGATCGGCTTCCACGAGGATGTGACGCACCAGACGGGGGACTGGAACAAGTTCCAGGCGGGGGTGATATATCGCCGGCTGGATCGCGACTATCTGCAAAACGAACTCTGGAACTATGCCACGGAACAGTTCTCCGACACCCTGCTTCAGACTGCGTTGTTCTCCAGGAGCGTCTCCCAGCCGGGGGCGTACATCCAGGACACGATTTCAGTGGACGATAAGCGCCTGACAATGGTCGTGGGCGGGCGCTGGGACCATTTCAGCCAGAACAATCAGGACACGTTCCTGCCAAGGATCAGCGTGTCCGCGTCGCCGCTGCGCAGCACCAAGCTGACCGTGGCAGCCGGCCAATACTCTCGCTTCCCCGATCTCGTCGACCTGTACGGCGAGTTCGGCACTCCAACGCTGCGGGCCGAGCGCTCCACCCAGACTTCTGTCGCGGTCGAGCAGTTGCTGACCGACAGGATTCGGGTGCGCGTGGAGGCGTACGACCGCCAGATCCGGGACGGGGTGTATTCCGCCGAGAGTCAGTTTCGCGCTGCCTTTCCGGGAGGCCCGATTCTGTACCCTCAGCTCGGCCCTGTCCTCGGCAACTCGCTGCGCGGCTACTCGCGCGGCCTCGAGTTCACTCTACAGCGGCGCAGCGCCAACCGGCTGACCGGCTGGATCTCGTATGCGCTCGGATACGCGCGCTCCGTAGACACCACCACCAACGCGCACTTCTGGAGCGATTTCGACCAGCGCCATACCGTGAACATCTTTGGAAGCTATCGCTTGAGTAAGACCGTCAATGTGAGCGCCGATGCAAGGTACGGCAGCGGTTTTCCCGTGATTGGCTACCTGGGCGAGCCGATCGTCCAGGGCAATGCTTACTTTCCTATCGTCAGCGTGCGCAATGATACGCGGATGCCGGCTTACTTCCGGCTGGACACGCGGGTGAACAAGGCGTTCCACCGCAAGCGCTATAAGGCCACCCTGTATGCGGAAATCACAAACCTGACGAATCATTCCAACTATCAGTATTGGGGATTTGTCCCCGACTACGTTCGCCCGTACGGGTTTATCGCGGCGGGGCGGGGGACGTTCCTGCCGATCATACCAAGCGTAGGCCTGAGCGTGGAGTTTTAGATCTCGCGCCGGAGCCGGCGCTGTGGGCGGCATCGAGAAACTGGAAAAAACAAAAACGGGGCTGGGATGTTCCCGAATCGCTCAGGACCGGATGGCGCGGGCAGCCAGCGCCGCTACTGCGCCTCCCCAGGAGCAGGAAAGGAACAGGCCAAGCGGCTCGTCCGTTTCAAATTGGCGGGCGGTTCCGGTGACCAGATCGAGCGCGCCACCTGGACCAGCTTGCGTGTGGCGGGCGATGGCCGGCACGAAGCCTTGCCGGGCGCACAACAGTCCCAGTCCCAATTCCGCGGCGGCGGTACCAGCGCCCATATAACCGGTATGGCTCTTGAAGGCTGTCACGGGCGTGGCGTCCCCAACCATCGATGTCAGCGCCGCGGCTTCCGCGCAGTCTTCCTCTTGCGTGCCAAGGCCCGAGGCTACCACGAAATCCGGCCGTTGATGGCCCAACGCCTGGCTGGCAGCCTGGCGGATGGTTTCGGCGGTCCAAGCCGGACGCCATTGTTCGTCGGCCCCCATGGCGGAGCCTGCGCCCGAAAACTCACCGAGAATCGCGGCGCGCCGATCCGCGGCGTGTTCCCATCTCTCAAGCACCAGAAAGCCCGCGCCTTCGCCCAGCACCAGCCCATCGGCCTGGCTGTCGAAGGGCCGGTAAGCAGCGGCCGGAGCGGAGTGCGAAAGCAACCCGGCCTGCTCGTAAGCCAGAAAGTTTCCGGTAGTGGCAAGGGAATCGTAGCCGCCGGCGACCGCCACGTCGCAGCGGTCTTCGAGCAGATCCAGGTAGGCCGCGTACAGAGCCTGGGCCGAAGCCGTATCCTTCTGGGTGAAGTTGCCGTTGGGACCGCGGATGCCGAATTCAGTGGACAACAGCGCCAGGCCGCCGTTGGCCAGGGTGCGCAGGCAAATGTACCGGTCGATGAGGTGCGCAGGCAGGCCGCCCAGATACTTGTAGTCCATCTCGCGGCCAGCGTCCCAAGCCATGATGAGCGAGGGGAAGAAGTGATCGTATTCCACGCCGGTCTGCCCGGAGCCGACGTGAATCCCGATGCGTGAAGGGTCCATCCCGCGCGGATCGATGCCGCTGCGATCAATGGCTTCCCGCGCCGCGCGCATGGCGAACTGCACCGCGCGGCCCATGAATTTGTAGTTCTTGGGGAAACGGAGGAAAGGCTCCAGTTCGAACTTCGCCACCGTGGCTAAGGCTTGGGCCGCATGGCCCTCCACGGCAAAGGCTGTGGCTGGTCCGATGCCGGATTCGCCCCGGCCGCTGCGGGCCACGTTCTCCTCGGCTGTAAGCCCGAGGGGCGTCACCAGCCCCACGCCTGTAATCGCAACGCGCTGCATGTCCCTTCTGAGATTCTACAATGCGGCGCCAAACAAAAAAGGCTCCCCGAAATCGGGGAGCCCTCTAATAAATAGGAGAGTGTTCGGTCAGACTTGCAGCTAACTCTTACGCGATCTCCGGCGCAACAGGCCTAGGCCCAGCAATCCGGAACCCAACAGAACCATGCTGACCGGCTCCGGGATGGTTCCGAAGGTCTGGGTGAACTCGGTCAACTGTCCGGGAGGGCCACCCGCGTTGATGTTCTTGAAAATGTAAACCGGATTCGTGGTGTTGAAATTTGCAAACTGCTCGGCTTGGTTCGAAAGAACCGTGACTTGGCCCAAGACGTCGCCGGGCGCGCAGACGCCCACCCCAACAGTCCCTTGGCTGAAGGGAGTCGAACAAGCCGTCTCTTGAACCGACGCATTCTGGCCGCCGACGGTCATGTCGATCGAACTGATGCCGCCCCAAACCGTGAACATGAACTCATCGTCCATCTGCGCCTGCAGGTTGGGATTGAACTCCAGGAAAGCCACGCCCGCCCCAGTATCGAAATACGATGTGGCAAGGACGTCGATCTGACCGTTATTCACGCCGGCGCCACTGGTCGGATTCAGGACAGAGAACATGTCAAACGTTAGGGTGCCACACGTTACAACTGTGGTGCCGTTGACCGGTGTGTTAAACGTCGTTCCGCTGATCGTGCACGGTATGTCGTTCGCGCTCGCAACGCCTAGCGCGAGCATCGAGAGTGCTAACAAAACCAACAATTTCTTCATATAGTTATCCTCCGAATCGCTTTCCTAAAGCTTCCGGTCCGCCTAACCGCCCTTTTGAGAGCGTAACAAGCTGAATCGGGAGCACCTTTGCAGAATACAGCAGTCCCCGCAAAAATGCAAGGGTCTTTTCTGAGATTTTTGTTTTTTTTTGATGACTATGTTTCAATCCCTGTACTACAACATACGCACCTCCATAGTACTTCTGAGTGCCCGACGCCAAGTGGTACCCTTGGACAGCTATATACAGGGGTCCGGGACCCGGGAAATACTATATGCAGTAATCATCTTGGGGGCCCATTGCTGGTACTTTTCGTTTGTTTTGATAGTGCTGAATACGGCCCGGAATCAGAACCGCGGGACCGCAGACAGCCCACCCGCAACCCACTGATTCTGCTAAGTGCGGGGCTGAAAGCCCCGCGCGGGATGAATCCCGCCCCCCGAGTCCACCAATTCTCAGCTTGAACCTTAGCGCAGCCGTCCGCGTGCCAGCGCTTCCACTGGCGCGGGGGGCTCCGGCTCCGGCTCGGGCGCCTTGCGCGGCCGCACGTCCAGACGGGAGGCCAAAAACGCCTGGCGGCTCCGGATGTATTTCGGCGTGCCCGGCTGCCCTTCCAGGGCGGCCCATTCCGAGGGGGCGACCTCCTGCATCGCCGGCAAGTACTTTTGCAGGTAGTTTCTTATGCGCTCCTGCACCACCCTCTCCGCCGAGTGGCCCAGAAGGAAGACCATGTCGCCTGGTGGCGCGTCCGCCAGGATCTGGTAGACGTGCGAAGGCTTCTTCACGCGGGCGGACTGCAACGCCTGCTCCAGTTTCCGGGCGCGGGGCTCCAGATTGCGCATCTGGTCGATTTCGGCCTTAGGTATGTCGAGGGACTTAAACAAGCCGCTTTTTTCCTTGGGGGGCAACTTCGCAGTAAGGGCGTGCAGAAAGGCCCCAAACTGGGGCGCCACGGCAATGTTGGCGGATTCCACCAGCCGGGCGGCTTTCTCGATGCGCGTCAAGGCATGCAAGTTCAGCCCGGGTCCGGCGAGCGCCGGGGAAAACAACGCCAGCAAGCCGTCCTGATTGAGCGCCTGCAGCGCCTCGGACGGGGTGGGCTCCGCCGCGATGCGCTTCAATTCCTCGAGCAGCTCGCGCGACGGAATCAGAGTCTCCAGGTGGGCCGCGCGAGCATTGTCATACTGCATGCGCGTGCGCTCCTCGACGGTAAACGCCAGCCTGACCCGTAAGCGAGCCAGCCGGAGCAGCCGCGCCGGGTCGTCATAGAACACGTAGGGATGCGCGCTGCGCATCTCGCGCCGGCCCAGGTCGGCCAAGCCGTTGGTGGGGTCGAGAAGCAGGCCGCGGGAGGCCCGGTTCAAGGAGAGCGCCATGGCGTTGACTGTGAAATCGCGTCCGCGGAGATCTTCCTGAATGGTAGCGGGCGTCACCTGGGGCTTGGCGCCCGTCTTGGCGTAGCGCTCCTTGCGGGACATAGCCACTTGGGCGGTCACGCCATTGGGGAAAACCAATTCCGCGCTGCGGCGATTCTCGTCCACCGCCAGCGTGCGCGCCCCCTGCTCCTCCAGCGCCTGGGCCACTTTCAGGGCGTGTCCTTCCACGCTAAAGTCCAGATCCCGAATGCGGAATCCGCCCAGCATGTCGCGCATTCCGCCGCCGGTGAGAAACAGGTTGACACCCGCCGCGCCAGCCGCCGCCTGCACCTGTTCCAGCACGCGGTTCTGGTCCGCGCTCAGGTGGCTCTCCAGCATGAACATGTAGTCGCTCATGGCGTTCCTGTCAGGCCCTGGGATGGTGCTCGTCCACCGTCTTGCGCAGCCGGGACCGCATCAGTGGGGTGTAGATCTGGGTGGTGGAGATATCCGCGTGCCCGAGGAGAATTTGCACGCTGCGCAAGTCCGCGCCTCCCTCCAGCAGGTGCGTGGCGAAACTGTGCCGGATCGCGTGCGGGGTCAAATGGTGGAAAACGCCGGCCTTCCGTCCATGGCCGCGCAACAGTTTCCAGAACGCCTGGCGGGTCATCGGCCCGCCGCGCGCCGTGACGAAAAGATAGCGGCTGGGACGGCCTTTCAAGAGCGCGGGACGCCCGGTTTCCAGGTAGGCCCGCACGGCGGCCAGGGCGGGTTTACCCACCGGTATCATGCGCTGCTTTCTACCCTTACCAGTGGCGCGCAGCACGCCTAAGTCCAGGTTCAGGTCGCCGACGCCTAAGCTGCACAGCTCCGAAACGCGGAGGCCGGCGGCGTACAGCAATTCGATCATGGCGTGATCCCGCGCGCCGGTCGTGCGTTGTGCGTCGGGAGACTGGGACACCCGTTCGATCTCCTCCAGATTGAGAAACTTAGGGATCGTTTGCCATTGCCGGGGCGCGCCCAGATGTTCGGTCGGATCGCCGGCGATGCGGCCCTCCCGCAGCAGAAAGGCATAGAAACTGCGCAAGGTGGACAGGTGCCGGGCGACCGACCGGCCGCCCAGCCCAGCCTGGTAGAGAGCATCCAGGTAGTGGCGCACGGCTTCCACATCCGGAATCGCGCCGCTGGATTCGCCATCCGCGAAGCGCACAAACTTTTGCAAATCCGCCTGGTAAGCTTCCAGGGAATTGGCGGCTAACCCCTTTTCGATTCTGCAAAAATTGAGGAACGAGGCGGCCTCGCCCTGCAAGGCTCCGGTCAGTGGCGCGGACGCTTCATCCATCGTACCCATCCGTGCCAATGATACAATAACCCCGACCCATGTTTAAAACAAAGTTTCAATTCAGGGGTTGATTTGGCCGGCTCGACCTCAAAAAAAGTCCGGATCAGCCGCTTCGAGCGGGAACCGCTGCTCGGGTTCGTGAACCCGTTGACCTATCTGCGGCCCGCCGGGGTGGAACTGCTGACCCCGGATGGTAACTACGCGGTGGTGCCGTACGATGAGGTGAAAGCCGTTCAGTTCGTGAAGGATTTCGAGCCGCCGGACCCCTCCGCGGAGCGTAAGGTGTTCATTACGCGGCCCAAGATGGACGGACTTTGGGTGCGGCTGAAGTTCCGGGATGGCGAGGTGATGGACGGCATCCTGGCCAACAACCTGCTGGCGATAGAATCGCACGGCTTCACGGTGGTGCCCCCGGACCCATATTCCAACAACCAACGGCTGTTCCTGCCGCGGGCCGCGCTTACCGAACTGCAGGTACTGGGAGTAGTGGGAAGTCCGCTGCGCCGGCCGAAGGCCAAGCCGGTGGTGAAGGAACAGATCGGCTTGTTCGACTGAGGGCGCGAATACCGCCTCCAGCGTTTGCGGGAGGCTTTCGACGGTGCCCCACTTACAACGGGCGGCGGATGCGGTGGTCGGTCACCATCATTTGCGCGGCATCCTGCGCCGGACGCTTGGGCATGTGGCAGCGCGTGCAATCAAGCGGCGCGCCGTTGTGCATGGTAGGATGGCAACCTCGGCAAACCATCCGGTATTCCGCCGGCGTCTTGGAAAAACTGTGCGCCGGGTGACACGTGGTGCACGTCAGTTTGCCGGCCGACCCCAGATAGCAGCGCGATTCGAGCAGCCGGTAACCCGCGCTGTTCAGTTCGAACTTATCGTCGTCGGCGGGTGCGGTTCCGTGGGCGGAATCGGGCCCGATGGTATCCAGATGGCATTGGAGGCACGCCGCCTGGCCGGGCCTACCCGATCCGGCCGCCGCATGGCAACTCGCACAGCCGAACGAGGCCGCCCGATCGCTTTTCTGGCGGGCATGGCAAATCAGGCATTTCGCCGAGAAACCGAAGCCCGGGCTGGCGGCGTATCGCCCGCCGTCCGCGCCGTACCAGGCGAGCGGCAGTTCCATCCAGCCGCCGTCCGCGGTGCGGCTCAACAGCACGCGCGCGTGCCGGCCGGAGCCGATCGTGGCATCGATGCCGCTTTGCCGGACATGCCCCTCGCTGTCGCGGTTCAGCAGATAGTAGCGGCCGTCTTTCACCAGCACGCTATACGGGACGCCGTCGAGCGGCGTCAGTTCCGGCGCTTCCGAAAAGGTGCGCGCCATGCCGGTGGCGGCAAACGCTTGCGCCGGATCGGACGGCGCGCTGAGTTGCGCCAGTTTCTGTTTGATCTGGCCGGCTTCCGGCGCATCCGGGTGATATTGCAGAAACTCCGCCAGTTCCCCCACCGCCGCCGCCCGGTCGTGCCGGCGCAGGCCGATTTCCGCCAGCACCAGTTGCGGATGCGAAAAATGCGCGGGGTCGAGCTGTTTGGCGGCGGTGAGATACTTCCGGGCCAGGTCCAGCTTATCTAAGTAGAAGTAAGTCATGCCAAGCTGCGAGTTAGCCAACGCGTCATGGGGCCGGGTAAGTGCCGCGTACAAGTTATATTGCAAAGCTTGCTCGAACTTACTCAGATTGATCGACACGCCGCCCAGGTTGACCAGCGGTTGAAAGGCGGCGGGATCGGCCTCCAGGGCCTTGCGGAAGCAGGTCTCCGCACGGATGTAATCGCGGGCCTGATAGGCGATGGTGCCCAGGTGGTTCCACGCTTCCCAGAACTGGGGCGCCAGCCCGGCGGCGCGCTCGAGATGCGCGACGGCGCCCTCTGCGTCGCGGCGGGCAAGCCTTTTTTCGGCTTCCTCATACTCGCGGCGGGCGCGCTCCGGAATGGCCAACTCGCTGGCGGAGACGATGGCGCCGCGGCGCAAGCTATCGCGCGGTTCGAACTCCCCATCGCGCATCTCCACGGTCAGATCGATGCGCTTCCGGGCGTCGGCCTGGCTGGGCCCCACCTCGATGGTGCGGCGCATCTCGCCGCGCCCCGGCGCGAACGCGCCCAGCGTGTAAGCGCCGGCCAGCAAGCCGCGGAAGCGGAAATGCCCGTCGTCGTCCGCCAGCGTGCTGTCCTCGAAGGGCGCGGTGGCGCCATCGAGCCGCACCGACGCGCGCGTGGCGGGAACCAAACGGCCGCGCAATTCGTAGCGGGTCGGCTCTCCCCGCGCGCCCATCGCGGCCATCAACATTCCCAGCATCCAGCGCATCACACTCATTAGTGATATCGTAGTGGCGGCCATCGGAGCAAGCCGCGTCCGCCACGGATGGGCGTCTATGCCTAGCCATAAATATGGTAGGATGCCATTGTGCGGACCACGGTGGACATTCCGGATGCCGTCTATCGCCGGCTGAAAGTCAGCGCCGCCGAGCAGGGATGTTCCGTCAAGGAACTGATTGTGCGCGGAGTTGAAAACCAACTCGGAACGCGCAAAAGAAGCAACCGCATCCGACTGCCGATTGTCCGCTCCAAACAGCCCGGCACGCTCCGCCTGACCAACGATCGGATCTATGAGATCATCCCGTTTCCCTGATGTCAACGTGTGGCTCGCGCTCACCCATAGCAGGCATATCCATCACACGGCCGCTGCACTATGGTTCGATTCCGCCGGCGATTCCTCGTTGTTCTTCTGCCGCTTCACCCAGTTGGGTCTTCTGCGCCTGCTGACGAATGCGCAGGTGATGGGAGAAGAAATCATGACCCAACGGGGCGCGTGGGCGGCGTACCACCGCTGGTTCGAGGACGGGCGCGTCGCCTTCCTGCCCGAGCCTACGGCAGCCAGCTTTGAAGAAGTATTCCAGGCGGCCACCTTGCGGCCAAGGCCTGCGACCAAGCTATGGGCAGACGCCTACCTTGCGGCGTTTGCGAAGATTGCCGGCCTGAGCCTGGTGACTTTCGATCGGAGCTTCCCAAGGCTGGACGGCCTGGATGTCGAGCTGCTGTCTGGCAGCGTATAATTTCCTCATGATCGAATACCACGACGCCATCCCCGAAGTACGGGCCGTATATGACGATATTATGGCCACCCGCCAGACGGACTGGATCACCAATTTCTGGAAAACGCTGGCGCACGATCCGGTCACGCTGCGGCGCACCTGGGAGAGCATCAAGCAGATTATGGCGCCCGGCGCCCTCGATCCGCTGACCAAGGAGATGGTGTACCTAGCCGTCAGCGCCTCCAACCAGTGCCCGTACTGTATTGCGTCGCACACGGCAGCCGCTCGCAAGGCCGGCATGTCGGATGGCATGTTCGCCGAACTGATGGCAGTGGTGGGTATGGCCAACGAGACCAACCGGCTGGCGAGCGGATATCAGGTGGAAATCGACGAGCGGTTGCGGCGCCGCTAACGTCAAAGGTGTAT
The DNA here is from genome assembly GCA_003166475.1 of Bryobacterales bacterium. GTDB lineage: Bacteria > Acidobacteriota > Terriglobia > Bryobacterales > Bryobacteraceae > Bog-159. The sequence goes on along the minus strand of PMVV01000443.1, from coordinate 11,238 downwards.
GCACAACCTGCGTTATGCGCTGCGCACCCTCGCCAAGAGCCCCGGCTTTGCCCTCACCGCGATCCTGACGTTGGCCGTAGGCATCGGCGCCAGCACCGCGATATTTACCACGGTGGATGCCCTGCTGCTGCACCCGTTGCCCTATCCGAACGCCGCGCAACTGGTGCTGGTTACCAAGAACATGCCGCAGTTCGAGCTGTTCAAATCGGACGCCTCGGCGCTCGATTTCATCGATTACCGCGACCTGAGCCGCTCGTTCTCCGCTATGGCGGCAATCGAGACCAATAGCATCAACCTGACCGGCGATGCCGAGCCGGTGCGTGTTGCCGGGCTGCGCGTCTCTACGAGTCTGTTCCCGATGCTGGGTGTCCAGCCCGTGGCGGGCCGCCTGTTCCGTCCCGAAGAGGAGCAGCTTGGCAAAGAACGCGTCGCCCTGCTTGGCGAAGGCTTGTGGAAGAGCCGCTTCGGGGCCGACCCGCGCATCGTGGGCAAACAGATCGAAGTCGATACACAGAAGTTCACCGTGGTCGGTGTGGTGGCGCCGGTTCTGCAATTCATGGAACAGGCGCAACTCTACGTGCCGCTGGCATTCACTCCGGCGCAACTGGACCCCAACGCGCGCGGCCATCAAAACACCGACGTGGTGGCGCGCTTGAAGCCCGGGGTGACCCTCGAACAGGCCCGCGCGGAGATGAAACTGGTGGCCGCCCGCATGACCCGCAACCTGCCGAAATGGTATCCGGCGGATTGGAGCATCGAGCTCGATCCGCTGGCCGGTTCGGTTGCGGGCGAACTGCGCACGCCTCTGCTGGTGCTGCTGGGCGCGGTCGGCATGGTGTTGCTGATCGGCTGCGTGAACGTGGCCAACCTGCTGCTGGCGCGCGCCACCGCCCGCCAGAAGGAGCTTGGCCTGCGCATCGCCCTGGGCGCAGGACGCGCGCGGATCGTGCGGCAACTGCTCACCGAGAGCCTGCTGCTGGCCGCGATTTCTGGAGCGGCCGGTCTCGGGATCGGCGTCTGGGTACTGGAGTTGTTCATTCGCTTCGGCTCTGGAGAACTGCTGCGCTGGCAGACGGTGCGGATCAACGGCCTGGCGGTGCTGTTTGCGATCGCCGCGGCGGTTGTGACCAGCCTTGTTTTTGGCTTGGCGCCGGCGCTGAGTGCGTCCCAGCTTCGGCCGGCGCGCCGCAACCGGTCGAGCAGCCGGCTGCGCAGCCTGCTGGTGGTCGCGGAGGTGGCGCTTTCCGTCATGTTGCTGGCGGGCGCGGGCCTGCTGTTGCGCAGTTATGCGCGCCTGTGGCAGACGAATCCGGGCTTTCGGCCGGAGCATTTGCTGACCGCGCGCATCAGCCTGCCGCCGCTTCAGTATCGCGATCCGGCGCGCGTTACCGCGTTCTACTCGGAACTGCTGGCGGGCGTTGGGGCGCTGCCCGGCGTGGTGTCGGCGAGTGCCATCGACGGCCTGCCCTTTGGAGCGGGTGCCGGCGGCGGCGATTTTCAGATCGCCGGACGCCCCTGGCCCACATCGGAAGCTGTTCCCGATGTGCAGAAACGGATCGCCATGCCAGGATACTTTCAAACCCTGGGCATTCCATTGAAGCAGGGGCGCCTCTTCACGGAGCAGGACAACGCCGGTGTACGGCGGGTGGCCCTCGTCGACGAGACATTCGCGAAGAGCTTCTTTCCGAAAGGCGACGCCATCGGCCAGTTCCTGATCGATGCCAGGGTCAGCCAGAAGCCCGGCGACACCTCCCAGATCGTGGGCATCGTGGGCGGCGTCAAAGACCGTAACCTGATGAATAACCCACGGCCGGTCATTTATCATCCTGCCTTGCAGGCGCCGCGTCCGTTCATGAACCTGGCGGTACGCACGACAGGCGATCCGCTGGCGCTGGTCTCCGCGATCCAGCAGCGCGTGCACGATCTGGACCGCAACCTGCCGGTCTACAAAATCGCCACCATGGAGCAAAACCTGAGCGACTCGCTGATGCGCCGGCGCTTCTCGATGCTGCTGCTGGCGGCGCTGGCCGGCTTCGCTTTATGCCTTGCGGCGGTGGGCGTATACAGCGTGATTTCCTATTCGGTGAGCCAGCGCACGCGTGAAATCGGCATTCGCATGGCGCTGGGCGCGCAGCCAGGCAGCGTGCACAAGCTGATTGTGGGGCAAGGACTGCGCCCAGTGCTCGCCGGTCTGGCCGCGGGATTGCTGGCGTCGCTCGCGGCCATGCGCGCGCTGGCGAGCCTGCTTTACGGAGTCACCGCCACCGATCCGCCGACGTTTCTGGCGGTCGCGGGCGTGCTGCTGGCGGTATCCGCGCTGGCCTGTGCGATGCCGGCGTGCCGCGCTGCGCGCGTGGACCCCATGGCTGCACTGCGCCACGAGTAACCGCGCTAACATGGCTGCATGGCCGATGCCACGCGCGAACGTCTGACCCAACTACGGCACGTGCTGCTGACACATCACAAGGCGCTGCTCGATTCCGAGCGCGTGCGCTACGACCACGACGTCGAGCGCATCAAGTCCAGCGGGCAGATGTTGAACCTGGTGCTGCACGATCCTTTCTTCGCCTGGCTGCACGAGTTGTCGGAGCTGATTGTGATGATCGACGAGACGCTGGACGCCGAAGAGCCGGCCACCGCGGCGGACGCCGCCCGTCTGTTGGCGCAGGCGCGCGCGCTGCTGACGCCGGCCGAGTCGGGCCCGGGATTCCGCGGGCAATACTTCGACGCATTGCAGCGCGATCCGGATGTCGTAATCGCGCATGGGGCGGCGGTGAAGGCGCTGGCCGGTCTAGGTGTTGAGGCCGATGGGCGGGATCGGGCACAATAGAGGAATGAAGCTCGAAGAACTGCGCGCGGCGAACAAAGAGCAGATCCTCAGTTTAGCGACCAGTTACGGTGCGCGCAATATCCGGATCTTTGGCTCGGTAGCCCGCGGCGACAGTTCGCCCTCGAGCGATATCGACTTCCTCGTTGATCTCGATCCGGACAGGACGCTGATGGACCTGGGTGGATTGCTTACCGGCCTCCAGGATATTCTGCATGCCCCGGTGGACGTTGCCACTGAGCGGATGCTTCGTCCGGGCGTACGCGACCGCGTGCTGCGGGAAGCCGTTCCCCTGTGAGAGACGACAGGGAGCGGCTCAAGGATATCCTGAAGGCCGCGGACCATATTCTGGCAAAGACCGGCGGTGGACGACGGACGTTCGAGTCGGACGAGATGCTGCAGGTGTGGGTCCTGCATCATCTGCAGATCATTGGGGAGGCAGCACGGGCCCTTACACAAGAGTTCCGGCAGCATTACCCCGATCGGGTCTGGGCTGAGGCGGCTGGCCTGCGCAATATCCTGGTCCATCATTACTTCGAGATCGACGCGGACGAGGTTTGGAAAGTGGTTGAAAGCGATCTTACACCCCTGCGCGACAGGGTAGTGCAGATTCTGGAGAGCGACCGTCCGTAAGATTCACCTTAATTAGCCCCATTACTTGTTCCCTTTGGTGGGGCAGACCATCGCCTTTTGTGGTCTGCCGCCTTCGGGGACGCTGGCAGACGACAAAAACCGATCGTCTGGCCCACCGAAACACCTCATTGCAGGGCCATCGTCACAGTGTTCGAAGTGACGCCGGCCCCGGAAATCACAACCGGCGCGGCATTGGTCGCCGTCAGCCCGGCGGGCACCTGCACGTTCATCTGATACAGGCCTACATAACCAGGCGCGAGGCCCGAGAACGTCACCTGGGCTGGCGCCCCGCCGATAGTCACTGTCGGCATAATAGCCGTTTCGGAGAACGGGGTGTCGCCCGCGGGCGAGCCGGTCGGAGGCTGATTGGTCACCGCGCCGAGGCCCGTACAGAAAATCAGGACACTGCTGCCCGCGGTAGCCGGGTTGGAAGAATCGACCAGATGGTAAGACGCGTCCAGGATCGCGCCCTGCCCGTTCCCCTGCGAACTCATGCTGAAGATTCCCGGCGCGAACGGCGCGAGGCTCAACGTCTGCGCGGCGCCGATCTGGCCGTTGAACGCGGCGGCAATGGTGGTTTGCGTTTGCCCGGCTAATTCCCACGGCACTTGGAAGTTCACCTGCCCGGTTGAAGCGAAGAACAGGGGCGCTTCGGTGGCGTCTCCAAACTGGAGAGACAGCCCGGAGAGGCTGGTGAGCAACGGGGAACTGCCGCCGGTCGACGCTGAAGCCACCAGCAGATCCCCGAAGGCCGCGGCGATGCTGCCCGGAGCTATGGGATACGCATAGCTCGCCGCGTTCACCACTCCGCCGGGGTTCAGCGCCGGACTTAGGCCGGTGCCCGTTTGCGTGACCCGGACGGAAAGCCCCGCGATGGAAACCGCAGCGGCGCGCCCCCCACCGGCGCCGGGGGCCACGGCCAGCGTTACTGTGGCGGGACCGGAGCTGACCGCGTTCCTTGACAGAGTAATCCAATCAGGCAGGCCCTGCACCGCCCATTGACAGCCGGATGTCGTTTGAATGTTGGCCGTGAAATTGCCGCCGGAGGAATCCGCGGTGAACGCCAGCGGGCTGACGGCGTACGCGCACGAAGGACCGGAGGGCACCATCATGCAGACACGATGGCTGTTGACATCGGATACGTACACGTCGCCCTGGAGGTCGAGGGCCATGCCGGAGGGAGCCACGCTGGTGGGCCCCGCGCATTGGTTCGTCCCAGGGCCGGCGATCGTCGCGATCACTCCACCGGAGACCTTGCGGACGCGCCCGTTACCGGAGTCTGCGATGTAGAGATTTCCGGACGAGTCTACCGCAACGCCCTCCGGCTGACTTAGCAAAGCGCTTGTCGCCGGGCCTCCGTCGCCATTGTAGCCCTCGACCCCGGTGCCGGCCACCGTGGTGATCACTCCGTTTGAAACCTTGCGAATGCGGTCGTTGTATGTGTCGGCGATATAGATGTTTCCGGAGGAGTCTACGGCGATACCCCAGGGGGTGTACAACTCGGCGTGCGTTGACGGACCGCCATCTCCGCCGTAACCCTGAGTTCCGTTCCCAGCCACGGTAGTAATGGTCCCGTTCGAAATCTCGCGGATGGTGCTGCTGGAGTTGTCCACGATGTAGAGATTGCCTGATGAGTCCACCGCGCCGCCAACCGGGCCCCCCAGCCCGGCGTTCACCGCGGGACCGTTGTCGCCACTGTCATAGATGGTTCCATTTCCTGCCACCGTGGTGATGACGCCGCCCGAAACTTCCCAAATGCACTCATTGATGAAGTCCGCTATGTAAAGCTGGCCTGAGGAACTTACCGCGACCCCCATGGGACCGGCCAAATTAGCGCTGGTGGGCGGGCCCCCGTCGCCGCCGAAGCCGTTGATACCGTTTCCGGCCGCCACGCCGATGATGCCGGCAGAGACCTCGAACACGCGGCTGGCGACAGAATCCGCGATGTACAGGTTGCCGGAAGGATCTACGGCGATGCCCATGGGAGACTCCAACTGCGCGTTGATGGCAGGGCCGTTCTGGCCTACGGGAGCGCCGCCGCCCGCCAGCGTCGTGATGATGCCTCCCGAGACCTTGCGCAGCCGGTAGTTGACCGTGTCGGCAATGTACAGATTGCCCGAAGCATCCAGCGCCACGCCAAAGGGCGCATACAATGAGGTGCTGGTGGCTGCGACGTTATCGCCGGCATAACCAAAGCCCGCATCCCCTGCCACCGTGGTGATGACTCCGCCAGCTACCTTGCGAATGCGATTATTGTCGGTATCGGCGATGTACAGATTGCCGGAAGCGTCCACGGCGACGCCCCAAGGACCATCGAGTTCGGCGCTCGCCGCTGGAATGCTGCCGCCGTTATACCCGGGGGTTCCGGTGCCTGCCACGGTCGTGATCATTCCCGCGGAGACCTTGCGGACACGATGGTTTCCCAGATCCGCGATATACAGGTTGCCGGCGGAATCTACGGCCACGCCGGATGGCGAGGTGAATTCCGCGCTGGTGGCCGCGATATTGTCGCCGTTATAGCCAAAGCCCCCGTTTCCGGCTACCGTGGCGATCGATCCGCCCGACACTTTGCGGATGCGGCCGTTGCCGGTGTCCGCGATGAAGATAGTGCCGGCGGAGTCCACAGTCAGGCCGTTGGGTCCATTCAGCCAGGCGTCGGTAGCCGGCATGCCGTCGCCGTTATAGCCAAAGTTGCCGTCTCCGGCTACGGTCGTAATGACTCCGCCGGACACCTTGCGAATGCGATTGTTGTTCGAATCCGCGATGTACAAATTGCCCGATGCGTCCACGGCAACGCCCTGAGGGTAGTTCAGTTGTGCGCTGGTGGCGGGGCCGTTATCGCCGCTGTAGCCCGGTATCCCGTTGCCGGCCGCCAGTGTGACCGTTCCGCTGGCGGCATCTATGCGTAGCACAACGTGGTAATTGCCCACCACGATAAACGCGTTCCCCGCGGTATCGACTGTCACCCCGTTCACGGTACCCAGGCTGGCGCTGGGGCCCGGAATATTCACTGGCAACGCCCCACCGGCCACCGTTTGCATCGTGTAAGTCTGGCCGGAGGCGCTGGTGGCCACGGCTACAACGAGAGATAGGGCAAATAACGGTCGCATGTCTTATCTTATTAGGCTACGACAGCTCCACGCAGACGCTTCCGCCGCTGTCTTCGGCCAGCTTCTTCACACGGTGCCAACCGGCAGCCATCGGAGCCTGGTCTTTCTCCCGGTCACCGATATCATGCACCCTGCATCAACGCTGCCCGATATTCGCGGACATCAATGCCCCGAAAACGGCCAACTCGGCGTGAAAGTCCGCATAGAGGGTGACCACAGTGCGCCGATGCTGGCGCGCCCAAGCCACGATCTCGCGATCCTCCGCCCTGGACATTCCGATCTCGCCAACGTGCACGCAATCGTGTCCACCCTGCCGTCGGATCGCCGCCGCATCGCGGGGCCGACCTTGGTCGAGAACCAGCGGGGGCGAAGCGCCCGAAGGACTCACGCGACCGGCATTGGAAACGACCTCGTCATAACCTGGGATCCCGACGATCCCGCATCGGACCTATTCATCAAAGCTGCGCTCAGCGTCGCCCGGGCACTCGTGATTCGCGAGGGCCACGAGGCGGTCGAAAATAGAGAAGCCGTAAACGCAATCGAGCTTGCGGCCAGAGCCATCGAAAGGCAACTGGGCTACTTGAGCGAGATCGGGACCTGGGCGGAGACCGTGCAGAGCAACGGGGAGAAAATCGCCGGCCGGGCTGGGCGCATGGGGACGGACTTGGCGAGGAAATCGAATCACTGGATCGGCATGTCCAGGCTCTGAAGACCTGCGCAATGCCGGCATAGCACTCAACTCACCCCTACCCCCTAGAGATTCCCCGCGTGGTTGGGACCAAACGCGCTAGACTAGGCTCGTATGAGCGAGAACGCCGCATTGGACCGCATAACAGTCGAACCCGGCAAGTGTGGCGGCAAGCCGTGCATTCGTGGCATGCGGATTACTGTAAGGCGTGTGCTGGAGATCCTCGCCACTCACCCGGACCGGGAAGAGCTCTTTCGCGAGTATCCCTTTCTGGAGGAAGAGGATCTGCAACAGGCCCTTCGCTACGCCGCTGCGTCGGTTGATGACGAGATCAAATACGCCGATAGCGTCGCATGATCCGAGTGCTGCTCGATCAAGGATTGGCGCCCAGAGCCGCTGCACTGCTGCGCGCGACAGGTTGGGACGCGGTTCACGTGGCCGAGGTTGGTCTCCAGCGGGCCGACGACCAGGATATTCTGAGGGTTGCGCGACAGGAAGACCGGGTTTGTATCACGCTCGACCACGATTTTCACCGGCATCTCGCGCTCGCCCAATCCACAGGGCCCTCGGTCGTCTTCATTCGAGTTGAAGGGCTTGGCGCCGAGGGGCAGGCCGCGCTTATCAGGAGGGTCTGGGAGACCTGCCGGGAAGCGCTCGATTACGGATCGGCCGTCACGGTTGATAATAGAGCGGTCCGCATCCGTAAGCTGCCCCTGCGCTGAGGCTACACGTCGCACAACTTCGCGGCCTCTTCCAGCGACGTGATCGGATCGCGTGTGGGCACGAATTCGTGCGCGAAGTAGCCGGTGAAGCCGGTACCCACGATGGCCTCCGCTACCGCCCGCCATTGTAGCTCCTGCGTGCCATCCAGTTCATGCCGTCCGGGCACACCGCCGGTATGGAAGTGCGCGATGTACTGGATGTTCTGCCGGATAGTGCGGATGATATCGCCTTCCATAATCTGCATGTGATAGATGTCATACAGCAGCTTCACCCGCGGCGAGTCCACGCGCTTGATCAGTTCCACGCCCCAGGCGGTGTGATCGCACTGATAGTCGTGGTGGTCGATCTTGCTGTTGAGCAGTTCCACACAAACGGTCACGCCTTTGTCTTCGGCTAGCTTCTTCACCCGGTTCAGGCCGATGGTGCAGTTGTCCAGTCCTTCGGCGTCGGCCTGGCCGCGCCGGTTGCCCGAGAACGTGATCACGTTGGGCACCTTGGCAGCAGCGGCTCGCGGGATGTTTTCCTCCATTTCGCGTACCAGCTTGTCGTGATTCTCCTTGCGGTTGAAGCCGTCGGCTATACCGCCCGCGCCGGGCGTCATGGCCGGCACCAGCCCGTACTTCTGCACCGTGGGCCATTCCTTGTAATCGATCAGGTCGATGCCTTTCAGTCCGATGCGCGCCGCCTCCCGTGCCAGGTCGTCGAGGCCGATCTTGCTGTAGCACCAGCGCGCTGCCGATTGTTTCAGACGGCCCTTCAACGGGGCCGGTTGGGCGCTCAAGGAGGGCAGGGCCGCCGCCGCGCCCGCCAGTTGGAATACGGTTCTTCTTGTCATAACTGTTAGAATCATAAGATACACCCTCTCATCCATGACCGCCAGTGAAGAACGCCGCGAAGCCCTGGTTCACGCACTCGACAGCCGCATTCTGGTCATCGACGGCGCCATGGGCACCATGCTGCAACAGGCGCAGCTCACCGCCGCGGATTTCGGCGGGCCGGTGCTGGAGGGCTGCAACGAAATCCTGGTGAAAACGCGGCCGGACGTGGTGCTAGGCATCCACCGCGCGTATCTGGAAGCCGGCGCAGACATCATCGAAACCAACTCGTTCAATGGGACCAAGAGCGACCTGGTGGATTACGGGGTCGATGGCGAATCCTACGAACTGATGGCCGCGGCGGCGCGACTGGCGCGCCAGGCGGCCGGCGAATTCTCGACCTCGCGCAAGCCGCGCTTCGTGGCCGGCTCCATGGGGCCGACGCGCAAAAGCATCACTATCAGCCGCACCATCTCATTCGACCATCTGCAGCAGGATTACTACGATCTTGCCAAGCCGCTGATCGATGGCGGCGTGGACATCCTGCTGCTCGAAACCTGCCAGGATACGCGCAACATCAAGGCGGGTCTGTTGGCAATCGGGCGGTTGGCGCGCGAACTCGACCGCCGCATTCCGGTGATGGTTTCGGGCACCATCGAAACCATGGGGACCATGCTGGCGGGCCAGACCGCCGATGCGCTGTACGCGTCGATCGAGCACGCCGATCTGCTCGCCGCGGGGCTAAACTGCGGCACGGGTCCGGAATTCATGACGGACCATCTGCGCACGCTGAGCGAGATGGCATCCACGCGCGTGTCCTGCTATCCGAACGCCGGCCTGCCGAATGTGGAAGGCGAGTACAACGAAACGCCACAGTCGTTCGCCGAGCAGTTGGACCGTTTCGTGGAGCACGGGTGGCTCAACCTGGTGGGCGGATGCTGCGGCACCACGGCCGCGCATATCAAGATGGTGGCGCAGATGGCCGAGGGCAGGAAGCCGCGCGCACTGAAGCCGTCCGCGCATCGGGCTTATTATTCCGGCATCGAGCTGGTGGAGGCCGAGGACAGCAACCGGCCGCTGATCGTGGGCGAGCGTACCAACGTGATCGGCTCGCGGCTGTTCAAGAATCTGATGGCCGAGGAGAAGTGGGAAGAGGCCACCGAGATCGGCCGCCGCCAGGTGAAGAATGGCGCGCACATCGTGGATGTGTGTCTGCAGAGCACCGACCGCGACGAGATCAAAGACGTCCCGCCGTTTTACGAGAAACTGATTCGTAAGATCAAAGCGCCGGTGATGATAGACACCACCGATCCGCGCGCCATGGAACTGGCGCTGACTTACTGCCAGGGTAAGTCGATCATTAACTCGATCAACCTGGAGGATGGCGAAGAGAAGTTTGAGCGCACCTGTCCGATTGCGAAGGCTTACGGCGCAGCGCTGATTGTCGGCTGCATCGATGAAGACAAGCAGCAGGCGCAGGCGTTCACCCGCGAGCGGAAACTGGCGGTGGCCGAGCGGTCAGTCAGACTGCTCAACGGAAAGTACGGCATCGCGCCGGAAGATATTATCATCGATCCGCTGGTGTTTCCGTGCGCTACAGGCGATGCCAACTACATCGGCGGCGCGGTGGAGACCATCGAAGCGGTGCGGCTGGTCAAGGAACACATCCCCTATGTCAAGACAGTGCTGGGGATCTCCAATGTCTCATTCGGCCTGCCCGCCGCCGCGCGCGAGGTGGTGAACTCGGTCTTCCTTTATTACTGCACCAAGGCCGGGCTGGATCTGGCCATTGTCAACGCCGAGAAACTGGAACGTTTCGCGTCGATTCCGGAGGATGAGCGGCGCCTGGCAGAGAGCCTGCTGTTCAACACGCCGCCGGCGGGCGGTCCGGAGGATCTACAGCTCGCGCCCGAAGACTGGCGGCAACAAAGCCTGGAGCAGCGCGCCGCCATCAACCAGTTCCACATCGCGGCGATCGCCGAACACTTCCGCAAGACCGGCGCACGCATCAAAGTCCGCGCCGAGGACCTGGCGCTGGACCAGCGCCTGGCGAACTACATCATCGAAGGCACCAAGGACGGCCTCGTCGCCGACCTGGACCGCAAGCGCGCGGAAGGCGCCACGCCGCTCGAAATCATCAATGGCCCGCTCATGACGGGCATGGCCGAAGTGGGGCGGCTGTTCAATAACAATGAGCTGATTGTGGCCGAGGTGCTGCAATCCGCCGAAGCCATGAAGGCTGCCGTAACGCACCTCGAGCAGTTCATGGAGAAGGCGGATTCGGCGGCGCGCGGCAAGATCGTCCTGGCCACGGTGAAGGGCGACGTACACGATATCGGCAAGAACCTGGTCGAGATCATCCTGAGCAACAACGGCTACCAGGTGATCAATCTGGGGATCAAAGTGCCGCCGGATATTCTGATCCGCGCTTACCAGGAGCAC
>PMVV01000128.1 GCA_003166475.1 Bryobacterales bacterium | reverse complement strand
GACGCCCTCGTCGGCCTGTCGCGATCGTCAAAGGCCTTGATTCAGAGTGGGTCCAAGGGGACCCGCGCGGTTTGGAGGTCTGCCTGGGGGCAGCGACGTGCCAGTCACCCCAAATTCTGCTCGCATGGGCGATATTGAAAAGTGTGCGGCGATAGGCTCCCAGCCCTGCCTTCTGTCTTCTGCCTTCTGACTTCTGCCTTCTGACTTCTGCCTTCTGTCTTCCAGCCTTGCCCGCTCAGGTCAGCTCGGCGAAGGAAGAGGCAACCTGAACCAAGCTCTGCGCAGCGAGGCTCTCCGGTTGGAAGGTGACCACGGGACGCCGCGCCTTCTGTGCGGCGCTGCAGAGATCGCCGGCGGGAGGCACGGCCCCCCAAACCGGCACTCCGACCAATCTTTGCACTTCATCCACGCCGATAGGGCACGCCAGAGAAGCGCGATTCACCACTACGATTCCGATGCCCCCGCGCGGACCGAGGTCGGGCTGCCCGATCGCGCTCACCACTCGCCGCGCGCATTCCACCGACAATATCTCCAGATCTACAACCAGCCCGAGAGCGTCCAGCCGGGGCAGCGCGCTCTTCACCAACGGCGTCAAGGCCGACCCGAGGTCGAGGACCAGGTAATCCGCCTCGGCCTCCATGGCTTCCAACGCGCCGGCCGCCGTTTCGGGGGAGAGTCCGTCTTGCGCCAGAGCCAGGCGCAGCCCCGGAATCCCTTTTACCGGCCACAAGCCGTCCAGCGCGGCGCCCGGACGCTGCGCCGATTTGGCGGTAGTCCGAACGTGCAGCGCCAGCGTATCGTTGCCCGCGCCAAATTCTGCGAGGACCACCGCGCACTTCTCTCCCAGGGCCACGGCCATGTTCAAGGCGACGGTGGTGGCGCCCACGCCGCCCTTCGCGCCCAGCAACCCGATGATCTTGGTTTTGCGCGCCTCGCGGGCTGCGGGGCGCGGGCCGGACGTTTCCGCATGGCGGACGCCCGCCGCGACGATTCGCCGCAGGTCCGCCGTCCAGTCGCGCGACTCCGAAACAACGATGGTCTGCGTCCGCTTCGAAGCCCCGCGCAGCCGTTCCGGCAAATCCCCCAGGTCGTCGCCGCCGGGGCGGGTCGAAGCCGGATCGACGACCACGGCATCGATGTCGCCGCCGCCTACGCGCGCCAACGCCAGCGCGGCGTTTCTCAACCATTGCACGGACGCCGGCGGCTGGCTTTGGGCAACGCATTGCCGGACCTTTTCGGCCAAACCGGGGTCGCCGCCGACTACCAGGATACGCAGACCGTCGCGCTTTTGGTTCTCTATGAGCAAATGGCTGCCTCGTTGGCGCTGGGTTCCCGGCGCTTGCTCCCGGTCAGGAAAGACAGCAGGCCGGGAATCGTCCGCCTGCGCTTGAGCTCTTCGAGACCCAACAATTTACGCGCCACGTCTCTCAGATTTGAACGGAAGGCGCTGGACTCCGCCGGCGGCTTTCTTTCCAGGAGAGCGCTGGCCAGCGCCTCCCCGTCATATGGCAAGCGCGCGCACACTTCCACTCCGAAAAACTTAATCAGCTCGCTGGTGCTCAGCGTTTCCGCGGCTTCATCCACGCGATTCACAATGAGATGAACCCGTTCGCGGTCGACTCCGCCGGCGCCCAGCACTTCGACGGCGCGTTTGGCCTCATGCAGCGACGCGATGGAATCCGTGGTCACCAGGGCCGCTTCCGTGGCCAGCTCGAGCAGCGCCAGGTTGCCGCTTCGCAGCCTCCCTAAATCCAGCACCGTCCATCGATACAGCCCTTTTCCGAATTGGATCGCTTGCAATACGCTGGGCTGGTCCGTGTCGCCGCCATGGCCGAGGCCCGGCGACTGGACCACATGCACTCCCCCTACCTCCGTCACCAGGCTCTCCCAAAACGTGGCATCCAGGCGCTCCACGTTCTGCGCGGCATCCAGAATGGAAAGGCGGCTGGTCACTCCCATCAGGAACCCCAGCAGATCCGAATCCATGTCCAGGCCTGCCAGCAGCACCGTGTCGTTGCTCTGGAGCCGCAGTTCCGCCGCCAGCGTGCAAGCCACCGTGGTGGTCCCGGTGCCTCCCTTCGCCCCGATGACCGCCACCACCTTGCTTTCGATGTCGCCCGCCGCACCCGCCCCGGCCTGCCGCCGATGCCGCACCACCGCGTGCGATATGTTGCGCACCAGCAGGTCGCGCGTGCAGGTGCTCTTCACCAGGTAGTCTTCTCCGCCGTGGCGGATGGTCTGCAGGGCCATCGGCTCGCTATCGGCGGAACTCAGGACAATCACCGGAACCTCGGCGCACCGGCTGTGGAGAGCCAGGAAGGTCTCGATTCCATGGCTGTCGGGAAGGCCCAGATCGAGCAGCACGATGTCGATGCCCCCCCGCGCCAGACGGCTCAGGGCCGCGCTCAGCGATTCGGTCCAGCTCAGCGCAAATCCGGGATCCGGTCCGGCTCCGTCCAGCCACTGCTGGATCAGAGTTGCGTAATCGGGGTCGTCTTCGACGAGTAATACCGACAGGCGATTGGGTGGGCCATTCATCGATGCAACTGTTCCAATAGGTTATTCGGCACAATGCGCGATCGGCATTAGCCCGGCGCGACCCGTAAACCCCAGCATCGCCTTGGAGGGCGGCCAATCGTGGCCTGGGGCAAAATTGCCCGCCTTCCAATTGCAAATCTTCGCGACCTTCCATCATCTGCATGGCGGCTGGTCGCCTGGCAACTGGGTTGGGACGCCGCCGCCTTCCCCGGCCACGTCGGTGGGTTCTTCCACTTATACGTGTTGGCCCGCTGATGGGAGGCGCTCTCGCCATGAAGGGGCCATCGGGGATTCGGAAAATGCGGTGTCCAGGAAATAACTGGGCAGCAAATTTAGCTGTGGGGCAGGCCATCGTTTTTCGTGGCCTGCCGAGTTCGAGAGCCGTGCGCAGCATCCAGTTCATTGCGGACAGTACACCGGCAAATCCTTGCGGGTAACTTGTTACATCGCCTCTCTCGCATTAGCTACCGCTTGGGTTTGTACTCGACAAACAGTTCTGGAAACTGCTGCTTCAACGCGGCAATCTTCGGCCGATCGCAAACCTGGATATAAGGATTATCGGGATTATAGTAAGCGTAGTCCTGATGGTAGTCCTCTGCGCGGTAGAACGCCTTGAGGGGCGTCACTTCGGTCACGATTGGTTTTGGAAAAACTTTCTGCCGGTCTAGCTGCCCGATGTACGCATTCGCCAGCCGCTTCTGCTCCTCGTTCGTAAAAAAAATCGCCGACCGGTATGAGGTTCCCACATCCGGCCCTTGCCTGTTCAACTGCGTCGGATCGTGTGCGACCGAAAAGTAAACGCGCAACAATTGGCCATAGGTGATGCGCGATGGATCGTAGACTACCTCGACCGATTCCGCATGCCCGGTTGTCTCGGTAACCACCTGTCTATAGGAGGCGGTCTTGGCATCTCCACCGGAATATCCGGCGGCGGTGGACAGCACACCCTTCACGCGCTGAAACACGGACTGCACACCCCAAAAGCAGCCGCCGGCGAAGACGGCGGTTTCTTTTCCCGTCTTTGCGGCAAGGGGAACATCGGTGGATGGCGGCGGAATCGGCGGGTTGGGAGCGGCGAAATCCGTGCCGGCCGCCAGAAGAAGGCCGGCCGTCACATAGCGCAAGACAGTTCGAAAAAACATGAGCACCCCCTCGAGCCATTTTACTTCCCTGGGTGGCGTCCGCGAGGAGGTTCAGCCTGTTAAGCTATTCGAAAATGGATCGGCCCGCCTATTCGGAGCGCTTCACTTCGATTCTCGACCTTGCGCGCCAGTTGGCCTCCGCATCTTCGTCGCTTGAGGCGCTGCAGGGAGGAGTGGTCAAAGCCATTTCCGAACGGCTGCCGCATTATAACTGGGCCGGCTTCTACATGCTCGACCCGGCGGACCCCAAGATGTTGGTTCTGGGCCCGTTTGTGGGCGAACCGACGCCGCACGTGAGAATTCCTGTCCATCAAGGGATCTGTGGAGCGGCGGTAGCTTCGGCCTCGACCGTTGTCGTGGACGATGTCCATGCCGATCCGCGTTATCTGTCCTGCTCGATCAAGACGCGCTCGGAGATCGTAGTTCCCATATTCGTCCGGAACAAGGTTGCCGGCGAACTGGATATTGACAGTCACATTCCCGCGGCTTTTGCCGATTCCGACCGCGCCTTCCTGGAAGAACTAGCCCAAATTGTGGGGGACTATATCGCACACAGTCGGGATTCTGATTGACTGAAACGGTTAAGCACCGCCGGCCGCCTGCACCCCCACGGGTTGTTTGTTCTACGGTACACTGTCATCGAAAGAGGGCAATCTCGGGGAGAGGGCATAGGCCCCCTTAAAACACTCGGCTGGCATCGGGCCGCATCGATGCACCAAGGAGAATAGACCATGGCGTCTGCAATAGCTACTGTCGAAACCCCGGTCGCCATTAAAGCGACCAGACTGTTGATTAACAATCGCTGGGTAAACAGCGAATCCGGCCGGACATTCGCCACCACAAATCCGGCCACCGGGGAAGAAATCGCCCAGGTGGCAGAGGCCGATTCCGCCGACGTCGATAAGGCCGTCCGCGCCGCCCGCGCGGCCTTCGACGCTAGAAGCCCATGGCGGAAGATGCCCGCCGCCGATCGGGGCCGGATGCTCGGCCGGCTTGCCGATCTGATCGAGCAACACGCCGACGAACTGGCGTTGCTGGAATCGCTCGATAACGGCAAACCTTACCAGGTGGCCAAAGCCGCCGATCTGCCCCTTACCATCGCATGCTACCGATACTACGCAGGCTGGGCGGATAAGGTGCAAGGGAAGACCATACCGATCGCAGGCGATTACTTCTGCTACACGCGCCACGAGCCGGTGGGCGTGGTGGGACAGATCATCCCGTGGAATTTTCCGTTGCTTATGCAGGCCTGGAAGCTGGGCCCGGCGCTGGCCACCGGCAACACCGTCGTGATGAAGCCGGCAGAACAGACCCCGCTCAGTGCCTTGCGCGTTGGCGAGTTGATCGTGGAGGCGGGCTTCCCGGAGGGTGTAGTCAACCTGCTGCCTGGCTTCGGCCCCACAGCCGGCGCTGCCATCGCCAATCACATGGATGTGGACAAAGTGGCGTTCACCGGTTCCACTGAAGTGGGCCACCTGATCATGGAGGCTTCCGCCCACTCCAATCTGAAACGCGTGACCCTGGAACTCGGTGGAAAGAGCCCAAACATCGTGTTTGCCGACGCGGACATGGACCAGGCCATCGAAGGGTCGCATTTCGCGCTCTTCTTCAACCAGGGGCAATGCTGCTGCGCCGGCTCCCGGCTCTTCGTTGAAGACAAGTGCTATGACGAGTTCGTGGAAAAGAGCGTGGCTCGCGCCAAGGCGCGGAAGGTGGGCGACCCCTTCGACCCTTCCACCGAGCAGGGGCCTCAGGTTGACCAGGCGCAATTCGACAAAGTGCTCGGGTATATCGACTCCGGCAAGCGCGAGGGCGCGACCCTTCTATGCGGCGGTGGCCGCTGGGGCGACCGCGGCTATTTCGTCGAACCCACCGTATTCGCGGATGTACAGGACAACATGAAAATCGCCGAGGAAGAGATCTTTGGTCCGGTGATGAGCATCATCAGGTTCAAGGACATGGCCGAGGTTGTCGAGAGAGCCAACAGAACTATATATGGTCTGGCCGCCGCCGTATGGACTCGCGACATCGGCAAAGCGCACGCCATCGCCAACAGCGTACGTGCCGGCACCGTTTGGGTCAACTGCTACGACGTGTTCGACGCAGCGGCTCCTTTCGGCGGGTTTAAGCAGTCGGGCATTGGCCGAGAACTGGGCGAGTACGGACTGCAGCAATATACGGAAGTAAAAACGGTCACCGTGAAGCTCTAATTTAGCCGTGGGGCAGGCCATCGTTTTTCGTGGCCTGCCATGTTCGAGAGCGGTGCGCAGACGACAAACAACGATCGTC
>PMVV01000052.1 GCA_003166475.1 Bryobacterales bacterium | reverse complement strand
CCACCAACCACCAGCCACGGCGACCACGTAGTGGTCGCCACCACCCGTCCCGAAACCATGCTGGGCGACACCGCCGTCGCTGTCAACGCCCAAGACCCGCGCTACTTCCACCTGCACGGACGCACCGTCGAGCTGCCGCTGATGAATCGCCAGCTCCCCGTGATTCTCGACGATCTCGCCGATCCCCAATTCGGCACCGGCGCAGTCAAGGTCACCCCCGCCCACGATCCCAACGATTTCGAAGCCGGCAAGCGTCACAACCTGCCGCGCATCAAGGTCATCGACGAGAACGGCCGCATGACCGCCGAAGCCGGCCCCTACGCCGGCCTGGACCGCTTCGAGGCCCGCCGCCGCGTGGTGGAAGACCTGGAGCGCCTTGGCCTGCTCGAAAAGATCGAGCCCTACGCGCTCGCCGTGGGCAAGTGCGATCGCTGCAAGACGGTGGTCGAGCCGCTCATCTCCACGCAGTGGTTCGTGCGCACCAAACCACTCGCCGAGAAAGCCATCGCGGCGGTCGAAACCAAACGCATCCAGTTCATCCCCGAAAACTGGACCAAGACCTACTTCGAATGGATGTACAACATCCGCGACTGGTGCATCTCGCGACAGTTGTGGTGGGGCCATCGCATTCCCGCCTGGCACTGCCAGGAATGCGACGAAATCGCGGTGGCGCGCGAAGCGCCCAACACGTGCGCGCGCTGCGGCTCCTCGCAGCTTGTGCAGGATCCTGACGTGCTCGACACCTGGTTCAGTTCGGCCCTCTGGCCCTTCTCCACGCTCGGCTGGCCCGACGAGACCGAAGACCTCAAGATCTTCTATCCCACATCGCTGCTGATCACCGGCTTCGACATCCTGTTCTTCTGGGTGGCGCGCATGGTCATGATGGGCTGCGAGTTCATGGGCGAGATTCCCTTCCGGCAGGTCTACATTCACGGACTGGTGCGCGATGCCGAGCGCCAGAAAATGTCGAAGACCCGCGGCAACACCATCGACCCGCTGGTGGTCACCGAGAAGTACGGCACCGACGCCGTGCGCATGGCGCTGCTGCTGGGCGCGGCGCCGGGCACCGACATCGTGCTCTCCGAAGACCGCATGGAATCGACGCGCGCCTTCGCCAACAAAATCTGGAACGCGGCGCGCCTGCTGTTCGTGAATATGGAGCGCTCCGGCGTGGAGCCGTGGCTGCCCAATCGCCTCGAAACATTCCGCCCCGAAGCCGGACCCAGCATCGAAGTCGCGGTGGAGGATCGCTGGATCTTCAGCCGCCTGAATACCTGTGCCGAGCAAGTGAACCGCGCCATCGAGCAGTATCGTTACCATGAAGCGGCGCAGTTGCTCTGGCACTTCTTCTGGCACGAGTTCTGCGATTGGTACCTGGAGCTGAAGAAGCCTTGCTTCCAGGAAACCTCCGGCGTCAACGCCGACTGGCGCAACGTGTTGTCCGCCTTCGAGACGGCCTTGCGCCTGCTGCATCCCGCCATGCCGTTCCTCACCGAAGAGCTCTGGCAGCGGCTCGCCAATGGCCGTCCCACGCGCCCCGTGTCGATTGCGCTCGCCGAGTATCCGCAGTACCTCCCGCAGAACACCGACTTCGCCGCCGAGCGCGAAATCGGAGTGCTGCAGGAGGTCGTAACCCTGGCGCGCACCCTGCGCACGGAGATGAAGCTCGATCCCAAGCTGCAGTTGCAAGGCACGCTCCACGCGCGCGGCGATGCGCTGGAAATCGCCCGCCGTCACGCCGCCGCCATTCGCCGCCTGTCGGGTGTCTCGCTCGAATTCAGCCCCGACCCGCCGCCGGCCGGAGCCACCAGCCGCTCCACCTCGCAGCTCGACTTGGTCTTGCACGTCCCCAAGACGCAGATGGAAGCCCAGCGCCGCCGCCTGGAAAAAGAAAACGACCAACTCACCAAAAACATAGCCAGCCTGGAAAAGCAACTCTCCGACGACTCTTTCCTGAGCCGCGCCCCAGAGCCGGTGGTAGCCAACATGCGAACCAAACTATCCGACTACCAAGCGCAACTAGCCAAAAACAAGGCAGCCCTGGAATCCCTGGAGTAGGTCTTTGCTTATCGGCGTTCATCGGCGTTCATCGGCGGCCAATAAAGGTTTTGAGAATCCCCGGCCCATAACGATGAACGCCGATGAACGCCGATGTCCGGATTCCCTAACCGAACAAGTCATAGCCGCAATCTTTGAAGTTGCCAACACCCTGGGCGCAGGATTCCTGGAAAAGGTCTACGAACGTGCCCTGCTCAGAGAACTGACCCTCCGCGGAATCCGTGCCACGCCCCAAGCCTCCTTCAAAGTAGCCTACAAGGGCCACGCAGTAGGAGAATACTTTGCCGATATCCTAGTCGAAAACGTCCTGGTCGTCGAACTCAAATGTGTGGAACGCCTAACCAACGAACACACCGCCCAATGCCTCAACTATCTGAAAGCCTCCAACCGGACCGTGTGTCTCTTAGTAAACTTCCAAAAATCCACAGTTGAGTGGAAGCGCATTGTCAATGGCTTTGAGCCTCCTGAGGAGTAGCATGGGCACCCATCGCCTTAACATCGACCGCGTCCGCCGCAGCCTCCCCGGCCGCCAGATCTCCTTCTTCGAATCCATCACCTCCACCATGCACGAGGCCGCCACGCTGGCCGCCGCGGGCTGCCCCACCGGCACGGCCGTAGTTGCCGAAGAGCAGACCGCCGGCCAGGGCCGTCACGGCCACTCCTGGCATTCCGAGCCCGGCGCCGGCTTGTACGTTTCCGTCGTGCTGCGCCTGCCGCTCCCGCCGGATTCCCTCCCTGTCGTCACACTGGCGCTGGGCCTGGCAACCGCGGAAGCCATCGCGCGCGTGACCGATCTGGTTCCCGATCTCCGCTGGCCCAACGATGTCATGCTCGGCGGCAAGAAGGCCGCCGGCATCCTCGTCCAACTCATCGATTCCGTAGCCATCGCGGGCCTTGGCGTCAACGTCAATCACCACGCCTTTCCGCCGGAAATCGCCGCCGAAGCCACGTCGCTCCGCCTCGCCACCGGCCGCCCGCAATCGCGCGAAGACCTGCTGATCGGCCTGCTGCCCGCCATCGACAGTTTCTGCCGCATGCTGGTGGAAGGCGGCCGCCAGCCGATTCTGGATCAATTCACGCGCCACTCCAGCTACGCAAGCGGAAGGCACGTGCGCGTCGATCGGCCCGGCGGCATCGTCACCGGCACCACCGCCGGCCTCGATCCCTCCGGCTTCTTGAAGCTGCGCGCGGACGACGGCTCCCAATCCCTTATACTCGCAGGAGGAGTCCGCCCAGCCTAATGCTACTCGCCCTCGACGTCGGCAACAGCAACATCACCATCGGCGCATACGACCAGCGCCGCCTCGTCAGTCAATGGCGTCTGCGCACCGTCCACGGCCAGACCGCCGACGAATGGGGCGTGCTGCTGCGCAACCTGTTCGCCCTCGCATCGCTCGATTCGCCCGGTGTGGACGCCATCATTATCGCCAGCGTAGTCCCCTCGCTCGATGCCAACCTGGCCGCCATGGCCCAGCGCTATTTCCGGATTGAGCCCATGTTCGTGACGCCCCAGACCGACATCGGCATGGCCATCCGCTATGACGATCCCAATCAGGTGGGCGCGGATCGCCTCGCAAACGCAGTAGCCGCCCTGCACAAATACGGCGGCCCGTGCGTCGTGGTGGACCTCGGCACCACCGTCAACTTCGATTGCATCTCCGCCAACGGCGAGTACCTGGGTGGCGCTATTGCCATCGGCATCGGGATCTCTATCGAAGCGCTCTTCAGCAAAACCGCGCGCCTGCCGATGGTGGATTTTCGCGAGCCGGCCAAAGTCATCGGCAGCAACACGGTGGCGAGCATGCATTCCGGGCTCTACTATGGCGCGTTGGGCATGATCGACGGAATCCTGGATCGCATCGTCGCCGAACTGGGCCCGGACACTAAGGCCATCGCCACCGGAGGCCAGGCCGCGCTCATCGCTCGCGGCTCCCGCCACCTGAAACACATCGACGAACACCTGACGCTCGCCGGCCTGCAACTCATCTGGGAACGGAATGCCGCCAAGTGAACGACGACTGGATTTATAACTACTTCAACTATTTCACCGAGATCGAGGAGCACTTCCAGCGCGTCCGTGGCACCAGCCTGTTCCTGCTATCGCCGCTCGATTGGGCGCTGATCGAAAGTTGGAAGAATGCGGACGTGCCGCTCGAAGCGGTGCTGCGCGGCATCGACGCCGCATTCGAAAAATGGCGCGGCCGCAAGAAGAAAACGCAACTGGTGAATTCGCTCGCGTTCTGCGCGCAGGCCGTATTGACGGAAGCCCAGGTCATGGCCGGAACCGCCCAGCGGCCCACGGCGCACGAATCCGCGCCGCCCTTTCCGCTGGACGATTTGCGCGATTATCTGGCCCGCAACGCCGCGGCTTTGCGCCAGGCCGGCGCCGATTACGACGAGGTTGCCTCCGCGCTGGAGCGCCTCGCCGCGGAAGCCGAGACCCACTACCAGGACCTGGAAGATCTGGAGCGCCGCCTCACTGTGCTGGAGGAAAAGGCTATCGCCGCCGCCCGCAACCGCCAGTCCGAAGAGCAGTTGCTGGATGCCCGCCGCGAGCTCGATGCGCAGCTCCGGCCCTATCGCTCCAAGATGACCGCCGAACATCTGGCCATGCTGGAAAAACAGTACCTGGAGCGCAACCTGTTGGAAAGGGCGGGCTTGCCGCGCCTGAGCCTGTTCTACATGAGATGAGTTGCAACTCCTGAGCAATTCTGTGCGTCTTAAGAGAGGTACGAGACCCCTTTCAAGTTAGGTTCCGCTCCCATGGATGCGGGACCGGCCGGCGGGCGCGCTCCTCCGAGCACCCGCCGGCTTTTCTTTTTGGAGTCCTCCACACGAATCGCTCACGGCTCCATGGGATCGGTCAGCTTCCGCAGCTTTCTGAATTCCTCGCGCTCACGCAAAGCATCGTCCTTGCGGCCCAGCTTCGCGTAGGCGGAGGCCAGGTTGAAGTGCGACTCGGGACTGCCCGGCGCCAGGCGGACCGCAGCTTCGAATTCCCGCGCCGCTCCCGCCGCGTCGTCCGCGGCCAGCATCACTCTGCCGAGGGTCACGTGGGTGGCGAAATCGCCCGGCGCCAGCTTAACGGCTTTATCGGCGCATTCGCGTGCGCTTCGCGTGTCGGCCAGCTTGAGATAAACGGCGGCCAGACTGACCAGCGCCGGGACGTGTTCCGGGTCCAGATCGAGGGTCTTGCGGATCTCCGAAACGCCTCGGTCGGGGTCCTCCTGCATGAGGAAGGCGCCGTAGCGAAAATGTACGTTGGGCTCGTTGGGATAGTCGCGCACCACTATATCGAATTTTGTAAGAGCTTCCTTCGAATCCTGCTCCATCACCGCAGCCATGGCGTCTCCGAGCTTGAAGACCTTGTCCCGCTCGGATTCCGGCACCTCGGGTGGCGTCCAGGACTTCCGCAATCCGGCGATGCCGGCAGCCACGATGATTTCCGGCGTCTTCTTATCGTCTCGCGTCAACTGGACCAGCGTGGTGACGGCCTTCTCGAAGTTGTTCAGCTTGATAAGGACGAGGGCCAAGTGCAGCCGCGCGGCGCGACCAAGATCGGCGGGCTCCCGGAATCCCAGGCGCTGAGCCCGGCCCAGGCTCTTCAGCGCGGCATCGTAATCCCGCAGATGGTACTCGCAGAGTCCCGCCATGGTCCAAGCTGGAGATTGGTCTGGCCTTAGAGCAGCCAGCCGCTCGAAATCGGCGGAGCACTCCTTGTAGTGGTCCTGGTCGTATTCAATGGTACCAGCCTCCCACAGGCCGTCAGCCCAGTCCGGCTTGAGTCTGAGCGCTTTCCTGTAGAGGGCCAGTGCCTCCCCAAACCGCTTGGCGTCGCGCGCCTCGGCGGCCTGCCGCGACAGGACGTCGAAGGATGGCGGAGGCGGGTGGGCCGGCGCGGGGTTTCCGGACGTGGCCTGCATTAGCAAAGCTGCGGCGAAAGCGATCATGCGTCTCTACTGATGTTATAGCAGTAGGGCGGACCTCCAGGTCTGCGCGTCCGCCGCAGGACTAGCACAACCGGTAAGAAGACACGCGAACAGTACCCACCCATGTGACGGCGCCCGTCAATTGTAGCCTCCAATCCTCTGCCGGTGAAGCGCGAGTGGGTTGCTTCCCCGTGCCGTACCGGGGACAAGGCCGCCACGATAGAAATCCCGCAACGCCGCGCGAATCCACTCACGCCGCAGTGAGCCCAGAGTCCTTGCGATGTCCGCGACGTTTTCAGGTGATCGCCTCCACAAGCCTAATCTCGCGATCGTCGCTACCCAGGCGGCGAAATTGGAGGACTACTTCTTGGACTGTATGTGGCTGTGAAGTACGGCACTCGGACAGAACCCTCAAGCACAAGGTTTGGCAGCAAATTTAGCCGTGGGGCAGGCCATCGTTTTTCGTGGCCTGCCGAGTTCGACAGCGGTGCGCAGACGACAAACAACGATCGTCNNCCAGTTAATTCGCGGACAGTACACTAGGTTCTCGTCCGTTTCTTCGCACGTCGCCCGGATTCGCCAGTTCGTCAGCGACCGATTTCGGAACATTCGTAAGATTCTGAGCAAAGATGTGCTCCGGGCCAAAGCTGAATTGGCGAAGCACGTTGCCGAGTTTCGGATGATCCCGCAAGCCGGTGAGGAAAAGGCCAGTACGTGGCAGAAGGCGAATGGAACCTGTTGGGCGGCTACGGTGACGGGGAAGAAAAGTGCGTTCGGATGGTTGCGGGGGGTGGATTTGAACCACCGACCTTTGGGTTATGAGCCCAACGAGCTACCAGACTGCTCCACCCCGCATTCATATCCTACCTCAATCCGGCCATCAGGTCAAATTTGGGTGGCAATTCTGGCAATTCTTTCCGTGACCATGCCATCGGCTCGGCGCAGCCAGCCGTCCCGCTCCGGAGCCGCCCGCCGACCATAGTACAATAGTCGTAACGGAGCTACCCAACCCCATGAAGCATCGCATGCCCGCAGTCGTCCTGTCGATTGCGGCGCTAGCCTTTCCCCTGTGCGCGGCAGACCTCGCGCCCGAACGTCCGCGGATCGGCAAGGTGGATATCTTCAAAGCTTCCGATCTCCGCCCGGGCATGCAGGGCACCGCTTGGACCGTATTTGCCGGGACCACCCCCGAGCCGGTTCCCGTGGAAATCCTCGGGCTGTGGAAGAACGCCTGGGGACCCCGGCAGGACGTCATCCTGGCCAAACTGGGCGGCAAGGCCGCGCGCACCAATGTCGCCGGCGGGATGAGCGGCAGTCCCGTCTACATCGATGGCAAACTGGTGGGCGCGGTGGCCCTCCGGCTCAGCGTCTTTTCGCCGGACGCGATCTGCGGCATCACGCCGGCCGAGCTGATGCTGGAAATCGAAGACCTCGACCAGTCCCGCCCCGCCGATGCGCGCACGCCCGATAAAGTGGCCGCCCGCACCCAGGCCGCCTTGCCCGGCGATCTGTTGGCGCAGGCCGTCGCCGCGGGCGCATTGCCCAATCTGCCGCGGCAGGCGCCCATGATGGTTCCCATCGAAACGCCGCTGATGTTCTCCGGTTTCCACGACAATGTGCTGCGCGATTTCGGGCCGCTGTTCGAACAGCTAGGCATCACGGCGGTGCAGGGCGGCGGCGCGTCCAGCGCCACCTACACCGCCAAGCCCGCGCCCGGCTGGCAGACTTCGCTGCGCCCCGGCGATCCCGTCGCCGGCGTGCTGGTCTCGGGCGACATGAGCATCACCGGCCTCGGCACCGTGACTTACAACGACGGGCAGCGCGTGCTGGCCTTTGGGCATCCCTTCTTCAACCTCGGCCCGGTGAATATGCCCATGAGCCAGGGCGAGGTCGTCATGACGCTGGCCTCCCAGTTTCAGCCCAACAAATTCGCCAATGCCACCGAGATCGTGGGCGCGCTGCATCAGGACCGCCACAGCGGCATCATGGGCGTGCTGGGCGAGGAATCGGCCATGATTCCGGTGACCGTACAAGTGCGCTCGTTCGGCGAGAACAATGTGCTGCGCAGCCAGAAGGATACCCGCTTCAACGTCTTCGTGCAGCAGAAGTGGACGCCTTACCTGATGATGCTCACGCTGTTCAACTCGCTCTCCCAGTTGAACGAGTTCACCGACGAGGCCACCTACCGCCTGACCGCCGACGTGGAGCTCTCTGGCGGCCCGAGCCTGTCGCTTTCCACCATGCAAGCCTCCGGCGAAATGCCCATGCCCGCGCCCATGGTGCTGGCCGGATGGTGGGGCGACAAGTTCAACCGCCTGTATATGAACGCCGTCAACTCGCCCAGCGTCAAGCGCGTCTCTGTCACCGTCGACCTGCTGCCCGAGCGCCGCGTCGCCAGCATCGAAAACGCCTGGCTGTCGGCCCCCGAGGCGCGCCCCGGCGACGATGTGGCGGTGAAAGTCTTCCTGCGTCCTTACCGCGGCGAGAGCCTCGAGCGCAATTTCACGCTCAAGATACCGGCCGGGCTGGCCAAAGGCGAGCACAAAATCGTACTCAGCGACGCGGATACTATCAACCGCATGCAAAACGTGGCCGGCATGGTGAACCATTACATCGACCTGCCGCAGACCGTCTCGCTCATCAACCAGGAGCGCAGTAATAATAAACTCTATGTTTCGCTCCTGGACGCCAGCCCCACCGCCTATTACGACGATAAGACCTTCCCCAGCCTGCCTGCCTCGGTGTTGAACGTCATGCAGTCCGGGCGCGGTTCCAACCGCTCGCTGATTACCTCGCCCGATAGCGCCTCGGAGCAGATGTCCCTGCCGTTCGACTATGTGATTACCGGCAGCTACTCGCTGAATATCATGGTGAAGTGAAGAAGAAGTCAGAAGAAGAAGTCAGAAGACAGAAGACAGAAGTCAGAATCCCCCGGCCTACACTATGATTAAATCCTACGCTTCGTCGGCGCCCAGTCGGACTTCCCCGAAGTCTCGATGTGCGCGTGCTATTCTGACTTCTGTCTTCTGTCTTCTGACTTCTGTCTCCTGTCTTCTGCCTTCCCAGACTCGGACCTGGACCGAAAGCGACTACCCCGACTTCGAAAAAGGCAATCTCAAGAACCTGTCGCTGCGCAGCGATGGCCTGGTGACTCTGGCGCCCCAATTCCAGGAAATCTACGACACTTCGTCGGCGTACCTGTGGGCCCTGGCGCGGGACTCCCAGGGCAACCTGTATTCCGGCGGCGGTCCCGGCGCCAAGCTGTACCGTCTTTCAGCCTCTGGCGAAAAGAAGACGCTGGCGGAGTTGGATGGCCTCCAGATTCCGGCGATCGCCATCGACGCGCGCGACCGCGTATACGTGGCCACCGCGCCCGACGGCAAGGTCTACCGCGTCGCGCCCGACGGCAAACACGAAGTCTTCTACGATCCGAAAGCCAAGTACATCTGGGCCCTGGCGTTCGACAAAGCGGGTGACTTGTTGGTGGCTACGGGCGATCCGGGCGCCGTCCACCGTGTCACCCCGGATGGCCATGGCAGCGTCCTGTACCAGACCGACGAGACCCACGTGCGGTCGATGGCTGTAGATGCCGCCGGCAACGTCATTCTGGGCACAGATCCCGGCGGCCTGGTAATTCGGGTCTCTCCCGCGGGTGTTGGCTTCGTCCTGTACCAACTGAGCAAGAGCGAAGTCACAGCCGTGGCCGTGGCTAAGGATGATTCGATTTATGCGGCGGGAGTGGGCAGCAAGCCAGGGCCGTCGTCCGCCCCGCCGCCGGCTCCGCCTCCGTCTCCCGCGCTGCCCGCTGCGCCCGGCGCGCCGTTGCAAGTCCATGCCGCCGCGCCCCCTCCCTCCATGGCGCCCTCTTCGAGCGTGTCGGTGACCGGGTCGGACGTCTACCGTATCGACCCTGGCGGCAATCCGCACAAAATCTGGAGCCACGCCCAAGACATCGTCTATGCCATCGCATTCGACGCGCAAGGACGCGCTCTGCTGGGTTCCGGCAACAAAGGCTACATCTACCGCATCGAGTCCGATGTGTTGCGCACGGCGCTGCTCACCGCGCCCTCCACCCAGATCACCGCTTTCCAAACCGGCGCCGATGGCGCGCTCTACGCCGCCACTGGCAACGTCGGCAAGATCTACCGCGTGGGTCCAGGACTGGCGCACGAAGGCTCCATCGAAAGCGACGTCTTCGATGCCGGCTTCTTTTCGCAGTGGGGCCGGCTTAGCTTCGAGGCGAATCTGAACGGCGGCAGCGTCGCCATCGCAGCGCGCAGTGGAAACCTGGATCGGCCGCAGAAGAATTGGGGCCCGTGGTCCGCGGCGATCGCCGATCCCAAAGGTGACCGCATCGCCGCCCCCGCGGCTCGTTTCATTCAATGGAAAGCGACCCTCACCGCCGCGGGTGCACAATCGCCCGAGTTGGAATCCGTGGATGTGGCCTACCTGCAGCGCAACGTGCCGCCGCGCATCGAAGCCATCGAGAGCACGCCCCCCAACTACAAGTTCCCCGCGCCGGCGGGCCCGCTCACTCCGTCGCAAACCCTGACGCTCCCGCCCATCGGCAAGCCGCCCTCCACTTCCGGGCCGTCCCTATCGCTCGAGTCCGGCGCGCCCTCCATGCAGTACGCCAAGGGCTTCATCGGCGCGCGCTGGGCTGCCGCGGACGATAATGGCGACAGCCTGATCTTCACCGTTGAGATCCGCGGCGTGCATGAGACCAACTGGAAGCTACTCAAGGACAAGGTGAGGGAAAGGTATTGGAGCTGGGATTCCACCGCGTTCCCGGATGGTGAATATCGCCTTCGCGTGACGGCGTCCGACCTGCCCGGCAATCCGCCCGCCGACGCGCTCTCCACTTCGATGGTCGGCGATCCGTTCCTGATCGACAATACGCCGCCGCGCATCGCCGGTCTGTCGGCCAGCGTATCCGGAGGCAAGCTGCACGCCACCTGGAGCGCCGCCGATGCGCTGAGCAACATCAAGAAAGCCGAATACTCGCTGGATGGCGGCGATTGGACCCTGGCCGCCCCGCTCACCGGGCTTTCCGATTCCCACGAACTGGCCTACGATCTGAGCCTCGACCACCTCGCGCCCGGCGAGCACACCCTGGCCGTGCGCGTCGAGGACGACTGCGACAACCAGTCGGTCGACAAAGTCGTAGTCAGATAGTGGGGCAGGCTCTCAGCCTGCGGCGGCCTCTCAGGCCGCCTGCTTGCTCTCCTATTCCTGCCGCAGCGTCTCCGCCGGATTCAGCCGAGTCACCCGCAGCGCGGGCAGAAAACTCGCGCCCGCCGCCACGCCGAGCAACCCCAGTCCAACCGCGACAAACGTCACCGGATCCCCCGGCCGTACGCCCCACACCAAGTGCCGCAGCAGTTGCGATGTGAACCCCGCCAGCACGGAACCCACAACGACTCCCGCCAGCGCCAGCGCCACGCCCGGCAGCGCCACCGCGCGCATCGCCTGCGGCACGGTCGCGCCCAGCGCCAGCCGGATGCCCAACTCCCGCGTCCGTTCGGCCACCGAGTTGGCGATCAGTCCGTAAATTCCCACCGCGGCCAGCAGCAGCGCCAGCCCCGCCAGCGCCCCCAACAAGAACGCCTGAAAACGTTCCTGCGCCAGCGCCCGGTAACGAACATCCTCCATGCTGTGGAATCCCGCGAACGGAAGCTGCGGGTCCACCTCCTGGATCGCGCGTTGCATCCCCGCAATCGCTCCCTGCGCCGGTCCCGAAGTGCGCACGATCCAACTCGGCGAGAACCAGGTATGCACTAGTGGCACGAATTGGTCCTCGACCTGCGCAGCCGGAATGTAGACGTCGGGCATGGCCGCCAGAGGGCTGCCGTCTCCCCAGCCGCTCTTTTGCTGGACATCGCCCACCACGCCCACGATCTCGCGTTTATCTCCGCCGCCCAGATCCAGATGCCGGCCGAGCGCCTCGTCGCCCGACATGTACATTTTGACGAACGCTTCGCTGACCACCGCCGCCGGCGCGGCCCTGCCGCTGTCGGCAGCGGTGAAGACGCGCCCGCGCAGCAATGGAATGCGCAGCACGCGGAAGTACTCGGGCGTGATGTACAACATGTTGGTGATCTGCCATTCCGTGTCCACGTGCCGGCCATCCAGCCGCTTCAACTGCGTATTCAGCGCCCGCTCGTAAGGCAGGCTGAGCGTCACAGCCGCCGACTCGACGCCCGGCAATTCCCGCATCCGTGCCAGGCTTTGCTCAAAGAGCCGGTTCATGCTCTGGCTGGTCGCATACCGCGCATCTTGCAGCGAGAGTTCGGCCGTGATCGCGTTGCGCGCATCGAACCCCGGATTGAGGCCGCGCAGGTGGGTAAACGTCCGGATGAGCAGACCGGCACCTACCAGCAGCACCACGCCAAGCGCCACTTCACTGGTCACCAACAGCCGGCGCGGCCAGGGATTGCGTCCGCCGGCCACGGCGCGGCCGGCCTCGCCCAGCGCCGCGCGGATCTCCAGGCGGCTGGCCACCAGCGCGGGGTATAGGCCAAACAGGACGCCTGCGGCAATCGACGCACAAGCGGTGGCGGCCAGCACGCGCCAGTCCATCTCCACGGCTTGCCATACGTTCAAGCTAGGTGGCATCAGGGTCTTGAGGGCTTTCACTCCTAGCCATCCTAGGATAGTCCCGGCGGCCCCGCCGCAGAGCCCCAGCAACAGGCTCTCGGCCAGCAGTTGCCGCACCAACGCCGCGCGCCCGCTGCCCAAAGCCATGCGTGTCGCCATCTCCCGCGTGCGTCCGGCGGCCCGCGCCAGCAGCAGTCCGGCGATGTTCACGCAGCCGATCAGCAATACCAGTCCCACCGCGGCCCACAGAATCAGCAGCGGTTGACGCACGTCCTCGGTCAAGCCGCGCTGGAACGATATCAATTGCAGGCGCGTGGAAGGATCCTGCCCGTACTGGCGCAAGAGCGGCGCACCGATCGCTTCCATCTGTCCGTTGGCCTGCGCCCACGTCGCGCCGGAACGCAAGCGGGCCACGACGGCATAGTTGGACCCCCCGCCTTCGCCCGATCGGGACGGACGCAGCGGCGTCCACAGGTCGGCCGGAACGATGCTCTGGAACAGGGCAGGCAGTACGCCGACGACAGTGTGCGGCTCGCCGCGCAGGGTGACCGTCTGACCCACAATCGAGGGGTCGGCGCGAAATGCGCGCTTCCAGAGCGCGTAGCTCAGCACGGTGACCGCAGGACCGCCAATGCGGTCTTCATCCGTCGAAAACTCCCGCCCGATGAATGGTGCGATGCCCAACACGCGAAAGAATCCCGCCGACACGCGTTGCTGCTTGACATACTCGACCCGGTCTTCGGCCGCAAAGTTGACGCCCATCGAACCATCGCTGAACACCGCTGCGTCCACGTAGGTGGCATTGTCGCGCACCGCCTCCCAAGCGCTGCCCCACAGATTCATCTGGTAGCTCTCGGAGCCTTTGCCTTGGAAATGCCGGGCCACCGAGAATAGCCGTTCCGGCTGCGGATAGGGTAGCGACCGGAGCAACACCGCGTCCACCACGCTGAAGATGGCCGTGTTGGCGCCAATGCACAGAGCCAGCGTGGCCACCGCCGCGGCCGTGAACGTGGGGCTTTTGCGCAGTACGCGCGTGGCGTAGCGCAGGTCGCGCGCCAATTCGTCCGGCCACCGCAGCCCCACCGCCTCGCGGCATTCTTCGGCCGCCGCGGCCGTGCTGCCGAATTCAATCCGTGCCCGCCGCCGCGCCTCGCCGGGTTCCACCCCGCCCGCCACCAGGTCCGCGGCGTAGCTCTCCATGTGGCTGTCCATCTCGGAAGCCACCTCGTCCGCCAGGCGCGACTGCCCCGTCAGCGCCCGCCACCACGATCGCGCTTGCGCCAGCATTTCAGGCCTCCTCCGGCTCCGCGGCCAGTACGTCCCCGATGGCCGCCGCCAGCCGCTTCCACTCATGCCGCTCGGACTTCAATTGTTTGCGCCCCGCCCCCGTCAGCCGGTAGTACTTGGCCTTGCGCTTGTTCTCGCTTTCGCCCCACTCCGCGGCGATCCAGCCGCGATGCTCCAGCCGGTACAGCGCCGGATAGAGCGACCCCTGCGGGATCTGCAGCGCGTCCTTCGAGACTTGCTGGATGCGCAGCAGAATCCCGTAGCCGTGCAGTGGGCCGAGTGACACGGCCTTCAGGATCAGCATGTCGAGGGTGCCTTGCAAAATGTCGACTGGTTTGCCCATAATGGCTCCTCTAGCCATTCTAGGAGTGTTCTCCTAGAACGTCAAGAGGAGAGTGCGCCTCGGCAAACTATTTTCCCGCGGCCGCCTGTGCGTACGCCGCCTGGTTCACCGAGCCGCGACCGTCAGGGAGTGCCATATGGCCCTGCGGGCCACCAAAGGTAAAGAGGACGCGCGGAGCAGTGGGGCGGGCGCCCTCGCCCGCGGACCGGCGCCCTCGCCGGCCCACCGGCCGCAGGCCGACGGGATCCGCGTCTTAAACGGAGCGGTTCCTGTCAACCGGAATCCAACAGCGGCTACGCACTCCAACCTGTCGGGCCGCTCACCCGCACGCCAAAATGTATCAGAATGGGAAGAATGCAGAACTTTGATCGCATAACGTGGAATCCGAACCAGATGAATGGTCAGCCCTGTATCCGTGGCATGAGGCTGACGGTGCGTCGGGTAGTGGAGGCCATAGCGGCCTATCCGAACCGGGATGACCTATTCCGGAATTATCCGGAGCTTGAGCCCGAGGACGTCCGGCAGGCCCTGGCATTCGCCGCCGCCAATCTCGAGGACACCGCCACGGAAAGTAACGCTGCCTGACGGTTTCAGCCATGCGTCTCGTCCTCGACCGGGGCGTTCCGCGAGATGCTGCGCTCCGCCTGCGCAGTCTCGGGTACAGTTGCACACACCTCGGGGAAATCGGGATGAGCCGGGCAACCGATGAGGAAATCCTGGCCTTCTCGTTGCAATAAGGAGCTGCCGTCGTGACCCTGGACGCCGACTTCCACGCGATCCTGGCGGTTTCCGGGGCCAGCGGACCTTCCGTAATTCGTCTACGATTGCAGGGCTTGGGCGCCCCTGAGGCTGTTGACCGGGTTCAGAATGTCCTGGCATGTTTCCAGGCCGATCTGGAACGCGGATCCCTCGTTACCGTGAAGCCACACAAGACGACTTGTCACCGGCTGCCGGTCGGCAGCCCCAGTTGACACACCAAGGTCCATCCGCCTATCGGTCCCGATCAGGCAGGAATGCCGACTTGAGGCATCGCAGTTGTGTGGCTCTTGAAGGGACCCGGCGTATACAAGCGCGTTTACCATGCCTATCCGCAGCGGGGCCACGTTTCCCACAACCGGACTTAACTGGCCAATCTTCGC
>PMVV01000142.1 GCA_003166475.1 Bryobacterales bacterium | reverse complement strand
CCGTCGGAGATCGCTTACGTGGAGCGCAAAGCGAACCGCTTCGAGCGCTTTGCGGCGCGGTTTGCGGCCAAGGATGCGGGCATGAAAGCCATCGGCACCGGCTGGCGGCGGGGCGTACGCTGGCAGGACTTCGAAGTGGCCAACCTGCCGTCGGGTAAGCCCACGCTCCGGTTCCATGGGCAGGCTGCGCGTTTCGCCGAAGCCTTAGGTGTGAAGTCCGTCGCCCTGTCGCTCACGCATACGGCGGAGCTGGGGATGGCGCACGTAATTCTGGAGAGCTAGGCACGGCCCGCAATTGCGCCGCTTCGAGCCGCTTGGTCTCCTGCCAGGTGTAGATCATCCGGTGGATCACGGTCAGGTTCGCCAGCACCGCGATCACCCACAAGACCGGCGCCATCCGATCGAACAGCGCTCCGAGGATGAGCAGGACCACGCGCTCCGGCCGTTCCAGGAATCCGACTTTGCATTTCGCAATGGTGTTCTCCGCGCGCGCGCGGGTGTAGCTCACCATCACCGATCCCGTCATCACGATGGCCGTCAGCACCACATAAAAGAAGCGATTGATGGAAGCGTAGTAGACCAACAGTCCCATCAGCAGCGCCAGGTCCGAATAGCGGTCGAGCACCGAATCGAAAAATCCGCCAAAGCGGGTGACGCGATTGGTTTCGCGGGCCACGCGCCCGTCCACCATGTCGAACAGCCCGGCGCCGATCACCACCGCCCCCGCCCAGCGAAAGCTGCCTGCCGCAAACAGGTACGCCGCCACGATGTTGATCACCAGCCCCAAAAACGTCAGGACGTTGGGGTGAATGCGGGAAAGCGCCAGCCACCGGACAATCCGGTCGATGGCAGCCCCGAAGACAACGCCGATGGCGCGCGTGTAAGTCATGGTTCAGTCCGCCGCCTCGTGAATGGTGGTCAGCTTCAGAATCTCCAGTTCCTTAAACCCACCCGGCAGTTGCACGCGCACCGCATCTCCCACTTCCTTGCCCAACAGCGCGCGCCCGATCGGGGAACTGGTCGAGATCTTGCCGTTGGGTGCGTCAGCTTCCTCTGTAGTTACCAGGAAGTAGGTGATCTCTTCTTCCTTCTTGGTGTCCAGCACCACGATGGTGGAACCCAGCCCCACTTTGCCGTGCGGAATCTTGGTGAAGTCCACCATGGACATCTCGGCCAGCCTATGCTTCAACTGGTTCAAGCGCGCGTTGACGAACCCCTGGCGGTCTTTGGCCGCGTGATACTCGGCGTTCTCGCTGAGGTCGCCGTGCAATCGGGCCTTGAGGATCTCCCTGGGCAATTCGTTGCGCAGTTCGTACTCGAGCAAGGTGATCTCGTCTTGCAGTTTCTTTTTTACTTCGTTCGCTCCCACAGGACAATTATAGGCCTCTATTGGGCGGTAATGGTGACGGGCTGGGTCAGGCTGCCCGCTGCGATGGTGAACACGTTAGCGGCGCCCGACGTGGGACCCATGCGGATGTTCACACCCCACACGCCCGGATAGTAGGCATCCAGCCAGTTCACCGCCAATGCATTGCCGCCGCCCGATGAGACGGTTACGGTGGGCGTGAGGCTACTGACGACGATCCCTGAGGCATCCGTGATGCGGAACAGAATGGCGTTATCCACCAAGCTGCCGGCCGCCGGCGGCGTGGTAGGAATATCCAGAATCGTGAGGTGGGCCGGCGTGGACGGCCCCACTCCGTACCAGTATGGGATGCGCGCCACGCTTCCCGAGATGGTGCCTTGAATCGCGATGAAGCCCTCATACTCGCCCGGCCCCAGTCCGGACGCTGTGAAGCTGAACGGAACATCGAAGTACGTGTCCGAATCGAGTTGCACGCTGGTGGTGGAAGGCACGGGCGCCGGAGCGCTGCCGGACGGCGATACGGAGATCTGAAACGTATCGCCGCTATAGCCTAGGTTGGACAGGCGCACCGTCGCGGAAAGCTGGTCAGTTCCCGATCCCACGCCAAAACCGATGGACGCCGGGTACACCGCCAGCGTGGCCAGCATGGCTGCATTCAAATCCAGCACGCCCGCGCCGGCACTTTGCACGGACTGCGCCTTGTCGGGAGCCGGAAATGCGGGAGCCGCGCTGTTCACCAGCAGCGACTTGTACTCTAGAGGCGTGAAACCCGGACGCGCCGCCTTCAGCACGGCTGCCGCGCCGGACACCAGCGGCGCCGAATAACTGGTGCCTTGCGAGACGACGTAGCCTTGCGCATTATACAGCTCTCCGGTAGGATCGTTCGTTTCGGCCGCCACGTAGATGTTCTC
This sequence comes from Bryobacterales bacterium, assembly GCA_003166475.1. Classification (GTDB taxonomy): domain Bacteria; phylum Acidobacteriota; class Terriglobia; order Bryobacterales; family Bryobacteraceae; genus Bog-159. The sequence goes on along the minus strand of PMVV01000142.1, from coordinate 31,784 downwards.
GCCGACCGCCAACAGGTCCGGCTTGATGGACAGGTCCACGCTGGGTCCCGACGAGGAGAAGGGCGCGATGCTGTTCGGGTCGATCGCGGCAGGCGTCAGGGTGAACGACATGGTGGCCTGAACCGGGGTGGCTGCCAACGTCTTGATGGTGAGGCCATCCTGGCTGCTCACCATCTCCGCCGGAAGCGTAGCGGCGCCGACACCCATGACAAAGGCGGCGGGGCTGGATGGATAGGTGTAGACCAGCGCGGCCACGGCCCCGGCCTGCTGCGCGTTGTCCAACTTGACTTCAAAAGTACACGTCCCCCGGAGAATCAGCGCGATGGCGCCGGTCAAACTGTTCGCGGGCAGTGCCGTGCAGGCCAGTCCGGTGGAATCCAGCTTCAGCGAGATGTCCACAAGTGGCGCCGTAATGGGGCTTGCGGGCAGCGTTTCGTACGCCGGAACTTCATCGAACGAACTCCCGCCCACCGCGAACGGCGGCGCAACGAAGTCCCGGTCGTTATTCATGGCACCCATGGTAATGGCGTCGGGCGCCGTGCCGGGCGACGCGATGGTGTTCGGATCCGGACCGCCATTACCGGCGGATATGACCACAATGACGTCCATGGCTACCGCATTCTCTACCGCAGCCACCGTGTCATCGGCATAGGTCTGCGGCGCCGGGATGCCACCCAGGCTGAGATTGATCACATCCATGCCGTCGTTCACCGCGTCATTAATCGCGGTGTCGATCGCTTGAGTGCAGCCTCCCGACGAGCCGAAGACTTTGTAATTGCCCAGATAAGCCAGAGGCGCGACTCCGGTAATGGTTGCCAGCGGACCCGTGTTCTGGACACCTGCGGCCGTCATGGCGGTTCCGGTCCCGTGGCCTATGTTGTCCTGGGCTGACAAATCCGGATCGGTTGGGTCGCACAGGCTGACGTAGCTGCGGGCCACAATCACCTTTTGATTGGTGAATGCCGCATCGCTGGCGGCGTTGACCAGCGGAAAGCCGAGCGGCGCCTGGAAGCCGGTATCGTTGAAACCCGGATGCGTAATCTGGATGCCGGTATCGATCATGCCGATCTTCATGCCTTCGCCTTGCGGATAAGCGCCCCCCAGGCTCCACGCCTGCGGAACCTTGTGCAGCGGCAAGGCATGATCCAGCGTTAGTTGGTAGGTGCGCTCGGGCAGCACGCGCCGTACGCCGCGTACGGTCCGCAGGCGCGCCACGCGCGCGGCCGGCATGTGCACGAATAGCGCATTCAGTACGGTGTCCACCGAACCGGCGATGCGCGCGCCGCGCCGCTCCAAACGGGCGCGCATGGCGGCCTGTTCCAGACGCACGCGGGCGCGGGCCTCGATTCCCGGAGCCCCCGCGAGCGCTGCCCGCCGCTGGTTTGGCGGAAACGCCCGGGCGATCGATTGCGCCGCGGATTCACCGGTGAGCTCCACGATGTAGCGGTCGGGAATGACCCCGGCGAACAGGGGTATCGAAAGAAGGTAAATCCAAAGACGTCTCACAGAAAGGCTCCCTCAAGGCGGCCGGTATCTATTGTAACTGTTACTGTACCGGCAGGTTGCCCGGCTGGGAACTTACCCCGTTCTGCGTAATGACCACGGACTGCATACCCGCCGGAGCATTCGCGGGAACCTGTACGTCGATCTGATACAGGCCGATGCTGCCGGGCGTCAGGCCGCTGAACAACACGTTTCCCGCAACGCCGCCGATGGTCACCGTGGGCTTAACCAGGGTCGAGGCGAGCGGCTGCGAGGGCGTCGCCTCGCCTGAGATCAGGCAACCGGACGCGGCGGGGGTGGTGCATGGCGCGAGGTTCACGGCCCCCAGCCCATTCGCGTAGATGACGATGTATTGGCCCGGTTGCGCGGGATTGCTCGCGGTTACAAGCTGGTAATTTTGATCCTGCGCGATGGCCAAATGGTCGCCGTATGTGAACATGGCCGGCAAGTTGGGCGAGATCGGAATGGTGTACGGCACGCTCACATCGGCAACATTGACGGTAAGTTGCGCGGAGGTCAGTCCTTGCAGTTCCCACGGAATCTGCACGTTGATTTGCGAGGGGCTGACATACCACAGACGGCCGGGCCAAGCCTCGGCGCCATCCGGCGATTGGAAGCTCACGCTGACTCCAGACATGGAGAATGGCAGGAAGTTGGTGGAGAGATCCTCGGTGGCGTCGCTCAGGGCGGTTCCGAAGATCGTAATATAGGACCCCGGCGCGAGACCCTTGCCCACTTGATAACTGGCGGCATCCACCACGGCATTGGCGCCGATCGACGGCGCCGGACGCACGTTGGCATAGAAGCTAGTCGTGAGGCCTCCCGCCTGGACCTGAAAGGTCTCATCGCCGGGAGAAGGCCCCAGATCCACGTTGGTCCACGCGATACCGTAGCCGTTGGTTTCCGTGGCCGTGGGACAGGACGAAGACGTGGATTGGGATCCGCCCCCCGTCGCCCCGTTGAACGCAGCGGATTGACTGGGGACGGCGATGCCGAATTGGTCCACCACTTTGAATGCCAGATACCAACAAGTATCGCCTACCGTGCCGAAGAAACTGCTGTCGTACACCGGCAGGATGTCGAAGGGTACGCCGTCGCTCTCCAGATACCAATACGGCAGACGCAAGTTAGTGTTGGGGCCGCTGATGGTGAAGACGCCATCGTAGATGCCCGGCACGGTGAAGCCACCGCGCAGGAACACATTGACCTGCCCTTGCGCCCCAGGTTCAAGCTGTAAACTGCTGGGCGAGGCGCCGATTACATCGCTCGTATCCGGGTCGAGTGACGCGGCATCGGGCGTCCACGAAAGGCTGAAGGTGGCCGCGGTCTTGCCGGTATTGGTGACGGTGAGCGGCACAGTTTGCGCCGCCGAGCCCGGTCCCACCCAACCGAAGGACACGGTCGACGGCACAACCGTGGCGCCAGGCGCCAGGGCCGCCGCCGCGTTCAGCTTTCCAGCCCCCACGGCGGTAATCAACGGTTCTCCGGAGCCGGAGTCGTCGCTGATATCATTGGCGTCGATGCTCGCGGTATTGACCAGCGCCGACTTGATCTGCCCCGCCGAGAAGCCCGGATTCGCCTGCTTCACCAGCGCGGCGGCGCCAGCCGCCATGGCGGCCGCGAAACTGGACCCCTCCACCGTGGTGTAACCGGTCGGGTCGTACAGATCGCCGGTGGGATCGAGCGACTCGGTAGCGGTATAAATGCCTTGCCCCACCGCCACCAGTTCCGGCTTGATCGAGTAGTCGATGGATGGCCCTCGCGACGTAAAGTCCGTGACCAGGTTGGAGGAGGCGCTCTCCACGTGCAGGACCGGCGTCAGTGTGGCTTGCACGTTTGAGTTGGCTGCCAGATAGGCCGCCAGAGCCATGCCGTCCGCGTTGTCGATCATCATGGCGGGGATGCCCGTGTCTTCGGCTCCCAGATCGCCGAAGGGCGGATCGGTCGGGTGGCCTGGATCTTGATAGAGAACCACCCCGATGGCGCCCGCCTGCTGGGCGTAGTTGATCTTGGTGGAGAAGTCGCAGTTACCGCGCTCGATGAGGGTGATCGCGCCCGTCAGCGAGCCACCGGGCAAAGCGGCACAGGCCAGGCCCGTGGGATCGACCGTCTTAACGTCTTCGAGCGTGGCGGTCAGCGGGCCCGTCAGCTTAACGCCATCCCCGACGGCCGCGTCCAGCGTTTGCAGATTCGAGGGTACATTCGAGCCGTTGACTGTCACGGCCGCATACAGGATGTGCGCATTCGTAGATGCGCCTACCGTGATGGCCGAGGGCGCAGTGCCCGGCGAATTGATGGAATTCAGGGCGGGCGCCTGATTGCTGGATAGCGCGTCATTGCCCGCCGCCACCACCACCGTCATTCCCAACGCCACGGCGTTCTCGACAGCGTACGCGGGAATATCGCAATCGTCCTGGTAGGCCGCGGGCACGCCGCTTGTCGCGCAGGCGGGGTCTGTGTCCAGAGGCCCACTCAACGGCAGGCTGCCGAAAGCCACCACCGCAATATCCATGTGGTCCGCCACGGCGTCTTCCAGAGCCTGAATCGCCGCAGCAAAGCTAGTTGTGTCGTTGACGCCGGGAGTGCCGAAGATCTTGTAGTTGCCAAGCCAGGCCTTGGGGGCCACTCCAGTGATGGTAGCCAGCGGACCGGTGTTGGTCTCGCCCGCGGCGATCATCGCCAGAGCGGTGCCATGGCCGGAGCGGTCGCGCGGCGTGGTGTCGTCCGGCAGGAAGAACATCGGTTCATAGCTGCGCGCCACGATGATCTTGCCGTTGGTGTAGAGCGCGTCGCCCAGCGGATATCCGGCCGGCGGCTGCAGCGACGGGTCCTGAAACGCGGGATGCGTGTCGTCGATGCCGCTGTCGATGATGGCGATTTTGACTCCCGCGCCGGCATTCGCCATGCCGCCCGAGAGCGCACTCCAGGCGGCGGGCACGTTCACCAGGTTGACGGCCACGTTGAGATTCCGCTTGAGGCGCGGCAGCCGGACCACGTGTCTCACTCCGGCCAGCGAGCGCAGCTCCGCCACCCGGTCGCGAGGCACGCGCACAAACACCGCGTTCAACAAAGTCTCGGCCGAGCCGCCGACCCGTATCTTGCGGCGCGCCAGTTCGCCGCGAAGCTGCCGCTGCGCCGATTCGACGCGCGCCCGGGTAGCCGGTTGCCGCGCCAGCGGCGGATCCTGCAGGATCAGGGCGTATTCTTCCAGGCGGGTTCCAGCGAAGGCCTGGAAGGTGAGAAAAGGAATGGCGAAAAGGAGTAACAGACAAGTTTGTCGCCGCACGGCTTGTTGGACGCGTCTAGGTAAGCCGCGGTTGCGTGGGCGAAAACGGGCGAAAGGCGCGGTTAGGAATCGGCGTTCATCGGTGGCCAATACAGATGTGTGCCGCCACGAATCAATGCTTCTCAAATCATTATTCACTGGCCGCAGATAACCAAAGGTAACATCTCACCCAACGGTTGCACCGGGGCAGCGGCGGCTATAGACTGGAGTAGGTCGGGGATATTCCGGAGAGAAGAGTCTGAAAGACTGAGTCGCGGCTCTAACCCTTCTGCCCCCGTGAGCCGATGAATGCTTTGGGTGTAACAGCTTGAAACCAGTTCGCGTTTTTAACGTGATTCCGTCCCTGCCCGAGCCGCTGGAGCCGTTGCGGGAACTTGCCTATAACCTGCGCTGGGCGTGGGACCACGACAGCATCGAATTATTCCGGCGGTTGGACACCGACCTTTGGGAGTCCACTGGCCACAATCCGGTTCTGATGCTGGGCAGCATCGATCAGATGCGGCTGGTGTCGGCCGCCGCGGACGATTCCTTCCTGGCGCACCTGGAGCGCGTATCGCGCGCCCTGGAGAGCCGCATGGGCCAGAATTCCTGGTTTCGGCGTGTGCATTCGCCCGCCGGCAAGCTGCTGGTCGCGTACTTCTCCGCCGAGTTCGGACTGACCGAATGCGTATCGATTTTCGCGGGCGGATTGGGCGTGCTGGCGGGCGATCACGTCAAGTCGGCCAGCGACCTGGGAGTGCCGCTGGTGGGCGTGGGCCTGCTCTATCAGCAGGGCTATTTCCGCCAGTATCTGAGCCAGGCCGGATGGCAGCAGGAAGAATACGTAACCAACGATTTCCACAATCTTCCGCTGCGGCCGCTGGTCCGGCCGGATGGCAAACCGCTGACCATCGAGGTGCAGTTTCCCGACCGCGCGGTTACGGCGCGCATCTGGTGGGCGCAGGCCGGCCGGGTGCCGGTCTATCTGTTGGATACCAATGTCGCGGCCAACAGCCGGGCGGACCGCGAGATCACCGGCGAACTCTACGGGGGCGATAACGAGATGCGCCTCAAGCAGGAGATCCTGTTGGGTATCGGCGGGTACCGGGCATTGGAGGCGGCCCACGTCCAGCCGGCCGTCTACCACATGAACGAGGGCCACTCGGCGTTCCTGTCTCTGGAACACGTGCGGCGGCTCATGGAGCGCTACCAGCTTTCGTTCCCGGAGGCGCGCGAGTTGGCCTCCCCCAGCCTCATTTTCACCAGCCACACGCCCGTGGAGGCGGGGCACGATTACTTCGCTCCGGATTTGATGGGCCACTACTTCACCGAGTACTACCGGGGCCTGGGACTCAGCCGCCACGACTTTTTGGCGTTGGGAAGACGGAACGCGGGCGACCACGACGAGCAGTTCTGCATGACCGTTCTGGCGCTGCGACTGGCTTCCTCCTCGAACGGCGTGAGCAAACTGCACGGCGAGGTGAGCCGGCGCATGTGGAAAGCGATCTGGCCCGGTGTGCCGGCGGATGAGGTGCCTATCGGGCATGTCACCAACGGCGTGCACTACCGCTCCTGGATTTCCAACGAGATGAACCAGTTGTACGACCGGTACCTGGGTCCGCAGTGGCGCGAAGCGGCCAACGGGGTTATCTGGAAGCGGGTGGAGACGATTCCCGCCGAAGAGCTCTGGCGCACGCACGAGCGGCGGCGCGAGAGGCTGGTAGCGTTCGCCCGCCGGAAACTCCGCGATCAATTGAAGCGCCGCGGCGCTCCGCAATCCGAAATCGAAGCCGCCGAAGAGGTATTGGATGTGCAAGCGTTGACCATCGGCTTTGCGCGCCGGTTCGCCACTTACAAGCGGGCTACGCTGCTGCTGCGGGATACCGAGCGGCTGAAGCGTATCCTGTGCGACGCCAAGCGGCCGGTGCAAATTATCTTTGCCGGCAAAGCGCACCCGCGCGACGGGGGCGGCAAGGAACTGATCCAACGAATTGTCGCTTTGGCGCGGGATCCGGAATTCCGCCGCCACGTGGTCTTCCTGGAAGATCAGGATATGGCCATCAGCCGCTACCTGGTGCAGGGCTGCGATGTCTGGCTGAACACACCCCTGCGGCCGCTGGAAGCCAGCGGCACCAGCGGCATGAAAGCCGCGGCCAACGGCGCGCTCAATCTGAGTACGCTGGACGGCTGGTGGGATGAAGCCTGGCGCACGCCCCGCCCAGACTCCGAGTTGATCGGCTGGGCCATCGGCAACGGCGAGCCCTACAACGATCCGGGCCAACAGGACCAGGTGGAAGCCGAGGCGCTCTACGATCTGCTGGAGCGGGATGTCGTCCCCACCTTCTATGCACTGGGGCCGGACCGGTTGCCCCGGCGCTGGATCGCGCAGATGAAGGGATCCCTCAAGAACCTCTGCCACACCTTCAACACGCATCGCATGGTGCGGGAATACACCGAGCGGTTCTATCTGCCGGCCTACGAGCGGTTCGCCCGGATGGAGGCGGATTCCGCCGCGGCTGCGCGCGCGCTGGCGTCCTGGATGAGCATGGCGCGGTGTGAATGGCCGCAAGTGCGCGTAGAGGCTCTGGAAGAGGGTCCGGCGGGACAGGCCAAGGTGGGCGACCTCGTCGGAGTGCGGGCGCGCCTGCGTCTGGGAGCGCTCGCCCCGGCGGACGTGATCGTGGAACTGTATCTAGGAGCGCTGGATGCCGCGGGCGAACTGGTACAGCCGGCCAGCTTCCCCATGCGGCACGCCGGCAGTCCGGGCAACGGCGAGCATGTTTTCGAAGCCACCGGCGTTCCCTGTTGCCGCAGCGGCTTGCAGGGCTACACCGTGCGCGTCCTGCCGCATCACCCGGATCTGGCCGCGCGCTTCGTGCCCGGTCTGATCACCTGGGCGAGTTAGGCGCTTACCGGCTGTCAAGACGCCCACGGGCGCGCTGGTCACTCCCCGACTATCTTCCAGCGCGTGTCCGGGTCGTATTCCGCCATAGCAGCCGCTATCTGCGCGGTCTTCGGACCCAGGTTCTTTTCGTATACACGGCCCTGCTGGTTGACGATGAAAGTCATGATTCCGGAACTGCCCCACTTGCCGGGATAAGCGATCAGGGCGTAACCGGCTAGCATGTTGCCATTGATCACAAAGCCGAACTTTCCGCCCGGCGCATGCGGTCCTTGGCGCGTGAGGATCTTGAAGTAGTATCCGTGATACGGACGCTTGGGTGTTCCGCCGGGCCGCGCCTGCCCCGCCGGATAACCCTCGGCTCGGGCTTGTGCGACCAGGCTTCCCAGCGGGCTGGGCTTGGCCCCCGGAGGCGTCTCCCAATAGAGTCCGTCACGTTTGCCCGGCGTGCTGACGAACTTCTGCGCATAGACCGCCAACCCATCCTGGGAAGTGCCCGTGGCTTGAGTGAAATACTCCCACTGCGCCAGCACATAAGCGCGGCAGGTCAAGATCGCGGAAAGCTCGTCTTCACCGATGTGCCGGTTGAGGATCTCTTCGAGTCCAGCCACGGTATCGAAGCGCCACTGGTTTTCTTCCTTAACGATGGGGATGGGAGACGGCCAATTGTCGTCGCCCACCAGGAGTGTGAACTTGCCGTCACTCACCTTCTTGAGCGTGTGCGCCTTCTCAAGGTTGGCGGCAAAGCGCTCCAGAGCCTTGTTGTCCTCCACCGGATCGCCGGTCACGAGCCTGGCGCGGTCCGGACCGAAGATGGCCGTCAACGCAGTTTGGTCCTTCGTTTGGGCCGCGTGCGCCAGAGCCTCGACGGCTTCTTCCAGAGTCGCAAAACGGGTCTGCCTGGGCGCGGCGGCCTTCTGCGCCGCCAAACCTGGCGGGACGGAAAGCAGTGCCATCGCAACCGCGAGGAACAGGCAGCGCCCTTTCGTCAGGGGATGTTGTCGGGGATTCATCAGTGCCTTCCTCCACCACCGCCGTGTGATCCGCCGCCGCCGTGAGATCCCCCGCCACCCGAAGATCTGACCGCGGGGGCGGGATGGGATGCCTCCGCGCGGCTGCTTTGTCCGCGCTGGCTGGAGGCCTTCGCGCTGAAGTTTCCGCGGTTGCCGCCAAACGCGGCATTGCCTGTCCCTTCAGTGGCGCGCGGCGGCGCCGGGGCCGGCGCGTTCGGCACGGCACGATTCGGCTCGGCTTGGGCGGCAGCGGGCTGCTCGGGCGCGCGGCCCCGGTAGAGATCGATCCGCGGATCGTTGACGTTCCCATTGCGCTGGACGATCTTATTATTCACGTTGTTAGTTGGAGCGGTATTGCTTACTCCGGCGTCGTTCCGCGAATTGCCGTAAGTCACGTTCTGATGGACGCTGTTATATCGAGCCAGATTGCCGTAATTCACCACCCGGGCTGTTACACTCCGGTTCATGCCGATATTCTTGAGGCTGTTATTGACGTAGACCCTGTTCACATGGATGTAAGGACGAGACCGCCCAATCCATCCGTGCCTATCCGACCAGCCATGATAGTAAATGTGGCGATGCCGCCAGTCGAAATCGAGGTTTAGCCAGACACCTATGGGGAAACCGGCGCTGAAGCTAATGACTGGTCCGCCGAAGACTCCCCCGGAACCGAAGAAGGCCAGACCCGGATCGTAGATGGGCAGGTAGCAGAACTGCGGCTGGGCGGGCCAGATCTCGATATTGCCATCGTCGACTTCGACGTCTTGCTGCGGCGTAGTGACCAGGTTCCCCGCGTCACGGGCTTCCTGCCGCAGGCGCTGCACCGAGGCCATCACATCATCGGTCTGGTTGACGTAGGCCTGCCCGAGTGCGGTGGTCCAATCCAGGCTGTCCGCCATCATATAGAGGACCGTAGGGTAGTGCGCGACGGCTTTGACGCTGACATCCCATGGCTGCGTATCGATGTCGTCGGGATTGGCGCCGGCGCGGCAGAAGCGGGCCGCGTCATCGACCTGGTCGGGGAAAGTGGCGGCCAGCAGAATCTGGGCCAGCAAGGGGTCCGGATAGAGAGCCACGGGCGCCAGCAGGTTATCGATCTGATCCGGAGAGAACGGCAGGGCGGACGAAGTATCCTGAGCCCGGAGCATCGGCGCGCAAGCCAGAAGTAAGAGTGTCAGAGAGACATCCAGGACCTTCGACATGGAGTTGTTTCTCCTTACCGGCCGGTTCAGATGACATAGTCAACTGCCGGCATCCTAGTCGCCATGATAGACGCTGGAGAATTTAACAAAGTTACGGCAGTCTGGGGAGTGCGAGCGTAGCTCGGGTAGGCAGAGGCGGCGTTGCCAACCGGCGCTGTCACTTTGAGCAGATGACAACTAACACAGTAGCCGGCTTCGTCCCGTGCAGGGTGCCGAGCGGATCCTGGCAAGCGCTGGGGCGAATCGTAACCGAGGCAGCCAGGATGGAGCCAGCCTTCGGGGCAGTCGGGCGTGGGGTGGAGCGCGTGGCCGGCGCTGCGCCAGTTGCGCAGGCCGCCCGTTCACGGTAAATTGAAGAGGACCGCTCCCATGCGCCCGTAGCTCAGCTGGATAGAGCGTCTGGCTACGAACCAGAAGGTCAGGTGTTCGAATCACCTCGGGCGCACCATGAAAATAAAGTACTTCTCCCTCTGCTCACCCGGTTTTTGCCAGACTGACAGCCATTTTGACAGCCACGAGATTGCGCACGGTGGATTTGCTCGGGCGAGCCGAGCACGCACAAACAGAAACACCCCGGCTCGGGACGCACTCTGAAAACGTGATATTCTTTGGCTTCCCAGGGCCGGTCGCCCGCAACCGCACCGCCAGCAAGGCAGTCACGATGCCAAACCAGTTTGCCCCCTGGCGTGACCGACAAACCGCGGTTCTTTCAGACGCACGGCCTTAATGAGGAGGAGTTCCGCAAGACAGAGCTCGAATGGTCGCTTCTCGATGAGATCTCCGCCCGGCACATCGGCATGCACGACGAACTACAGCGCGTGGGGACCTACATCTCGCAGAACCTCCCGAATCGCCGTTGCGCGCCCAGCAGGGCGCAAATGGCCCGGCTATACGCGTTGCGTCGAAGGGGCACCCGAGGCGGGCGCCGGAGGCCGTCCCGACGTCAGCCGCGCCGATTTCACATGGTGCATGATCGCAATTGATTGGGGGTGGAGCGTCGAGGAGACTGCCGCGCGCCTTATGGAGCAAAGTCCGAAGGCACGGGAGAATGGCGACCGGTATGCTTGGCTCACGGCGAGGCGTGCCGCGGTCGCAGCAGATCGCAAGCGTTGAAAACCCCGGCCCGTGTTTCCTTATTTCGGGCTGCTCACTCCGTTGCGCCCTTCGGCAGAAGCGTTTCGTGTCAATGGGCACACCCGCCGCCCAGTACTAGAACGAATTTGGTACTAGTCGATGACCGTGCGTTTGCCAATTCTTTGTGAAATAACAACTTTCGCTATTGACGTGCGTCGGGATACCCGTTATTCTTGAAATCTGCTACCGTTTATTGCACAGGGGCGGTAGTGTGGGCATGCTCTTAAGCGCCAAAAGGCCGATCCCGATAGCCTCGACGCCCACCGTGTGTATCGATTGTGCTACACGGGCGGCGCAAATTAAAATCGTCTCCATGCATCAGCGCCGCGCCGTTGTTTGGCGCTCACCAGGACCATGCCATGTAATGCCCTTTGACTTTTCGTCACTATTACACAGGGCATGAGCGGATGAACGCCACTGAGGAAGGGGCAGGGAAAGCGGATGAGTATTGCAGTGGCGATCAGCGTTCATGATGGAGTCGTCTTGGCAGCCGACAGCGCTTCGACGCTTGCGGCCGGGTTTATTGGCGGCCTTCCAGGGGCGGGGCCACAGCCGGTGGCCATGAACGTCTACAACAACGCTAATAAAATCGCCAACCTCTACAAAGGAAAGCCGATCGGTTGTGTCGCATACGGGTCGGGGAGCATCGGTAGTGCGTCGATATCTACCTTGCTGAAGGACTTCCGTTACCGGCTAATGACCGGTTTGGAAAAGGACTTTAACCCCTCGTCCTATACGATCGAGGAGATCGGTAATCGGCTTTCTGGTTTCCTTGATAAGCAAACACAGACGCTCGGCTCGAACGATCCGAAGCCAACCCTCGGCCTAATGCTAGCTGGATATTCTGCCGACAAGACTCCTGGGGAAGTGAAATCCCTTGGCGAGGTGTGGTCAATTGGCATTCAAAACGGCATTCCTGCTCCGGTACAGAACATGCGTCCGAAAGATCCTGTCGGCATCAGTTGGGCTGGCGAGGCTGAATCTCTTGCCCGGCTACTGATGGGCTTTAGCCCGCGCCTTCCTCAACTTCTGCAGGTCGTCGCGAAGCCTGCGCCCTCCCCGCAGGACATGGAGCAGTTGTTGGGGTTCCTCTCAACCAATCTTCAGGCTCCAGTCGTTTTCCCGCCCATGCCTATACAAGATACAATTGACTTGGCAGAATGGCTAGTTCAGACAGCTATAATGTTTTCCAGGTTCACTCCTGGTGTCCCCGTCGTGGGCGGTCCGATCGAAAGTGCTGCCATCACAAAACACGAAGGGTTTAAGTGGATACGTAGAAAACATTACTACCATAGGGACTTTAATTTGGAGGTAACCAATGAACGGTCAGCTTGAAACGACCTCGACGACTGGATACTGCCAGGGGATGATTAACTTGGACGCGTGCCGTCCCGAATATCAGCATTCGATGCTGTCTTACGGTGTGGGCGGGATATCGTTCTCCCCGTTGCATCTATTAAAGCGGACTGCGCTCGTTGCCGGCATTGCCATAGTCGGGACCATCCCTCTCCCTGCACCGGACTGCGATCTGACGGCTAATGGTATTGAAGTCAGTTTCGTCTTCCCGTCACCGTCTGATATCACGGCGGAGGACGAGTATTCTCGAATAAGGGAAGAGATAGCGGCGTCGGGGCTACCGATGCTGAGCGATGAGGAGGTCCGGGCCGAGATCCGTGAGCGCAAAGGCGGTAGAGGAGGCGACACAGATTCTTGATTCGCACCTATGTCGATTCTGGATTGCTAATCGCGGCTGCGCGGGGCAACGGGAAACTCTCTGCACGCGCCTTGGGAGTGCTTCGCGACCGTACCGCGCGCGAATTTGTGTCCAGTGATTACGTCAAAATGGAAATCCTGCCAAAGCCAACATACTTTGGTCGCGAAGCCGAAATAAAGTTTTACAACGCCTATTTTTCAACGGTTTCGCAATGGCTTAACTTCGATGTAAGCCACCTAGAGGCTGCCTTTGAAGAAGCCTGTCGATCTGGATTGCAATCGTACGATGCTATTCACGTCACGGTTGCGGCAATTAGCGGATGTGACGAGTTGATAACGACGGAAAAAATCACTTCCGCAATTCATAGGACTACGCTGCTACGGATAGTGTCCATAGACATCTAAGGATGACCAGCGCCCCCAGATGCCTGTCCTCTGCTCGGGCTAACCGGCAAAATCCGAAACGCGACCATGATGCCGGGCTACTTCTCTTGATACTTAAGGGATAACTCGATACTTAAGGGATAACTCGCGGATCGGACTGCCCTGGATTTTGACAGCCAATTTGACAGCCAAACGCGCGGAAGCATGCGGAAACTGCGGAGAAATCGAGACGCAAGGAACGCGCATCTTGAACGAAACACTACGCAGTGGAAACGGGCGGAGGGCCTACAGCCTAACTACGAACCAGAAGGTCAGGTGTTCGAATCACCTCGGGCGCACCATTCAAATCAAGACGTGCCTGCACACGCTTCGAGGTAGGTGGGTCGCGTATCGGCTACCCGGCTGGCGATCCCTGGAGCCGGTCGTAGACATCCCGCGCGGCCTTTTGCGCGGCGCTTTTTTTGGTGTTGCCTTCGGCCTGCCCCACCCATTCGCGCCCCACGCGAGCTTCCACCGTGAAGGTCTTAGAGTGCTCGGGGCCGCGCTCTCCGACGATCACGTAACGCGGCGGCGGCAAGTGGCGCGCCTGCGCGAACTCCTGTAGCGCGCTCTTGTAGTCGGTGAGGTTCTGGGGGACCTGCTCGCCGGCCAACCCGGCCTCGGAAAGGCCCGGCGCCACCACGAAGCGCTGGATGAAGGCGCGGGCCGGCTCCATGCCGCCATCCAGGTAGATGGCCGCGATGAGCGCTTCCAGCGCGTCCACCAGCAGCGTCTTCTTGGCGCGCCCGCCGCTCATCTCCTCGCCGCGGCCGAGCTCCAGATATTCCCCGAGGCGCAGACGCTGGGCGGCTTGGTGCAGCCAGGCGGCGCTGACCAGGTGCGCCTTCAACTTGGATAAGCGCCCTTCGGCCGCTTCCGGATGGCGCTGCAGCAAATCCTCGCTGATCAGGAAGCCCAACACGGAGTCGCCCAGGAACTCGAGCTGTTCGTTGTCGCGCGCCGTGGGCTGCCCGTCGGCGATGGCTTGTTCGTGAACGTGCGAGCTATGCGTCAGCGCGCGGCGAAGGATCTCCCGGTCCGCGAAGCGGTGGCCCGCGGCGACCTCCAGGGCGTCCAGATCCGCGCGCATGATGGGGCTACGGCTTCGGGGCTTCGGGTTTTGGCGGCGCCGGGTTGGCGGGCGGCGGCGCGTCGGCTGGTTTGGGCGGGTTCTTCTTCTGGAACGTGCGTACCCGCTCGGCCTGCGCAATCTGCTTGACCGTCACATTGACATCTTGCATGGCCATCACTTTGTCGAACTGTGCAATGGCTTCGTCGTACTTCCCGTCCTCGCTATACGCCTTGCCCAGCCGGACCAAGGTTGCCGCATCGGGCCGGTCCACACTGTCGGTGGCGAGTTTGAACTCGGTTTCGGCTACATCGTACTTCTTGCGCACCATGGCGCCCATCCCGAGCGTGGCGTGCGCCTCGGCGGCAAAGTCCTTCTTGGCCGCTGTCCACTGGTCGTCGGTTATAGCGGTGTTTGGCTTGGGGGCGTCCTTGATAATTCCGAGAGCGGTCTTGGCGTACTTTTCCACCTGGGCCAGCTTCTCTTCGCGATCCAGGTCGAATTCCTTGGTGTGCTGGGCGATAACTCCAGCCAGCAAAATCAGCGCCTGGTAGTGCTTGGGGTCCGCCTCGATGGTCCGTTCGCCGAATACCACGGTGTGCTCATAGTCTCGCTTTTGATCGTAAGACGCGGCTTCGAAGTAGAGCGCCACGGCTTTGAACTCCGTATCCGCGAACTTCGTCAGCACCGTCTCGCAGGCCGCGATGCGCGCATCCGCGGTTGGCGCGTTGTACATGGCTTGCAGCGCATCGAACTCAGCCTTGGATTTGGGCTTGGGCTGCGCCAGCAGACCCAGCACGGCGACGGCCAACGCCAGGGCGCCGCGCAATACGATTCTTTTCATAAAGACTCCTCTAATGATTTGACTTCTTTTCAAAACTTTGTTGGACGCCTTGTTCAGCGGCTTCATGGGCCGCCGGGGACGCCCCTTCCACGGTCAAGGCTTCCCGATACCGCCGGGTGGCCTGTTCACGATCGCCGGCCGCGTCCGAGAGCCGCGCCAGGTACACCAGCGCCCACGCCTTCACCTGCGGCTGCGGGTCGGATTCGAGCGTTTTTTCGAAGAGACGCTCGGCCATCTCCGGATTCTTTTCGCGCGCCGCGATGCGCGCCAGACCATAATAAGCCTGGGCGTGCAGCGGCCGATCGCCGGTCTCCTCCAGCGCCTTCAGGAAAAGCTGCCGGGCCGCCTCCAAGTCGCGATCCGTGTAAAGCTGTTCGGCCAGCGCCAGAGTCTTGGAGGCGCCTTTTGGTTCCGGAGGCCGGGGCGCCTCCACGACTTTCGCCTGCCGCACCGGCGCCTCGGAAACGAACTCGATCTGCGAGAGGCGCGCGTCTTCGCGCTTCAGGTCGATGGCCTCGATCATCTCCGGATAATAGAACCGCATGGCTTGTTCCTGCTTCAGGTAAGCCTGCAATTGCTCGGCAAAGTACGCGGTCAGGATATAGCCCTCCCGCATGGCTTGGTTCGCCAGGGCCGGCTGCTTATCGAGACGCGCTTCGATGGCCTTGATCAGCGACTCGGTCACCAGCAGCGGAAAATCCGATTTGAACGATTGGTCGAGCGCCTGGGCGCGCTGCGCGTGGTCGGCCAGTCCGCGCTTTTTCATGACGACTTCCTCGTGCCGGGTGGCCAGCGGATCGAGCAGGTAGTGCAGATAGGCGTGCCGCACGTCGTGCACGCGCGGTTCGGCCGAGGGCGTAATCACCACGTAGTAATTCCTGCCATAGCTGCGCGTCTGGATCTGATTGGGAGCGCCCAGCAAGTCGATGTAAATCTGGAACCAGTTGGCCGACGTGCCGGAGGTTTCGTTGCGCAGGAATCCGTTTACCTGGAGCACAGCCTCCGCCACCGGTTCGTGATAGCGCGCGATGGCCTGCTCGAAGGCCGGTTGCGAGCGGTTCCAGAGGTCTTCGATGCCGGCCTCGCGATAGAATTTCGCTAGCAGCGGGCCGAGCTCGGCGAGCGGCGCGGCATCCGGTGGCGTTTCCACGGTGCGGCCCTTCAACGCGAACGCGGGAGGGCCATCCGCCGAGAGGGCAAAGGAAATGTATTGGCTCAGATCCGCGGTGGCATCGTTCTGGTGGTGCTCGGCGTAGAAATTCTTGAGCGCCGGCAGGCTGGGGATTGGCTTGCCCGCCAGTTCTTTGCGGACGATTTCCCGGAGCGGACTGTTGTTGGAAGACGCGATGTCGGCATCGTAGCCCGCTGCGTTGATGGCCGCCATGACGGCAAAAAGGGTGGGGCTCGCGTCGAGTTGGCCCCGTTCGGGTGTGGCGGCCTGGGCGACCTCGGCAAGCATGGCCACCAGGACGATACCCGGTAAAACGAATCGGCTCAGAATAAGACCAGTTTAGCTTATAGCGCGGCGGCGCGCGGAGCCAACCGCTTCCTGACGGTCGCGGCTCGGTAACTGTAGTGTCGATCTCAAGGCCTACCGAGCCGCGACCGTCAGGGAGCGGTTGCCTTACATGGTCAGCGTCACTTTTGTAATGGTGCGCGGCTTGTCCGGATCGAGTCCCTTCTGCTCCGCCAGGCAGGCCGCGAAGAACTGCGCGGGAACGATGTACGGAATAGGCGTGTACAGCTCCGGGAGTTTGCGCGGCAGGCGGATGACGCGGGTGGCGTGCGCCGCCGCCGCGGTGTTGCCGGCGTCGGTGATGACCACGGTCTCGGCTCGCAGTTCTTTGAGCTTGTCCAGCGTTTCGGCGATGGAGTCCCAGGTGGGTCCGGAGGGCGCGAACGCGAACACCGGAAAATCGGGATCCACCATGGCGATAGGGCCGTGCAGAAAATCGGCCGAAGAAAACCGCTCGGCGACCACATAGCAGGTCTCCATCATCTTCAGCGCGAATTCGAAAGCGGTGGCGTAGTTGAGGCCGCGACCCACCACCACGGCGTGATCCATGAAGCGATAGCGCCCGGAAAGCTCGGCGATGGCGGGTTCCAGAGACAGGGCCATTTGGGCGCGTTCCGGCAGGCGCTTCAGATCGTCGATGCGGATGCGTCCGCCCAGCGCGTAGGCCAGCAGATAGAGCATCAGCACCTGGCCGGTGTAGGTTTTGGTAGCGGCCACACTTTTTTCCCGGCCGGCGCGCACCAGGAAGACGTGCTCGGCCAGGCGTGCCAGCGTGCTGGAGGGCTCGTTGGTGATGCCGATGGTGAGTG
The DNA here is from genome assembly GCA_003166475.1 of Bryobacterales bacterium. Taxonomy (GTDB): domain Bacteria; phylum Acidobacteriota; class Terriglobia; order Bryobacterales; family Bryobacteraceae; genus Bog-159. The sequence goes on along the minus strand of PMVV01000142.1, from coordinate 14,391 downwards.
CGCCCTGTTCGCGGGCGCGCGACAGCACCAGGTTGGTGTCGGTGGATTCGCCCGATTGCGAGATGCCCACCACCAGGGCGTCGCGATAGTCCATGTGCGCGTTGTAGAGCGTATGGATGGCGGGCGCGGCCAGCGACACCGGAATGCCGGTGGTCACCTCCAACAGATAGCGCCCGAACTGGGCGGCATTGTCGGACGTGCCGCGGGCGGCCAGTACGATCAGGCGCGGGGGGCGCTTGGCCAGGCGCTGTTTGAAGCGCTCGATGCGGGGCAATTCGGAAGCCAGCGTGCGCTCCAGCGCGTCGGGCTGTTGGCGAATTTCTTCCAGCATGCGGGACATGTTTAAGAATTGGCCTCCCGCTCCTGGCTCTCGGCTCCCGATCTCTTGCTCAACACCACCACTGCCCCGAGCGCCACCGCCGCCAGCCCCACCGCTGCCGCAATCTTCGGCGCCGGATCGGGCGCCGGCGGCGGCACAAACGTGACGCCGGTCTCGTCGGCACGCGCGGGCTCGACGGCGTAGCGCCCGCGCCGCGGTCTCGGAAAATCGCGCGCCAAATCCGCTAACCCAATCGCCACGGCCCGGCCGAACATCGGCTCGCCGTGACCCGCGCCAATCGCCGTGGGCCGCAAATCGGCCAGCAGTTCCACCGACCGCTGCGCCTGGTCCCAATCGTAGGTAAACGGCGCCGGCGGGCGCGAAATCCGCGGCTCCTGCGCCACGATACCCATCGCCGAATCCAGGTCCATGGTGATGCATGCGTCCCCCGCCAGCAGCACGGACTCGTCTCGCTGGAAGAACGCGACATGTCCCGGCGCATGTCCTGGCGTGAAGTGCCAGCGCCAACCCGCCAGGCCAGGCGCCTCGCCGCCTTCCGGGAGGTCGTACAAACGCGCCCCCAGGTCCACTGTCGAGCTGGGAAAGAACCGGCTGAGGAATGAAAACGCGCCGCCGGCCATGGGGTCCTTTGGCGGATAAGCCGACTTGCCGCTGAGGAACGGCCGCTCCAGCCGGTGCGCATAGATGGGCACGTCCCAGTATTCGGCCAGCGGCAGCGCGGAGCCGGAGTGATCCCAATGCCCGTGCGTCAGCAGAATCGCCTCGGGACGCGTGTCACGGCCAAAACGCAACTCTGCCGCATCGCGAATGCGCGCCGCATTGCCGGGAGTGCCCGTATCCACCAGCACCCATGGCCCGCCCGGGCGGCCCACTAAGTAAATGTTCGCAATCAACGTGCGCAGCCGCGCCACGCCCGGCGTTATTTCTTCAACTGGCATATCTCTCCTGCGTAGGAGGGCCTCGGCCCGCCCTTCCTTCAGGATACCCGACCTGCTGTCCTCCGCTGCCGGCGAGTGTGGTCCCGATTTCCCGGACCTGCGCGGCGTGGCGTCGCGGATGCACCGCGATCGACAGGAGCGCCTCGTGGCAGTTGATGGGACCCAGCAGCGGATGCGTCATCGGCCTGGCGCGAAGATCTTCGTCACAGGCCTCGACGAACCGGACGGTTTGCTCGCGGGTGGCGAGAAAGCTCTCCACCGCGTCCGCCAGCGTCGCGAAGCGTCGCGCGTGGCGCAGACGATCGTCGTTNNGCCAGCCCACTTCCGGCGAGATCACAGGAGTTATGCGGTCCGCGCCCCGAGCCAGGATCGCGGCTTCCCGCCTCTGTAATTCGCGAGAGTAGGAAATCCTCGGAGACAACTACATGCTCCACACATTCGACGACCGACCAGCGGAAAGTCCGCACAAAGCGGGAGCGTGCATTATGCCGTCCCGCGGTAAACAAGTGAGGGCTGGCCCCTACTCCACCGCCGTCACGATCAGCGTGGCGTCGTCCTGGAAGTTGCCGCCGCTGAATTCGGCGATGGCCGCCATCACGCGCTTCTCGATAGCTTCGGCATCCAGCGCGCGATTGGCTCGCAGCAGTTCCATCAGCCGCTCTTCGCCAAACTCTTCGCCTGTGGCGTTGGCGATCTCGGTGATGCCGTCTGTGAACAGCACCAGCCGGTCGCCCGGCTCCAGGTCCACGTGTTCTTCCCGATACTCCCAATCCGGGAAAACACCGAGCACCACGCCGCCATGATTCATCCGCACGCACTCGCCGTTTTGGCGCACCAGAATCGGCTCGCAGTGGCCGGCATTGGTGTAGCTGAACCGCCGGGCGCTATCGAGGACGCCATAGAAAAACGTGATGAACTTGCCGCTGCCGACGTTGGCCGCGACGATGCGGTTGATGCGCCGGCAAAGCTCGCCGGTGGGAAGCATCTCGCCGGCCAGCGCGTGCACCGCCGCCTGCACGTTGGACATCAGCAGTGCCGCGGGCACGCCCTTGCCGATCACGTCCGCTACCGACAGCGCCAGGTGGTTCGCGTCCAGCCGCAGGAGGTCGAGATAATCGCCGCTGACTGCCCCGGCCGGACGCCACGCGGCCGAGATTTCGTAGCCCGGAAACTGTGGGATCGCTTGCGGGAGAAGACCGCGCTGCGTCGCGCTGGCGGCTTCGATTTCACCCGATTCGCGGGCCGCGCCGCTGCGCCGCTCGTTGCGCGATTCGATCTGCGTGCGGAGGGTCGACAGCAGCTTCGAATTGTCCCAGGGTTTCTCGACGAAATCGGCCGCGCCGCGTTGCATGGCTTCCACCGCCAGCCGGATGCTGCCCCAAGCCGTCATCACCACCACGGGCAGCGTGCTATCGAGTTTTTGCACGCGCGCCAGCAGGTCCAGACCCTCCTGGCCGGAAGTCGTGTCGAGGGCGTAGTTCAAGTCCATCAGCAGCACGTCGTACTCGCGGTCGTGCAGCCGGTCCAGTACCGCTTTCGGCGAGTTGACCGCTTCGATCTGGTAGCCTTCCCGCTTCAGGAGAAGGTGCAGCGCTTCCAGAACATCGGGCTGGTCGTCGGCGATTAACGTTCTGGGTGCGCTCAATTCGGGCCTTAGCATTGCGTGCCTCTTCAAACTATGACGGTATCCCGATAGAACAGTTAGCGTGCCAATCGCCGGACGGGGCTAAACCCCGTACTGTCAGTCGCGTAGTGGGCTACGGCCGTCGCGCCGCTGCCCGTCCGCGCAACAAGCCGTCCCAAAACCAGACACTTGCGCTGCCCGACTATGTAACAATCGTAGCGAAGCGGCATGCCAGAGCTATCCATCAGTGTCATCGCGCGTGGGGCAGGCTCTCAGCCTGCGGCGGCCTCTCAGGCCGCCCCTGCGAACTCGTTTTCCAGCGGGTCCAGCCGCCTGAAAGGCGGCTGCGGCCAGGATTGGCCGCCCCACAAGTCCTGAGATGCCCAGCGCGATCGTCATCGGCGGTGGATTGGCGGGCCTCTCGGCGGCGGCGGCGCTCGGGAGCGCCGGATTCCGGGTCCAGGTGTTCGAGGCGCGCCCGTTTCTGGGCGGCCGCGCGACTTCGTTTCCGCTGGCGTCCGGCGACGATTCCGTCCTGATCGACAACTGCCAGCACGTGCTGTTGCGTTGCTGCGTCAACTTGCTGGATTTCTACGGGCGCCTGGGCGTGCGGGACCGCATCCGCTTCTATCGCGAGTTCTACTTCATCGAGCCCGGCGGCCGCATTTCCACGCTACGCCGCGGCGCGCTGCCCGCCCCGCTGCATTTCACCGGATCGTTCCTGCGCCTGCGCTTCCTTGAAACCGGCGACAAGATGGCCATCGCGCGCGGGTTGCTGGCGCTGCGTCGCGAGCGCACCCGCCGCGACGATCTGGATCGCATCACCATGCTCGACTGGCTGCGCGAGAAACGGCAGACGCCGCGCGCCATCGAGCGCTTCTGGCAGCAGGTGCTGGTCAGCGCCATCAATGAGGATATCGGCCGCATGGCTGCCCGCCACGGATTTCAGGTTTTCTGGCTCGGGTTCCTGGCGCGCGCCGATGGATACGAGATGGGGGTGCCCGCCGTCCCGCTGGGGGAACTCTACCGCGCGGAACTTTGGCAAGCGGCCGGCGATGTCTCGCTGCGGCTGCGCACGCCGGTGGAGCGCATCGATGCGGATGGCATCACCGCCGGCGGCGAGCGGCACACGGCCGATTACTATATCTGCGCGCTGCCTTTCGAGCGTCTGCCGGCGCTGGGTCTGCCCGCGCCCGCTTTCGAGCATTCGCCGATCACGGGTATTCACCTGTGGTTCGATCGCCCGGTGACCGACTTGCCGCACGCCACGCTGCTTGACCGCACGGTGCAATGGATGTTCAACAAGTCCGAAGGCCGCTACGTGCAGCTTGTGGTGAGCGCGTCGCGCGAGCTGACGGCTAGAAGCCGCACGGACATTATAGAATTGGCAGTCAAGGAACTGGGCGAATTCTTCCCCCGTGCGCGCCAAGCGCGCCTGGAAAAGGCGCACGTGATTAAGGAACTGCGCGCAACCTTCTCGGCCGCGCCGGGGACCGAAGCGCTGCGGCCGCCGCCGGAGACCAGCCGTCCGGATCTGTTTCTGGCCGGCGATTGGACGCGCTCCGGCTGGCCCGCCACCATGGAAGGCGCCGTCCGCAGCGGATATCTGGCCGCCGAGGGAGTGGCGCGCGCATGCGGCCGGCCGGCGCACTTTCTGCTGCCGGATATCGCTTAAAGCGGCATGTCATAATCGAAGCATGCGTTCCCTTTTCGCGCTTCTCACGGCAATGCTCCTCTGCGCGCTCGCGGCCGGGGCCAAATCGCCAATGACCAGGATCGACGTGCTGGTCACTTCGATGGAAGGCACGCCCGTAGAGCACGCCGAGGTGGCGGTCAAGCTGGTGAAGGGTGAGAAACCCCACACGTACTGGAGGCTGCGTACGCACGAGGACGGCATCGCGAAAACGCCCGCCGAAACGCAGATCCCGCAGGGCACCGTTGTCGTCGAGGCGATCGCCGAGGGTTATGAGCCCTTCAGCCAGACCTTCGAGGTGCATGAAGACCGGAAGACCATTGAGGTGAAGCTGACCTCGGCGATGACCAAGCTCAATGTGCTGGTCACCACGCCTGGAGGCAAGCCCATCGATCATGCCGACGTGGTGGTCAAGTTCGTGAAGGGCCATTCCCTGATCCTGCTGGGCAAGGCAATCCGCACGAGTTGGGAGATGCGCACGAACCAGGAGGGCATTGCGAAGGTGCCCGAGATCCCGCAGGGCACCATTCTCATCCAGGTGATCGCCACGGGGTATCAGACCTTCGGCCAGACGTTCGAGGTGAATGAGCTCCAGAAGACCATCGAGGTGAAGCTGAACTCGCCCCAGGAACAATACTCGGCGCATTGACGCAAACTGCGGTCCAACTGGCCGATAAGGTAAAACAGGAGGCGCATTATGGCCAGTTCCATAAGTCCCCTGAGTTATTTAAATACGAGCGCTTACCAGAGCCTGCCCCCGATTTCGTCTACCGCCACCGCGGCGGGCGCGAGCGCCGGGGTCAGTGCGACGGCGGAAGTGCAGGCGATGCAGCAACAGGGCAATTTTCAAGCCTTTTTGAGCGATTCGATGGCAGCCGCATTGTTGCAGCCAGCCGATGGCGCCAGCAGCGGCACGGCAGCCAACACCCTGATCGATAATATGTTGCAGCAGGTGCTGGGAGCTTATCAGACGCAAAGTGCAAGTTCGAATGCCGGCGGCACGAGCGTGGTGGGATAAACCAACCGCTCCTCGGTTACGGTGACGCTACACCCCAGTTCCCCGCCACAAGAAAGCCTCGCCATTTTCATCACATTTGGCCCATGCGGCACTCCTCACGGCGGGCCGTTGCAGTTCTTAACCCGAGTGTAACCTTCCTGTGATCCGAGGCGCGGCGCGGTGTAGTATGCTGCGAAGTTCAACCAGTCTTAAAGTGTGGAGGGCACTATGGCGACTGCTGCAACCGCGCCTGCAACCGCGACCGTACATGCAAAGCTCGAGAAGTCTCCCAGCAAAGCGGGGATGCTGGTTTTTGGCATCATCCTGGTGTCGGGCGTCGGGTACGCCGGGGTCAACCTGCTTTCGGATATTTCGGGCGTGCGCACGGCCAGCACATTCGCATATCTGCTTTTGGGCATCGCGCTGCTGACCGCGCTGGGATTCGAGTTTGTGAACGGCTTCCACGACACGGCCAACGCCGTGGCCACGGTGATCTATACACATTCGATGGAGCCGCACGTGGCGGTGGTCTGGTCGGGATTTTTCAACTTCTTGGGAGTGGTGTTCTCGTCCGGCCTGGTAGCCTTTTCGATTATCTCGCTGCTGCCGGTAGAGCTGATTCTGCAAGTCGGCAGCGGGGCGGGCTTTGCCATGGTATTCGCGCTGCTGGTGGCGGCCATTATCTGGAATCTGGGTACATGGTACTTCGGGCTGCCCAATTCCAGTTCGCACACACTGATCGGCTCGGTGATCGGAGTGGGCATCTCCAACCAGTTGATCGGGGTCAAGACAGGTACCAGCGGCGTGGACTGGGGGCAGGCGGCGAATATCGGCAAGACGCTCCTGGTATCGCCCATCGTGGGTTTCGTGTGCGCCGGCCTGCTGCTGCTGATCATGAAATTCCTGATTCCGGACAAGCGCCTGTATCAGGCTCCCGAGGGGGACGCGCCCCCGCCGCTGTGGATCCGTTCGCTACTGGTGCTTACCTGCACGGGCGTGAGCTTCGCGCACGGCTCCAACGACGGACAGAAGGGCATGGGACTGATCATGCTGATCCTAATCGGCACGGTGCCCACGGCCTATGCTTTGAACCACGCCGTGACGGCGCGGCAGTCTCAAGAATTCGTGATGGTTTCGACACAGGCGGCCGACGCGCTGTCGCACTACCGTGTCGCCGAGCGCGGTGATTGGCGATGCGCGCGACGACGTGACGGCTTACATCCGCACGCGCGAGTTCAATGCCAACACCATGCTGGCCCTGCGCACCCTGGTCAACGATGTCGGGAACCAGATGGCCCTGTACAAGGAATTGAAGCATGTGCCGGCCGATAGAACGCCGAATTTCCGCAACGACCTGTACGTGGTGAGCGAAGCCCTGCGGCTGATACAGAAATCCGGGAAGCCGGCCTTCGCCGAGGCGGATGCGGCGGTACTCGCCAATTACAAGACGCACATCGACAACGCCACCAAGTTCATTCCATTGTGGGTGAAAGTGGCGGTGGCGATGGCATTGGGCCTGGGCACCATGGTGGGCTGGAAGCGCATCGTGGTTACGGTGGGATCGAAGATCGGGAAGGATCATCTGACCTATGCGCAGGGCGCGGCGGCGGAGATCACGGCGATGGCCACCATCGGCGCGGCAGATTGGTTCGGCATGCCGGTGAGCACTACGCACGTGCTTTCTTCAGGCGTAGCGGGGACCATGGCCGCCAACCACTCGGGCCTGCAATGGGGGACGGTCCGCAACCTGGGGATGGCTTGGGTGCTGACGCTGCCCGCATCGATCCTGCTGTCCGGCTTTTTGTTCTGGTTGTTCCGGCAGATTGGCGGGTAGCGCGGGGCTTTCAGCTTTCAGTGGGCTATAATCGGCAGCGGAGTCCGATATGACGAGTCTGCAAGAGATACAGGATTTCTTGGACCTGAAGCGGTTCGCTTTCGTGGGAGTTTCGCGCCAGCCGAAGGACTTCTCGCGGATGCTTTTTCGCGAGTTTCTGGCGCGGGGATACCAGGCCGTGCCGGTGAATCCGGACGCCAGTGAAATCGAAGGGCAGCCGTGCTTTGCGCGGTTGCAGGAGATTCAACCGCCGGTGGAGGGGGTTCTGTTCATGACGGCACCGGCGGTAACGGATACGCTGGTGCGGGAGTGCCCCGGCGCAGGCATCAAACACGTTTGGATGTACCGTGCCGGCGGCGTAGGGGCGGCGACCCCTGACGCGATCGGTTTCTGCGAGTCGAACGGCATGGGGGTGATTCCCGGCGAGTGCCCCTTCATGTTTCTTCCCGGCGGGGCATGGTACCACCGCTTCCACGGATTGGTGAAGAAGATCGCGGGATCTTACCCGCGCTGAGTTCGTTGACAAGTCCGCCCGAGGGCTTTGCAATTACCGAGTTCCTTCCGCCACGATCACTAGGGGCTGGCGGCCTGAGAGGCCGCCGCAGGCCGGGGGCCTGCCGGGGTCCTGCCCCACAAGGGCATTGGGGGCGGGCGTGCTACGATCCTTATTTGCAGCTTCTATGGAAAAGGTGCTCATCCTGGGATCGCAAGGCACGCTTGGAACAGAGCTGGTAAAGCTCTATCCCGAGGGCATCGGCTGGGACCGCGACGATATCGACGTTACCGACTTCCCTGCGCTGCGCGCAAAAGTATCCGGAGCCGGCTATACTCCCGATGCGGTGATCAACTGTGTCGCCTTCAACGATGTGGATGGAGCCGAGGAGCGTTCCGAACTGGCCTTCTCGCTAAACGCCGATTTTCCCGGCAGACTCGCGCAGTTCACCAAGGAACTGGGTATCCCGCTTGTCCACTACAGCACCAACTATGTCTTCGATGGTGTGCGCGGTGAATACTCCGAAGCGGATGCACCATCGCCGCTCTCGGCCTACGGCCGCTCAAAACTTCAAGGCGAACGGCTCGTCGCGGAAAATGGCGGCCAGTGGTATATTGTGCGTACCGCTGTATTGTTCGGACCCAAAGGGAGCAGCGCACTATCCAAGAAGAGCTTCGTCGAGATCATGTTGGATCTCTCGTCAAAGCGCGACGTTATCCAGGCCGTTTCCGACGAGATCAACAGTCTTACGTATGCGCCCGATCTCGCGCAACACACGCGCGGCCTGCTAGCATCCTCGCCGGCGCCGGGCATCTATCACATCGTGAATAGCGGCGCCGCAAGCTGGTTCGATTTCGCCAAGGAGATCTTTCGCATAGCCGGGAAGAGCACCACTGTTCTGCCGGTTCCGTCCACACATTTTCCGCGGAAGGCAACCCGTCCGCAGAGAGCAATTCTCCTCAATACCAAGCTGCCGGCGGTTCGTCCGTGGACCGAGGCACTGGCGGCGTTTCTGTCGCGTGCGGTGACAATTCCGGCGACAAATGTGCACTTTCCATCGGGCTGATGTGGGGCGGCCAATCTTGGCCGCAGCCGCCTTTTCAGGCGGCCAGGGCCGGCTGAAAGCCGGCTGCGGGCAGAATGCCCGCCCCACAAGATCCAAGCTGGTTGTCACTCTATTATCCGAGCCTCAATAGCAGCGGGCGCATACGTGCGCCATACTCGATATGATGACCTCGCGCGAACGGGTGGACTGCGCACTCAAGAAGCGGCCGGTAGATCGAGTGCCCATCTTCATGTGGTTTCACCCGCAGACCACCGCAAAGCTGGCCGCCATGCTGGAAATCCCCGCGGCCCGCGTGCCGGAAGCCATGGGCAACGATGTCCGGCAGACGTGGGTGAACAACAACTACGCCATGGAGGGTATGGTGCACGAGGCCGAGGGCCAGTGGCACCAGGACTGGTGGGGTATCCGCTGGGTGAAGCAATACGGCTTCAACCAAATCGAACGCTTTCCGCTGGCGGGCGCGACGCGCGAACAGGTGCTTGCGTACCGCTTCCCCATGGAACGCTTCGAGGACTTGCTCGGCCTTATGCTGCCTGTGGTGAGCGCGCGCGGCCAGTACTGGATCGGGTGCGATGTCTCGCCCTGCGTCTTCGAGATGTACTGGCGGCTGCGCGGCATGGAGGACGCTATGCTGGATATCGGCGGCAGCCCTGCGCTGGCGGAACAGATGTTGGGGCGCTGTGCCGATTTCTCCATCGCCCTGGGCGAAGCCGCGTGCGAGCGGTATTCGCTGGATTGGTTCTGGACCGGCGACGATGTGGGTGGGCAGCGCGGCATGATGATCGGCCCGCGCGCGTGGCGTGCGCTGGTGAAGCCGCACCTTGCCCGGGTTTTCGAGGTGGGCCGCAAGCGGGGACTGCCGGTGGCATATCACTGTTGCGGTGCGCTGCGCCCCATCATCGGCGACCTCGTCGAGATCGGCCTCGATGTGCTCAACCCCGTGCAGTGCAACTGCCCCGGCATGGACGCGCTCGAATTGAAGCGCGAATTCGGATCGCAGATCGCGTTCATGGGTGGCGTCGATACGCAGTACCTGCTCCCCAATGGGACCCCTTCCGAGGTGCGCCACGCCACCGCGGCGCTTCTCGACGGCATGACCGCCGATGGAGGCGGCTACATTCTGGCCGCTTCCCACACCATTTCGCCCGAGACGCCGGATGAGAATATCTTCGCCATGTACGAAGTGGCCGGAATCGCGCGAGCGGAGATCTACGACCGCGCGGCGTCGATCCGGGTGTCGGGACCGGCCGCGTAAATCTACCGTCCCAAATCTCCGAAATGCACTGCTTCGGGAACGGACGGCTGGTCGAGCAACTGAATGGTGGTCGAGGGTCCCAGATTCACCGGGTTACCCCAGGCGCGCAAAGCCCAGACGATTTTTTTGTCCGGCGTGACTTCGAGCGCCTGCACGGGAGCCGTCGCGGGATCGGCCGGGCCATTCCACTGATTGAACCAGGTATTGACGAGCGTGTTCCCATTGGGCAGCCGTTTGGCGATTTGCATGGAGTTGAACAGGTAGTCCAGCACGTCCGCGGGGGTGAACTCCCAGACTGTGGCCCCGGCTGCATTTACCTCGCGCACCAGTTTCGCTCCTGCGATGAGGGTGTTGCCGTTCGGCAAACGCTCTGCCGACCAGGTGGCGGCTCCCATGGTGTACGACCAGAGCGGCTTGCCAGTCGAGTCGTATTCCACGATCTTGCCCATGTCCATGTGGGCCACCAGCAGCGTGCCGGCGCCGGTGAGCCGGGCATGCCGGAAATGGCCGTGTACGCTTTTCGGGTCCCGCACGGGAACGGTGAACTCACGCTCGATCTTGCCGGTCACGATATTGACGACCACGACCTTCGCTGGGTCGCCGTTTTGCACGTAGAGCACCCGGTCGTTGCCGATGGGCTGCGCGGTGTGCACCTCGGTTCCCGGTGGAGCGTCGTAGCGCCAGAGCACCTTCTTCTCCCGGTCGATCAGCGTTACGCCGAATTGGTGCGCGAACAGTACGTTGCCGCTCGAAAGCAGCACGGCATCGCTGATTTCGCCCTTTCCNNTGCGACTTGGCCTCTCCGGCGTAGAAGAAATCATGCTGCGCTAAGCCTTTGCCTGGCAGGATACCGGGGAAGTTGGGTTTCACCGCCGCCGCAGGTGTGGGGTCCTGTCCGCGGGCCGGCGCGACCGCACACACGGCGCCAGCGGTCAGGATCAGGGCAATCGATGGGAGCGTCTGTTTGCTGTTCATAGGGTGCCGGAGTTTCGTTTCGCCAACAACGGTACCGCTGTTGCGCGGGTTTGCACAAGGGGTTTAAGTTGTAGCCCGCGCGGGCCGCCTACTCCCTGCCTCTCAAGATCGCGGCCATCACGCGCGGGCTGCGGCGGCCATGCATGACCGCGACAACCCACAATGGCCGTTTATCAGGCGCGTAGGCTATGAGACAATTCCCCGCTGTCGTGAAACGCAAGGGGCGCTCGGTTAAATCGGCGCGACGGTGGCCCTAATGGGAAAGGGGACAAGCGCTTCGATGGTGGCCTCAATGGCGTCGATCATTCGGGCCGGCGGCCTCAAGACTGTCTTCCGCTATGAATTCCCAAATCGCGTCAAGGTCGGCATCGGCCTCCGGACGAAACCGGTAGCCGCTCATTGCCGCTCGGCTCGGCGGGCCGCGCTCTTGGCTCGGAGCCTTGCGAAGACTTCCTCGCCCGGAATAGGCGTGACCCGGCCGCTTTCCATATCGTCGTAGCGGCGGTCAAGCGTTTCCCGCGTGAAGGCGATGTCGTCAAAATAATCCGTGACGACGTTTTCGACCAGTTGATCGCTCCGGCGTCCGGTGGCGCGCGCCATCTGCTCAAGCTTGGCCTGTACGTCCGCAAACGCCGGCTTTAGAACGCGGTCGCCCCGGCGCACTTCTCGCACACGAATTGCTCTAGGCGCTCGCTCCAAGCTTGCGTTCGCGGCGGTTTGATGGTGCGGCGGCAATGAGGGCACGTCCACGGCTGCAAGGCGTCGTCGATCTAGCTGGTTAAGTCGAGCATGATTGTTTTTCTGCGGGGCATGGGTCACGCTCCTACGCGACGGCGGCGGGGCGGGGCGATCGCGAATAGGCGCTCCTGAAATGCCGCTGCGCCCGGTGCTGCAAGGTCTCGAGTTTTCGTATCGCCTCGGTCAGCTCCGGCTTGCTGGTGCAATACCGGTCGCCGTAGCGCCGCAGCTCGTCGCTCTTCAATCCGTTCACCGTCCGCACTCAATCTTGAAGCTGGCTCTGGCCAAAGCCGTTCGCTTGTACGTTTCCCCGCCCGTTCTCGCCGAGTATGAAGAACTGCTCCTGCGCAAGAGTTACCCTCTGGATCGAAGACGCGCCAAGATGATGCTGAATCAAGTTCAGTCTGTCGGCATTATAGTCAATCCGGCAGCCGGCGAGCCGCTGACATCCGACCCGGATGACAGCATCTTTCTGGAGTGCGCGCGGGCGGCCAAGGCCGACTACCTGGTCACCGGCAACACCAATCACTCGCCAGTTCATTCAACGGTGGGGGGAACATAAACGCTGAAATGCGCCGGACGCAGAGCTACTGCCATCACAACCCAAAGCACAGAATATTCGGACCCGCCGCCACCGCCACATACTGCTTCCCCCGCACGCTGAACGTCATCGGCGACGCCTTCATGCGCACGTTTGTCGGGAAGTGCCACAGCGTTTCGCCGGAGCGCTCGTCAACCGCGTCGAACCCGCCGTTGGGCTTGCCGTAGAACACCAGACCGCCAGCCGTTGCCAGGACGCCCGACCATGACTTCGCCTTCGCCGCGCCCGGCTGCGCAATCTCCCAAACGATGGCGCCCGTCTCTATGTTCACCGCCCGCAGGTAGCGCTGGCCGGTTTGATCCGGATATCCCATCTGCCCTCCCACGCACTCTTCGAGCGCCAGGAAGTAATAGAGCCGCGTCACTGGACTGTAAGCCGTAGAACTCCAATTGGCTGCATCGTCCGGACATCCCGCCGGGTCTCTCACCTGCGGACGCCCATCGGCGCCGGGCCCAGTGGGCACTCCCGCCGCCCAATCCACACGCCGCAGGAATAGTTTGGCCAGCAATAACTCGCCTGTCACCCGGTCCAGCACATAGAAGAATCCATTGCGGTCCGCATGCAGCAGTAACTTGCGCGGCTTGCCCAGATACTCGGCATTTACTAACACCGGGGGTTCGGTGGCGTCCCGGTCCCTCACATCGTGCGGCGTAAACTGATAGTGCCACTTGAGCGCGCCATCCGCCGGATTCATCGCCAGGATCGAATCCGTGTAGAGATTGTCGCCGCCGCGCTCCGCGTCTTCCGAATCGGGGAACGGATTTCCCGTAGGCCAGAACAACATGTCCGTCTCCGGGTCGTACGAACCAGTGAGCCAAGTGGACCCGCCTCCCATAACCGGCTCGCGCCCTTTCCAGGTTTCCGATCCCGGCTCGCCGCGTCGCGGAACGGTCCAGTGGCGCCAAACCAGTTCCCCCGTCGCGGCCTTGTAGCATGCCACGAATCCGCGAATTCCCTCGTCGGCGCCCGCGACCCCCGCGATCACCGTGTCCTTCACCACCAGCGGAGCCAGCGTGCCGCCGTAATGCTGCGCGTCGCCGGATATCGGGGGCATCGCCGCTTCCCAAACCAGGCTCCCCGTAGCCCGGTCGAGCGCGATCAGATGCGCGTTGTCTGTCACGAAAAAGACGCGACCCTCGCGGATCGCCACGCCACGGTTGGTCCCCAGCGCCGCGTCACCCACCATGCCGGGAGTCTGCGGGCGCGAGTACTTCCAGATTTCCGCGCCCGTCAGTGCGTCCAGGGCATACACCTGGTTCGGGCCCGTGACATACATCACCCCATCGGCTTCGAGCGGTGTGACCTCCAGACCGAAATGCGGAATCGGGAAAAGCCACTTCAACTGCAATGCGCGCACATTGGCGGTGTCGATTTGCTTCAGCTCGCTATAGCGGTTGGCGCTGAGATTGCCGTTGTAAGTCAGCCAGTCGCCGGGCTGCGGATCGCGCCACGTAACCCGCTGGCTTCCGGACGCGGCGGCCGGCTGTGCGCCTGCGTTGAGTTCGCGGACATACGTGGCGACGGCATCCAGTTCGGCCGCGGGCAGATCGAAGGACGGCATGCCCGAATCGGGAAAGCCGCGCTGGATCAGCGCCCGCAACTCGGTGGCGGATCGGCCTGCCAGCCGCGGATTGGCCGCCAACCCAGACCCCTTGCCGCTGCCGCGCGCGTCGCTGCCGTGACAGCCTGCGCAGTGAGTGGCAAAGACTTCAGGGCCACTGCTGCCCGCCAGGAATGGAGCTAACAGTAATCCGATAGCGAGACGAGTCATGGCCGCATGCACCGACGGCAAGGCCGATTCATAATCGGCCTGCAGGTTGACAACCGGTTGACAACC
>PMVV01000236.1 GCA_003166475.1 Bryobacterales bacterium | reverse complement strand
CAGCCGCCTTTTTAGGCGGCCCGCCCTCCGCGGCGGTAGCCAACCGCTGCCCACATGACGCTGGCTATTCCCTCAGTGTCTTGCCGCGCCCGGCCGGTAATCCGCTTCGACATGCCCCGCAAGCTGCGCCGCATTGAACAAGACGGCTTTCGTCTTCATGGCGGCGAACAGCGGCGCCTGGTCCGCATAGTGCCGTGAATTCCGGTCCAGCGTCGCCGAGCCGAACTGGTGAATGCTCTCCGACGTCAGCTTGCCCGCCTTGTCCCAGGTCACGAACATGACGAAAGTGTCGCCAGCCATCGCCGTCAGAGTGCCGTCCGCCTGCTGTTCTCCATAAACTCCGCGAAAGATGTCCGGGCCGCCATCGATGGCCAGACTGAGCGGTCCGCGGCGGAGGCGGTTAACCTGTCCCCACTCCGGGTCGATCCGCCCGAAATGGGTCTTGAGCGTGCGGATGGCATCCCGCAGCGCATCCATCGGCCTCCGCGGCGCCTTGCCCTCCAGGCGCGAGCGCAGCACCGGTTCGATGGTCAGGATGGCGAGCGCCACGCCTCGGTTCGCCACATCGGTTCTGCGATCCCAATGGCGCAGAATATCGTACGCCTGCCGCAGATCGGCATCTTTACCCGGATCGGAGCCTGCATCGGCGCCCATGACCTCGGCGAGGATCTGCGCCTCTTCCGACCGCACGCTGTAGGCCAGATCGTACTTGTAAGCGTGAAATGCTTCTGCCGTGATCCGGGAATCCGCGCCGTAGGTCTCCATTGCGCGCCACGCGCGGTTGGTCATGTCGGTCTGGATCCCGAGCGTCGGCGAAAAGTCTTCCGGCTTCAGGTCGCCGGCGGGCGCAGTCGCGTGGAACGGCGTGTTGTTCGCATTGAAGACCAAACCGGACGGCGGATTCCAGATTTGCGGCTCCTTGTCGAACGGCACATAGCTGCGCCATATCAGGTCGGACCGGTCGCCGGGCAGCACCCCCTGCCAGTCCGGACCTTCCTTGCGCACCGGGAACAAGCCGTTGTAGATGTACCCGATATTCCCCTTCTCGTCGGCATACACATAGTTGAGGCTGGGGATCGCCTGTAGCCGCATAGCCGCTCGCCATTCCTCGAGATTGGCCGCCTTGTCGAGACGGAAATACTGTAGCGGCGCGCGCACCTCGTTCATGCCGGCATAGCGGATGGCGAAGGCGCCCCGCTCGGTCTTCATCACCGGCCCTTGCGCCGCGTAGAGCACTTCCCGATGCACAGTCCAGACCAGCGGCCCCCAGATTTTCACGCGGATACTGGCATCGCTTTTCTCAAAGTCGCGCCATTGTCCATCCAGCCGGTACTGGTTGGGATTTGCCGGATTCACCACCAGCTTGTAGACATCCACCAGGTCGGGGCCGTTAACCGTGTTGGCCCAGCCAAGATGCTGGTTGTGGCCGTGCAGCATGAACGGCGACCCGGGGAAGAAGCCGCCGGCGACGTGCCAGCCTTCCCCGCTGTCGAGTACCGCCTCATACCAGGAGACCGGCCCCGTGTAAGGCTGATGCGAATTGACCAGCAAGCGCGTGGCTCCGTCCGCCGAGCGAGCTGGCGCTACCGCGACAGCGTTCGACCCGACCGGCAGCGGCGTGTCCGTTAATAGAAAAGCATGCTTGCCGCTGTTGGAGATGGCGCCGGCTTCCGGACGGGTCAGCTTCAGCAACTCGTGGTCGAGCCCATAGAAGAAGGGCAGCTTGAAGACGAATCCGGCTACCACATCCTTGCCGGTGAACGGCAGCAGGCCCCGCGCCACTTGATCCGGATGGAGCGCCGCGTAATAGTTCACGCCGTCGGCATAAGCTTCCAGCACTTGCCGCAGATCGGGCGGGAGGTCGCTTTCATACTTGGCATTGACCGTTTCCCAGACTCGGAAGAGGCGCACGAGGTAGTCGGTGACGGCGGCTTTCGGTCCCTCGCTCGCGGCGAACTGGCCGCGGACCGCCAGCGCCACCTGTTGGATGGTGGCGAAATCGTCTTCGGAATGCGCGAAGGCCATGCCGAATGCGACATCCGCGTCCCTGGGGCCGACGATGTGCGGCACGCCGAAGTTGTCGCGCTCGATCCGCACGCGATACTGCGCAGCCTTGGCGATCAGGCCGGCCGGATCGGGCGGCGCGGGCTGGCCTAGCCGGTCGGCCACCATCAGGAATACCGCGGCCGCGAACAATAACAGCACAAGCGCGAAAGCGCCGATCTTCACATAGCGCATGAGGCTCGCATTCCAGTCATCAACGAATGTTACCGCACCTGTGGCGCGGACGATCGTTTTATGTCGTCTGCGTTTGCCGATATGCAACAGGGCGCAGGGCAGGCCACCAAAACCGATGGCCTACCCCACGAGCCAGGAATGGTATAATTCTGAGGAACTGGAGGGTGCAAACGTGAAGTTTTTCCTGGATACCGCCAACCTGGACGAGCTCAAAAAAGGCGCCGATTGGGGCATCGTCGATGGCGTCACCACCAATCCGACGCTCATCGCCAAGGAAGGCCGGCCGCTGGAAGACCAGATCCGGCTCATCTGCGAAATCGTCGATGGCGATATCAGCGCCGAAGTGGTGTCCACCGAAGCCGGCCAGATGGTCCGCGAAGGCCGCGAGTTGGCCCGCTTGCATCACAATGTGGTCGTGAAATGCCCGCTTACGCGGGACGGCATCAAGGCTACCTCGACCCTCAGCAAGGACGGCATCCGCGTCAACGTCACGTTGTGCTTCTCGGCAGCGCAGGCTTTACTGGCGGCCAAGGCCGGCGCTTACATCGTGAGCCCCTTCGTCGGCCGGTTGGACGATATCGGCTGGACCGGCATGGATCTGATCAAGAGCATCGTCAATATTTATAAGATTCACGGTTTCAAGACCCAGGTACTGGCAGCCTCCGTGCGTTCGCCTACGCACGTGGTGGATGCGGCGGCGGCGGGCGCGCATATCGCCACCATGCCTCTCAAGGTGCTGGACATGCTCTTCAACCACCCACTCACCGACAAGGGCCTCGATCAATTCCTCAAGGATTGGGCCAAGGTGTTCCAGGAAGCCCCGGTCGCCGGTTAACCCCGGCTGACTCTCCGACAAGGTGTACACAACGGCTGATGGTATTACCGCGGCGCTGCTGGGCGTCCTGGTTGTCCTGCTTGTAACCATTGGTGTGCGCGCCTGGCGCCGTTCCCGGATCTCTCCCGATGAGCAAGAACGCCGCCGCCGGTTGGGGCTGCTTTCCGCTGGTAAGAGGGCCGACGCCAACCTGCTGGATATCCATGACGGCCTCCTGGTCTATTCCTACGCGGTGCGCGGCGTCGAATACACGGCCTCGCAGGACGTTTCCAGGTTGAAGGCATTTCTGCCCGGCGACATTGCTTCCCTTGGGAATATATGTGTGCGATACGACCCGCGAAACCCGGCCAATTCCATCGTCCTGGCTGAAGAATGGAGCGGGCTGCGGCCCTGACCGGCCGCTCGACGCCGGTCTCCAGCCACCTGCGCCACCTCTGTCACGCGTCCGGTGACAACTCTGTCACTTGACGCTGCCACCGATCCCCCAGGCCCGGCAAACTTTCTTGATATCGCAGCGACTTGCGTGCAGTCCTTCTTGTGGTACCCCCGATGCTTTAGAAAAGCCGTGGATCTGCAAACGAAACTCGACCAAGATTCAAATAGCGCCATAAGGAGAGAACAAGAAATGTTGCCTTCCGTTAATTACGAGCTCACCGGCTGCCAGAAACAGCCTTCCCCCGACCATGCCGTTTGGGGCGGTGTGCGCCGGCCCGCCGCGGCCTCGATTCTTCGCCAGGGCCTGCGTCTCGCAGCGCTCGTCATCTTTGTGGCATGCGGCCTGGCACTGGCCGGCTCCAGCCTGTCCGGCGACCTCCAGCAAATGCTCGGCGGCAAAGGCAACGTCGAGGTCATCGTGCAATTCAACCACATACCGACCAATGCCGATCTCCAACTCGTCGCCGCGAACCAGATCATACGGCGATTCAAGCACATCAAGGCTGTCCACCTCTTCCTGTCGCCGGCTCAAATCAGGGCGATGGCCTCCAATCCGCAGGTCACTTATATGTCGCCCAATCGCGCGTTGTCCGGCACCCTCGACGTCACCACCCAGACCGTCGGCGCCCACGCCGCCTGGCAATCCGGGTGGAACGGCACAGGCATCGGCGTGGCCGTGGTCGACAGCGGCATCTACGCGCATGACGACCTCCACACCTCCTCTGGCGCGGGTTCCCGCATCGTCTATAGTCAGAGCTTCGTTGCCGGGCTGACCGGCAACGATCTTTACGGCCATGGCACGCACGTCGCGGGTATCATCGGGTCCAATGGCAAGGATTCCACCGGTTCCCTCTTCACCCGCACCTTCACCGGCATGGCGCCCAACGTTAACCTCATCAACCTGCAAGTGTTGGATCAGAACGGGTCCGGAACGGTGAGCAACGTGATCGCGGCCATCGATCAGGCCATCAGCCTGAAGAGCACATACAATATCCGTGTCTTGAATCTATCGCTCGGCCAACTGGTCTATGAAAGCTATACGCTCGATCCCCTCTGCCAGGCCGCGGAAGCCGCCTGGAGCGGCGGCATCGTGGTGGTGGTGGCGGCGGGCAATGCCGGCCGGAATGTCCTGGGCAGCATGCCCCTCTATGGGACCATCACTTCGCCGGGAAACGATCCTTATGTGATCACTGTGGGCGCCACCAACACGCACGGCTCGACGAACGTGTCCGGTGACACGATTGCCAGCTATAGCTCCGATGGCCCTACTTCTATCGATCACATCCTCAAGCCCGACCTGGTGGCTCCCGGCGATAATATCGTTTCGTTGATGGCTCCCAACAATACGCTCGAAACCACGTATCCATCCACTCTCATCGACGACTCCTATTATCAAGCGGGCAGCCCTTCGGGCACCTCCGCCAAGTACTTCTCCTTAAGTGGAACCAGCATGGCTACGCCGGTGGTAAGCGGCGCCGCCGCGCTTCTCCTCCAGGAGTACCCGTCGCTGACTCCGGATCAAGTCAAAGCCAGGCTCATGAAGACCGCCACCAAGAGCTTTTCGCTGTACACCACCGCCCAGGACAGGGTCCACTATTTCACTTACAACAACATCTCGGACATCTTTACCATCGGCGCCGGCCAGTTGAACATCGCCGCAGCGCTCGCCAGTTCCGATACAGTCGGGGTGCCGGCTATATCGCCCCTGGCGATCATGAATTCGAACGGCCAGGTGACCTTGATGTTCGCGCAGAACATCGTCTGGGGCACCAATATTGTCTGGGGCACCAATATCGTTTGGGGCACTAATATCGTTTGGGGCACCAACATCGTGTGGGGCACTACCGTGCTTACGGGGCAGACACTGAACGGCCTGTCCACCCTGTGGGCTGGGACCGGAGCCGCCTGGGTGAACCCCTCGAACATCGTTTGGGGGACTACGACATTGCCTGCGTCCCTGATCCAGCCGATGGACGCGGACGACGGCGACCAATAGGGCGCACGATTCTCCACTCAACGTCGCATACACCGAGGTGAAACATGCCTGGTCATGCAAAACTCTATATCTACCTGGTAAGCGCGGCGGGGATAGCGGCGATGGCGTACGCCTTCCTGGACCCGCCGTGGCCTCACGATCCCTTCCGCTTTTGTGCTTACCTGCTGCTGTCGCTGCTGGCGGCGGCTCTGAAGTTGCAACTGCCGGGGCTTACCGGCACGCTGTCCATCGGCTTCGTATTCGTGCTGCTGGGCATTTCGGAATTCACCCGTCCGGAAACCATGCTCATAGCCTGCGCCGGCGTAGTCGTGCAATGTCTGTGGCGCGCGAAAATCCGGCCGGCGCCCGTGCAGGTGCTCTTCAGCGTGTCCGCGGTGGCAACCAGCCTGATCCTGGCGTACGAGTGTTCCCGGTTCGTCCGCGCGCAGTTGCATGCCGAGTCGGTCTTGATCGCCATGGCTGTGGCCACGTGCCTGTATTTCACGGCCAACTCGCTGTTGGTTTCCGGGGTGCTGTCGCTGGTAAAACGCGAGCCGTTGCGCGCCATCTGGCAGCAATGTTACCTGTTCACTTTCCCGTACTATCTGCTGGGAGGCGTGGTGGCCGGCCTGATAGCCGTCTTGAGCCGCGGGTTAGGATGGAGGGCGCCGCTCTTAGTCCTGCCGGTAATGGGCCTGGCTTTCCTGTTCGGCGGCGTCCGCGGCAAACCGAAGTTCGCCGCTGCGCGCTAAAGACCAATTCCTGTGGGGTAGGTTGTCAACGTTGTCAACCTGCAAGGCTGATTGTCAATCGGCATTTGCTTGTGGCTTGCCGCAATGTAGAGCAGTCCCTCGGTCAATGGGTGGAAGTCCCCCATTGGACCGTAATGACTGGAACCATCCGTCTCTAGGTCTCTAGGCAAGGCTGTCCGTCGCGAGGCGGAATCTGAGGAAAGCCTACGCCGAAATCGTGGATGCGACGTACAGGAAGCGGATATGAGGCCTTTGCAGCTTGGGTCACCCGGCCAGGGACGGGGAAGCCCTATCGTCATGTGGAAGCGGTGAGGTAGATCCGACGGGCCGGCGAGAAGAAGACAAGCCTTACCTGAAGAGGTCTCCGCCGTGGTCCTTACACACAGACGGCGCAGCACAGTCCTTATCGTCCTTGGGCATGGGCGGAAGATCCGGCAGTGGACCGCAGCGCACCTCACTCCACAGCGCCGCTGCGGATGAGTCCTGTCCGACCCTTGCGGAGCGGCTTCTCAGGCGCAACCGCTTCACTGACGGGGAACTGGACGGGTTGCGAGAATGATCGCTCCCGTCCCGGGGGCGAAAGCAAACATCCAATGCATGCGATCGCCGGAGTTCCCGGACTATATGTTGCGCCCGGGCGTGCCGATCCGGAAGGGAAGATGCCGCACGACGACCCACGACTGCAAGACGCGGCGGGACCACGACCCCTCTGCCAAGCTCTGGAGACGCTACAGGGCAACACCAGCCCCGAGCCCGGAAAACGAAGGCAATGAACTGTCTGGGTATTTCGCAGACACTATTGAGGCTCGCATAATACAGTGACAGCAACTTAGGCCATGTGGGGCGGGCAATGTTGCCGCACCACACTTTCAGCCGGCCCGAGCCGCCTAAAAAGGCGNNTGGCCGCCCCACATCAGCCCCGACCATATTACGCGAGACTCAATAAGTCAGGGCCGCTTACTGGCCACCTGAGTCGACAGCGAAAGGCTCTCGACGTTCCAGTAAGCATACGGCCGGATCGACGCCGCCTTCACATTGTGCAGCGACGGCGACACCGCAATGAGCGTATTCTTATGCAGAAGGTACAGCAATGGCGCCTGCTCCCAGGCGATCTCCTGCACGCGGTCGAAGTATCGCTTGCGCTGGGCGGGATTCGCTTCCGACGCTTGCGCCTGCATCAGGCGGTCGATTTCCGCTTCCCAAGCCGTCGCCGGCGTCTTCTGGTTCGGGTTCCATTGATGATTACTCGCGGAACTGAGCCATAAATTCATCTGCAGATTCGGATCCAGGTCCACATTAGCCGTTCCCAGCAGACAGGCTTCGTACGCCAAAGTCTTGGTCAGCCGTTCGATCAGGGAAGCAAAATCCAGCGTCACGACGTTCAGCTTGATGCCGATCGATCCCAGGTCCTGTTGGATCATGGCGGCCATCTTCTCCCGCGCGAGGTTGCCCGCGTTGGTGACCACCGAAAACTCCACCGGGTTTGCCTGGCGGTCGCGCAGCACGCCGCCGTTCATCTGAAAGCCCTCCTGCGCCAGGCTCCGCAGTGCCGCCGCGCGGTCGAACGGCGCCGGCTTCAGGCTGGCGTTGAACCAATGGCGGTTTGCCGGCGAAATCGGCCCCGCCGCCGGGCGGGCATGTCCATGATAGACCACCCGGCAGAGATCGTCGCGATTGATCGCCTGCAGAATCGCGCGCCGGAACGCCGTGGAGCGGAACCACGCCTTCTTGAACTCCGCGAGCGGCGCGCCCGGCGCCTGGTTGAACCACAGCAGTTCCGATTCGAGTCCCGGCCCGATGTCACTGACGGAACTGGGGGCCTCAGCGGCCAGTTTCTCGAAGTTATCCGGCGCGACGCTGGCGATCAAGTGCAGTTCGCCGCGCGCAAATCGCACCATCTCCATGGTCCGGTTCTGCTGAATCGAGAGGCGAATCGAATCCAGATAGGGCAGCGCACGGCCTTGCGCGTCCCGCTTCCAGTAATGCGGATTCTTCCTCAGCAGCACTTCGGACCCGGCCATGTAATCCGCCACGTAAAACGGTCCCAGCACCGCGGCCTCTTTCTTCGGGGACTGGGACGAGAGGATCGCCACCTGATCGAAGAGCCGCTCCATACCGGACACCACCGCGGGAAACGCGATGCTGATCCTGTCTTTGCCCATTACCGCGATCTCCGCCGCGCCCGGCCCCGAGCGAAACGCGTCCCCGACCGGCGCGTGCAGTTTTGGATCCATCGCCATGCGCATCGTCCCGGCCACGTCCTCGGCCGTGAACGGCGTGCCATCGGAAAAACTAAGGCCGCGACGGATCTGGAAGGTGATGCGCTTCCCGCCCTGGTCTATCTTCCACGAGGCCGCCAGTTCGGGCTCCGCCTCTTGCGTCGACCGGTTCACGCGGATTAGCACGCCCCCTGTAAGATAGCGGACAACCTCCGACGGATCGTCCTCGACAAATAAAGGATTAAATGTCTTGGGCTCGCCTTGAAGACAGAATCGCAGCTCGCCGCCATACTGACCGTATGCCGGCGCTAATGCTGCCGTCAGCGCCAACACTATCGAACTTACTCTCATATTTGTAGGACTGGCTCCCAGCCTGCGCGGGACTCCCCGTCCCGCCTGGAACTTCCGCTATGCAATGGCCGCAATTTCGACCGTTGTCTGCGGACACATCGTCATTTTATATCTCTTTCGAAGATGTTTCGACTTATACATGCGCCTGTCTGCTTCGGCCAGCAGTTCCTCCGCGTCGGAACCGTCGTCCGGATAATAAGCCTCGCCTATGCTCATCGAAATGCCGCTTGCCGCCGGCATCCCGGTCTCGATAGCCATCTGGCGGATCTCGGCGATACGCGCTTGGACGGACCCGCGGTCGCTGCCGGGAAGCAGAAGCACGAACTCGTCGCCGCCCATGCGCGCTACATAGTCGTACTCGCGGCAACGGCTGCGCAGCGCCTCCGACACCATGCGCAACACTTTGTTCCCTTCCAGGTGGCCAAACCGGTCGTTGACCTGCTTGAAGCCATCCAGATCGCATACCACTACGCACAGCGGTTCCATGCTTCGCTTGCAGCGGGCCACTTCGCTATCCAGCCGCAAAAACAGGGAACGCGCGTTGGGCAATCCGGAGAGATAGTCGGTGGTCGCCGAGTCTTCAACCTGGCGGAAAATCAACGCGTTCTCCACCGCCAGTGACACCTTACTGCTGATGGCCAGCAGGATTCGCAGGTGGTCGCGGGAAAACGCGTCGCTCTCCCCGCGGTAAAGCGTCATCACCCCGATCGCTCCGCTCAAACCCTCCAGAGGCACCGCCAGCGCCGATCTCAGCGTGCTGTACTTAGCCGGATCCGCCAGATACGCTGGCTCCACGGACGGATTGCCATTCAAGATAGGTTTGCGGTTCTCGGCCACCCAGCCGGACAAACCTTCTCCCACGGGTATCTCGAGCGAGGAGAACAAGCGGAAATCTTCTCCATTCACGTAATGAGGAATTAGTTTCCCGTCCAACCGCACGTAGATGGCGATGGCGTCGTAGGGCACGATTTTCTTCAAGCGCGCCGCCACTACGGAAAGCGTCTCATCCAGACTCAGGGAGTTGCCCAGATCCTGCACCAACTCAAACAGCAACTGCACTTCCTGCCGGGCCGCGGCGATCGAGTCCAGAAAGTCGGTTTCACTGGCCTGGGCCGCGCGCGGCGCCGCGCCTTGATACCCAGCGCCCGGCTCCAAGCCTTTGTCGATTCTTACTTCCGTCGACAATTTGGCCGCGATCTCCGGGGTAGCCTGCGACAGCCGCTCCAACTCGGCATAATGCCGTTTCAGGACGTCGACCACAGCCGGATCGAAGCTCTTGCCGGCCAGATCGGCCACCTCGCTCATGGCCTCCTCGAGCCCCATGGCGCGCCGGTATTGGCGGTCGGAAGCCAGCGCGTCCAGGCAGTCTACCGCCGACAAAATCCGCGCCCCGAGGGGTATCTCTTCGCCCCGGAGACCGTAAGGGTAACCGCTCCCATCCCACTTTTCGTGATGTGCCCTCACAATCGGAGCCACCGGATACGGAAACGATACTCGCTCCAGAATCTCCGCGCCCACCACGGGGTGGATCTTCATCTTCTCGAATTCTTCCTGAGTCAGACGGCCCGGCTTGGATATGATGTGCTCGGGCACTGCCAGCTTTCCGATATCGTGCAGCAGCGCCGCCGCCTTGAGGGCCTCCAGTTCCGGCCCGGATAGTCCCAGTTGCTTGCCCACTTCGACCGCATACACGCGCACGCGCCGCAGGTGCTCGTGCGTCGTATGGTCTTTGGCCTCAATCGCCAGCGCCAGAGCCTCGATCGTCCGCATATGCAGCCTTCCGATGGACTCCACGTGCCGTCTCTCGTCTTCCAGGCGCGCCAGATAGATCTCGTACGAGCGGTAAATCAAATAGATGACCGGCATCAACACGATCGAAGCTTGCCAGTGCATCTGCCTGGTGAAGAGACTGATGATCCACGCCAGCGAACCGCCGACCAGGTAGAATGGAAACGACCAGAAGAAACAGCTATGCCAGGTCTCGCCAAACCGTTTGCCTTCGGCAAGAGAGATGACCGCCGCGATAGGAATGGTGTTCAGAAGATAGTAGGCTACCCCGGTCGCGATCAGTAACAAGGGACCGATGTTGTCGAACCGTTGCAAAGGGGCGTAATGGTAGAAGGCATATGCCAGCGCAACCGCGATTCCGGTGTTCGCGATGTTGAAGATCACCTGGAATGCCTTGGGCCGCTGCTTTGGCTTCCAAAGGCATTGCACCACCGTGCCCAGGCAGCCTATAATCATGGCCTCGGACGCACTCAAGTCTGCGATGCCGATGAATATAAACAGGAAGCAAACGGACATGGTCCCCCGGATCCCCGGCAGACTCACTTTCAATCCGGCTGCCAAACCCGACAGGACGAGATAGAAAACAAAGCGGTATAAGTCGTCGGAACCAAACCGGTTCAGGGTCGCCCCGATGACGCCCAAGCCGGCCAGACTGAATATCGTGACGTATAGCTTCGCCTTGATATTCATATCGATAGCACCGGGGAAGCGCACACGCCGATGTTGGCGCGGGTCTTATACTCCTTCAGTCTCCGGAGCAGCGTGCGGCGGGAGATTCCCAGCATTCCCGCCGCCAGATCCTGCCTGCCTCCTGATTTTTCGAGCGCCTCCCGGATCACTTGCTCTTCCAGTCCGCCCAATTGGCGCTTCAGCTCGGGTCTCTCCGCGTGTCCCGGAGTGGAGAGCTTCAGGTTCAGGTCCGCCGCGCAAATCTCGCAGCTCTCGGCCAGCACTGCGGCGCGCGTAACCACATTGCGCAACTCCCGCACGTTGCCGGGCCAGCCGTAATCCTCGAGCGCGTTCAGCGCGTCGTCGCCCAGGTCCAGGCGCGGGTCTACTTCGTGCAAGAAACGATACGCCAGGGGCGCGATGTCTTCCACCCGCTCGCGCAGGGGCGGCACTTGGATACTGACCTGGTTCAACCTGTGAAACAGGTCCCCGCGGAAGGCGCCGGCCTCGACGGCCTGCTCCAGGTTCTTGTTCGTGGCGGCCACGATGCGCGCGTCCACCGCAACTTTGCGCGTGCCCCCTAACCGGTAGTAAGGCACGCCGTCCAGCACGCGCAGCAGTTTCACCTGCATTTTTCCGTCGAGTTCCCCGATTTCGTCCAGGAACAACGTCCCGCCGTGGGCAAGCTCGAACATACCCGCCTTCTGCGCTTCCGCCCCGCTGAACGCGCCCTTCTCGTACCCGAACAGTTCGCTCTCTACCAGGTGATCCGGCAGCGCGCCGCAGTTGATGTCCACCCAGGGCCGCTCGCACCGCAGGGACAAGTTGTGCAACGCGCGCGCCACAACCTCTTTGCCCGCTCCGCTCTCTCCGCCAATCAGGACCGTGGCGTTAGTGCGCGCGATCTTCTCCACCAGGCGAAACACGGCCTTCATCCGCGCGCTTCTCACTACTGCGCCGCCTACGATGTGGTTGTCGTCCTGGGCCTGCGCCGCCTTGAGATGGTCCTGTGGGTACCGCGGGTCCGGCTCCCGGTCCTCCTGGTTATAGCGGGGTACGGTGCGATGCAAGTTGAAGCGGTCCGCGGCGCTGCTTCCTAATGTGTGTATCTTCGCGGACATCGCCATACCAGTAACATACGCTCTATAAGCTCTATACTCAAACCAATTATCGGGCATGCAGGTACTTTCTGTACCAAGATTCCGATAAGGTTATGGCACAGCATAGTATCCTTTGGGATAAACCAGTGGCGGTTAACGGATACAGTAAACAGAAGCGTGCTAACTTTAGGCAACTTGTGGGGCGGACCTCCAGGTCTGCGCGAGTCCTCCAGGACTCGCTCTTCGCAGATCCGATTAACGAAAGGTAACTTGCCGTGACCACCCATGGCCAGCCATCGTGGAAGGGGTAGACCCGGTGACTGACCATCCTATCGACGACGCGCCCCTGCTATCCGTCCATATCTCCGCCGGCTATGGCGCGCGTGCGGACGTGCTGCGCGGCGTCGCGTTCGAAATCGAGGCCGGAGAAATCGTAGGCCTGGCCGGCCAGAGCGGGTCGGGCAAAAGCACCATCGCCCTCGCCATCATGCGGCTGCTGCACCTCAAGGGCGGCGCCGTGCGCGGCCAAATCCGCTTCCGCGGCTGCGACCTGCTGCGCTCGACCGAACGCGAAATGCGCGCCATTCGCGGCCTCGAGATTTCGCTCGTGCTGCAGAATCCCGTCTCCTCCCTGAACCCGGCCCTGCGCATCGGTACGCAATTGGCGGAGGCTTGGGAAGCCCATAGCCGCGCGCCCGGCGCCAGCCGCGAGACCGCCATATTCGACGCCCTTGAGGCCGTCAGCCTCGCCGTCGACCAGCCCTTCCTGCGCCGCTATCCCAACGAGCTAAGCGTAGGCCAGGCCCAGCGCGTCCTCATCGCCATGGCCATCCTCCATCGTCCCGCGCTGCTCATCGCCGACGAGGCCACCAGCGCCCTCGACGCGCTCACCCAATCCGAAATCCTGCGCCTCTTCGCCCGCCTCAACCGCGAGCTGTCCATGGCCATCTTGTATATCTCGCACGACCTGCTATCCATCGCCTCGCTCTGCCGGCGCATGGCCATTCTGCACCAGGGTGAAATCGTGGAATTCGCACCGGTGGAGCGCATCTTCCACCGCCCCGCCCACCCCTACACGCGCCGCCTCATCGACGCCATCCCCGTTTCGCCCCTCTCCGGCCAGCCGCGGGTCTTCGCCTGACGCGGTCGCGCATGCCGTGGGGCAGACGATCGTTTTATGNNACAAAGTGCGATGGTCTGCCCCAGCAAAGTGAACAGCATGGGGCCCATGGGGCCAAAAAAACTTTACATAATCTTTATGGCATGCTATGCTTGCCTAACGTGTTGGCGTTGACCGCAGCCGGGGGGTTCGCGCCGTGGTGGCCGGTAGTGGTTGTGGCTGCCATAGGAATCTCCCTGGTTTGGGCGCTTCGGAGGCGGTCACCATAGGGAAAGGACTCCTGGGCAAGGGCAGGGCGGTATTCCAAATGTCTACGATGAACAACCTTCCATGCGAGGACGATGGGCGGCGCGAGCCGCGCTGGTTTCCCATTCAGCAGGACGTCCGCTACCAATGCGTGAAGGGTAGCCGGATCTCCGCCGTTGGAGTCGGCAAAACGCTCGAAATCAGCAGTAGCGAAGTCCGGTTCACCACCCAGCAGCCTCTCAAGAAAGGCCAAAAAGTGCGGCTGGCGATGAACTGGCCGGCCATGCTGGATAACACATGCCGCATGAAGCTGGAGATCGTCGGCTGGATAGTCCGGAGCGAACGGGGTGAGGCCGCGGTCAAGATCGAACGCTACGAGTTTCGCACGCGTGGCACGGAATCGGTTGCGATCCGTCCGCAGCCGTCGGCGGTCGCGGCTCTGTAACGTGAAAGCGCCACGATGCGGTGGCGCCGAATGGTAAGATCTTTTTCGGCGCCTGGAACCGTTACAACTACGCCGAAGGTCGCCTGATGCCATTCGATGTCGGCGGCGGCGTGCCCACCGGACCGCACGGCAAGCAACGTACCTGTGCGCCATCGGCAGCGGTATCCAGCCGCAGGATGACGGACTTCCGTATGGTGGCGGCTAAGTGATGGCCGATCGCGCCTTTTCCGCTTCCTACGATTCCACAGCGAAGGCCATCTCCGCGGTAGTCTGTCTGCTGCTGATGGTTGTGGCGTGGGTCGTCCCCATGGTCTTCGTTGCGCTGCTGTTTCCCTTGTCGATCTGCCTCGCCTACGCATACTCGCCCAGAGGGTACGCGATTTCGGGCGGGGCCATCGTCATCAAGCGGCTGATCGGGAACATCCGGGTGCCGCTGGCGGACGTTCGCGAGATCCGGGCGGGGACCCCGGACGATTTCACGGGCTGTCTGAGGCTGTGGGGCAACGGAGGCCTTTTCGGTTACTCCGGCATATACCAGACCGCGAAGCTCGGAAAGTGTTATTGGTACGTGACGAACCGGAGCAGGACCGTCATTGTAGCCACCCAAGCCAGGATTCTGGTGCTCAGCCCGGACGACGCGGCGGGCTTCATGGGGGCCTCGGGAGTGCCTTCCACGGGTGTCACCTCAGGCGGCGCACCGCAATTCCAGGTTGGCAGCGCCGGGGGAAATCTCACCGGCAAGTTGGTGGCGATCGGCATTGCAGGGTTGGTGTTTGCGCTGATTTCGGCGGTCTTAATCTATTCGCCTGGCCTACCGGGCTACACGCTGACCGCGGGCCGATTAACCATCCACGACCGGTTCTATCCGGTGACCTTGCAGGAAGACGGGACGGACACCGGACACGTGCGGATCGTGGACCTGGTGCGGGAGTCCGAGTGGCGGCCCGCCTTGCGCACGAATGGTTTCGCGAATGCGCATTACCAATCCGGATGGTTTCGCGCCGCCAACGGCAAGATCGTGCGCCTGTATCGCGCCGGCGGGAACCGGCTGGTTCTCATTCCGCCGAAGGGCGGCGCCGCGCCTGTTTTGTATCAGGCGAAGGACCCCGAACACTTCGTCCAGGAATTGCAGCGCCAGTGGGCCGGGCGGTAATTTGCGTAGCATCGCCTTGGAGGGCGGCCAATCGTGGCCGCAGCCGCCTTTTTAGGCGGNNGGCAGAATTGCCCGCCCTCCAATCGAACGGTCTATTGTTGGCGGAATTTCTTGCCGATATGGTTTTAGGACGGCGCTGATAGAGCGAAAATCCGAATGCCTGACAGACATCTCTTTACTTGGCGGCCCGAGTACAGCGTCCACATCGACGCGATTGACCGGCAGCATCAGGCCTTGGTGGCCATGATTCGTGAACTGCAGGAAGCCATGGAGGAAGGGCGGATCTGATGAGCGAGCACGGCTACGAATCGCTTGCCGAGCACGCCGAGCAACACCGGCTGCTGACAAGCCAGGTGGTGGAGTTTCCGAAGAAGATCCACGATGGTGGAGCGGTCTCCAATGCGTCGCTCATGTTGTTTCTGCGGACCTGGCTCACGGACCATATCATGCAGCACGACCAAAAGTACGCCCGAGCGTTCAGCATCGGCACATAGGCGCGTAGAGCCGAAGGCCGGCGTTGTGTGCGCAGTCTATAGTTCGCGGAGGTTATTGCCGATTACCCTGTTAGGGCGGCGCCGATCGAGCGAGAAGACCGAATGCGTGACACCTATTTTGTTTCTTGGAAGCCGCAATACAGCGTCCACATCGACACGATCGACAGCCAGCACAAAGCTTTGGTGGCCCTTATCCGGGAACTGCAGGAAGCCATGTGGGAAGGCAGGGGCCGCGCGTTTCAAAACACGCTAATCGACCAGTTGGTGGCGTACACCAAGGGACACCTCCGCTTTGAAGAAGCCATGATGAGCGAGAATGCCTACGAGTTTCTTGCCGAGCACGCCGAACAACACCGGGTGCTCACCAGCCAGGTGTGCGAGCTGCAGCAGCAGATTCACGATGGCGAAGCAATCTCCAATGCTTACCTGATGTTGTTCCTCCGAAACTGGCTGCTGGCCCACATCATGAAGCACGATCAAAAGTTCGCCCGCTCTTTGAGAGCTACCGCACAGCCCGAGGAGCCGGCCTCTCCCGCACCGCCGTCAGAGGTAGCGGCAAACCAGCTTCCAGCGCCATCCCCAACAATCGGGCGATCGATCTCCCGTTGACACTCACCTGATACATCTGGTCCGGCTGGGTGTGGCGGAACACTACCAGCGGATTGCGCTCCCAGTGAAACGGACTGTCAAGCTGGAACTGAATGCGGTGGTCGCGCACGTCCGCGCCGGTCAGGTTCAAACCATTCACGCCCACACCCCGTTCGGCGGCAACGTCGAACACGGCATCCCGCAAGTACTCCTCGTCGATCTCAATGCCTGCCATGCCGCTGCCGCTTCCCCAATGGAAGCTGCTCACGCCGGCCTTCGCTCCGTATCCCCCATGCGCCCAGTTCTCCGACGGCGAAATGGGGAACTGAGCGCGCAACGCTTCCACGCCGCGTTCCAGGTATTCGGGGTTGCCGGTTGCGCGGTAATAGTCGATCAGAACATTGCCCGCCAGGCTCTGGCGCGCGTCGGACCACTCGGCGTCGGAGTTCTGCGTGGTGAATCCGCCCAGCAGCATGGCGGGCCCGGTCAAACCCTCCAGCACCGGATTGGTCCAACTCTGCTGGTACAGCAGCAGGTAGTCGAGCAGCGCTTCGCCTTTATCCAGATAGGGGCGCTCCCGCGTGACCTGGTATGCAGCCAGGTAAGCCGCGGTGGCGTGGATCAGCGCTAGATCGTTGGCGGGCCACTGCCGCGTGCGTTCGTCGAATGCAATCAGCCGCGGGCTGCAGCTCCAGAACGTTTCGAAGTCATACCACTTGCGGCCGGGGATCACGTCCCGGTCGAGGAACGCGAGGCCCTTGCGCGCGGCTGCCAGATACTCGCTGTGAGAGGAAGCTCTGTATAACTCGAGCAAAAACAGAACCACGGGCGCCGTCTCGGCCTGGACCATCTTCGCGGCCCCCAACTCGACGCCGCCATCTCGATCGAAGCGTGTGGGCAACATGCCATCGGGCTGTTGCCGCGCGATCAGGAATGCGGCCAGCCGCGCGCAGCGATCCACAATCCGCTCCGCGCCAGGCAGTCCCGCGGCGCGCCACCGCAGCATCCAATAACCGGTCCAGCTCATATCGAACCCGAGGAATCCATGTTCGGTGCTGGCGCCGGAGCCGTCGCCGGCCGCCCAATTCACGGGGCCGCCATCGCCATGAGGCACGGCGATCGACTGGAACGCGCCGCCGGCGCCCGGCGCTGCGAGGGCCATCCGCAGAGTCTGCCCGGCAAGATTCATCAGCTCCGGCTTTTCCGTGCGCCGGGCGTACAGAGCCATGCCGTACGCCGTGCGCAAGCTGTTGAACCATGCGCCCAAATAAACCGACGGACGCGGCGCACCCCACCGCAGCATGCCGACCGCGCCGCCGGTCGAGCCATCGGGAAGCGCGAAGGAGAGCCAGTTTTTTGGCGATTGCTGGTCCCAGATGGCGCGCCGCCAATCGTCGAAAACGCCGCACTGCTTGTATTGCGGGTCGGTTCCAGCCTGCGCGGCGGCAGCCACATCCATTTCTTTGCGGGCGAACTGTTCCCAGTGGAATCGCACGGCTTCGCGATAAGCCTCCCGCGGCTCCGCCTCCGCGGACAGATAGATATAGTAAGAATTCTCGATGGGCCCATCCGCGCTCCAGACGCGGTCCAAGTCCTCGCGATATACCGAATGATAGGCCTGCCGCGCGGGAATGAATCCCACCGACAAGACCGCGCCGGCGGACGCGTGGAGCGAGAGCGCATGGTTCGACCGCCGCAGCACATCGCGCGTAAGGGACAAAACGTCCGGCACGATGCCCAGCGCGCGGCGGCCGGACTGAACCATTATGAGGGGAGCCTTGTACTGCGCGTCCGGAACGAAGCCACCCACCGACGGCGCATACGACCAGTCCGGCGGAATAGCGGCGTGCAGCGTGTCCGCGAACGAGTGCAGCGTGGCGGGGAAGCCGCCTTCCACGCGCGTGGTTACCTTCAGCCAGTGCGCGCGGGAGGTCAAGCTCAGCGTGCGGCGCACGTGCAGACTACCGATGGTCAAATCCTCGGACAGCGTATTCCCATCGGCGGAAAGCGCCGCCACCGTTTCGCCGTTGCTGAATGCCAGCTCCACCCAAGCCGATCCTTCCTTGGCGAGGAAGCGCTCCCGCAGCCTGCCGGCGTCGGCGGCCGCCTCCACGCGTACGCGCGCGCCGGTGAGTACAATGCGTGTCTGCGCCTGGCCATGCGCGAGCGCGACGGCCAGTAGCAGTAATGCGTTCCTCTTCAGCATGCTTCGCAACCTGTATAATCTTAGCGCTGGGAGCATTCTCGATGACACCTTCGCGCCGTCAATTCCTCTCTTTGCCGGCCCTTGCCGCGGGCCAGACCGCTGCGGGCCATACCACGAAGATCGTCTGTGTGGGCGGCCATCCGGACGACCCCGAATCGGGCTGTGGCGGCACTTTGGCGCGCTATGCCGCGCTGGGGGCCAGCGTCACCATCGTTTACCTGACGCGCGGAGAAGCCGGGATTCCGCGCAAGTCGCACGACGAAGCTGCCGCCATCCGCTCGGCCGAGTGCGAGGCCGCCTGCCGGATCCTGGGGGCCAAGCCGGTCTTCGCCGGCCAGATCGACGGCGCCACCGTGGTGGACAGCAATGCCGCGGAATCGCTGCGCAAGCTGATCTTCGCCGAAGATCCCGACGTGCTGTTCACCCAATGGCCGATCGATGCGCACCTGGATCACCAGGCTGCCGCCACGCTGGCGTTTCGCGTCTGGCTGGCCGCGCGCGGGCGATTCGAATTGTATTACTACGAAGTCGATCTGGGCGCGCAGACCATGGGCTTTCATCCCACCGATTACGTGGACGTGAGCGGCGTGCGCGATCGGAAGAAGGCCGCGCTATTCGCCCACAAGAGCCAGGACGGCGAACGCATCTACCGCGACTTCCACCAGGCGATGGAGAGCTATCGCGGCCGCGAAGCGGGCTGCGGCGCCGCGGAAGGCTTCGTGCATCTGGCGCGCGTCCACAGCGGGACGAAGCTGCCGGGCCTGGGGGCCTGATAGCGCGCCTGGTCCTGCTATAATCGGACGGCCCGCACCCAATTCGGGCAGATCATGAAGCGGGCTACCAAGAAGAATGAGCGCTTCGTGGTCGGCCGCCGCGGCGAGCCGAGCGTGGTAATCATGAGCATCAAGGACTATATGGACACGTTTGCTCCGGCTCCCCAGGAATTACGCGCCATGCAGGCCACGGCCAAACGCACGAGGGCCAACAAGCTCACGCCCGGGCAGATCGACAGAATTGTGGCAGTAGTCCGAAGAGGGCAGAAGCCCTCACCAGCTAAACGCCGCTCCAAATGATCCGTCTGGTCTTGGATACCAATGTGCTGGTGTCTGCCAACGTCAACGACGAGGGACTCGAAGCCGTATCCCCACCTGAAATTCGATCCCACGGAAATCACCCATTTTTTGGAGTGCCTTAGCTCCGCCAGCGCCCTGTTCGATCCTACCCACACGGTCTCGGCGTCTCCTGACGAGCCGGACAACCGCTTTCTGGAGTGTGCGGAAGCTGCGGGCGCCGATTTCCTGGTCACTGGCAACAAACGGCACTTCCCCAAACGCTGGAAAAGGACCGAGGTCGTCAATGCCAGAGAACTGCTTGGCATGATCGGCTCCAGCTTCCTAAAATAAGCCTACCGAGCCGTCCATCCGCCATCGATCAGCATGGTGTGGCCGGTGATCAGCGACGCCGCCGGGGAGGCCAGGAACACCACCGCGCCGGCTACATCCATAGGCTCGCCGATACGGTGCAGCGCGGCGATCCGCTCCACTACGTCGGCGCGGAAAGCCGGATCGGCCAGCGCCTCCTCAGTGCCCGGCGTGTGGATGAACGTGGGCGCGACGGCGTTCACCGTGATGTTGTACTTGCCCCATTCGACGGCCAGGCACTTAGTCAGGTGCGCAATGCCGGCTTTGGTCATGCAGTACACCGACTCGGTGGGCAGCGCGGCAAAGCCCGCCTGCGATCCGATATTCACGATGCGCCCACTGTTCTGGCGGATCATGACGCGCGCCGCGGCCTGACTGGCAAAGAAGGTTCCCTTCAGATTCACGCGCAGGGTCAGATCGAAGTCGTCTTCGCGCACGTCTTCGGCTGGATTGCCGGGCGCGATTCCGGCGTTATTGACCAGGATATCGAGCCGGCCGAAATGCTCGACGGCGGCGTCCACCGCGCGCCGGATCTGGTCGAGGCTGGTGACATCCATTTGCAGGGGCAAAGCGCGCCGCCCCAGGGCTTCAATTTCATGCGGCAGACCGCCGTGGGCATGCACGTCGCGCAGCCCCAAGGCCACGTCTGCGCCGGCGTGCGCGAGGGCCAGAGCAATGGCTCGCCCCAAACCGCGGGCGGCGCCGGTGACCAGGGCAGTTTGTCCGTTGAGGTCGAATTGAGGGAATCCGTTCATGGTATGGTCTCCACGTCAGTCAGTTACCCAGCGGCGGGCTTTCATCTCAAAGCGGGGCAGACTCCCTTGCGGCACCAGGGATACGGGGATGCGCAACGCGAAGGCATTGGTGAGGGCCGCTTCCAGGCGATGCGTCAGAGTGGAATCGTGGATGTGCGCCAGCCGAGCTTCAACCTGGACGCTCAGTTCCGGGAGTGTGCGATGGTTTTGGATTTTGACACGATACTCACTCACGGCGTCGAAGCTGCGCAGAATATTCTCGACGGCGCTGGGATACACGTTCACGCCGCGCACGACTAACATATCGTCGGTGCGGCCGAGGATCCCTCCGATCAACGCCAGACCGCTGGCGCCGCACTCGCAGCGGTCTTCCGGCGCGGCCCGCACGATGTCACTCGTGCGATACCGCAGCAGAGGGGATCCCAGGCGGCCCAGATTAGTCAGCACTAACTCGCCGGTAACTCCGCGCGGCACGGGCTGGCCGGTCAAAGGGTCGATCACTTCCGCAATGTAAGACTCGTCGATCACATGCAATACGCCGGGATTCTTCGGACAGCCGTAACTGACGGGACCGATCTCGGTCATGCCATGATGGTCCACCACGCGCGCGCCGCGCCAGAGTTCCGAAATGTGGCGCCTGGTGGCCGGCACGCTGCCACCCGGTTCACCGGCGACGATCAGGGTCCGCACTTTGGCCGCCGCCAGGTCGATGTTCTCCTCGGCGGCCACCTCGGCCAACCGGATGGCATAGGTGGGAGTGCAGCACAGCACGGTGGCCGAGGTCTCGACGATGGTGCGCAATCGCGCGGCGCTGCGCATGCCGCCTCCAGGTATGGCGAGGCAGCCCACCCGCGCGGCTGCTTCGAACCCGACCCAGAATCCGAGGAACGGCCCGAAGGAGAAGGCGAAGAAGACGCGGTCGCCCGCGCCGACGCCGGCAGCTTGGTACACGCGGGTCCAGTTGGTAATCATCCAGTCCCAGCTCTCGGGTGTGTCCAGCCAGCGCATGGGAGTTCCGGTGGTGGTCGCGCTGGTCTGGCAGAAACGAGTGTAACGGTCGAGCGAGTACGTCAGGTTAGAACCGTAGGGCGGATGCGCTTGCTGGTCTTCGATTAATTCTTGCTTGAGGGTAAAGGGCAGGCTGGCGAGCGGTGAGTCCGGGGTGGCGCCGCTCAGCTTGGCCGAGTAGAAGGGATTATCGCGGAGAACCGCTGCGAGAAGCTCGCACAACCTGGCTACCGGCATGACTCCGGAACTTCTCCAGTCGCCAGCGGCTTGCCGTGCGGGAGCGGCTCGGGCACGGCCGCGAACTTAGCTACGGCATCGAATAGCGGGCGAAAGTCGCGGAACAGGTTGCCGATCAGGCAGTCGGTCATGTCGCCCTTAAGCTGCGGAAACTCGGTGATGAACACGCGGAAGCTGAAGGCGTGGTTATAGAACGCGTAGACCAGCTTGCGCATGGCCTCCACGCCCGCGCAGACCTGCGCGCCGTACGCGGCGAAACGGGACGCGGAAGCGTCGCCGGCTTTGAGCGCCGCATCTACGGCGTCCGCGGCGAGTTCTCCGCTGCGCAGCGCCAGCAGGACCCCGGACGAGAATACGGGGTCCAGGAAACCGAAGGCGTCGCCAGTCAGGACCAGCCCGTCCGCTGCGCAGTGGCGCGAGCGATAGGAGTACTCTCCAGTGACGCGATAGGGTCCGAATTGCTGCCCGGCCGCCAGGTGCTTTTCGATCCAGGCGTTTTTCTTGACTTCACGGTGAAAGATAGCCGCCAGGTCGCGTGTATCTTTATAGAGATAGTCTTTTTCCGCGACCACTCCCACACTTACGATGTCGCCGGCGAGGGGAATGTACCAGAACCACCCCTTCTCCGGCACATACGCTACGGTGGTGGCGCCTTCGTCGATTCCGGGGTCGCGCAACGCGCCTTTGTAGTAAGTCCAGACGGCGATCTTATTCAAGTGCGGATCGCGCACTTTCCAGCCGTTGCGTGTCACGGCGAATGCGTCGCGCCCGGTGGCGTCTATGGTGATGGGTGCGTGGAACTCGTGTTGCGCTCCGTCTTTAGCGATGGCTTTCACTCCGGTGACCGCGCCATTCGGTTGAATCAACTCGCGGACCGTTATCTCTTCGATCACCTCCGCGCCTTTCTCACGGGCGTTGTCGAGCAGCAGTTGGTCGAACTCGCTGCGCAAGACCTGCCAGGTGGCGGAAGCTTCGTGATCGAGTTGTTGCGAGAAATAGAAGGGCACCGAGGCGCGTCCGCTGGCGCCGACGAACTGCACGCTGTGCTTCCTGGTAAAGTGCGAAGCTTTCATCCGGTCGAGCACGCCGATCCGTTCGAGGGTGAAGTAACCGTAGGGCAGCAATGACTCGCCGATGTGGTAGCGCGGAAACTTCTCCTTCTCCAGCACCACCACGTGCCGGCCTTTGGCCGCCAGCACGGCGGCAGCCGTAGAGCCGGCTGGGCCGCCCCCAATGACGATGGCATCATACTGCATACGTGAGTTTGTGTTCGGGCAGGAAGAACTCGTAGAGCAAACGGTCGACCTGCAACAGACCGTCGCGGGTAAGACGCATGCTATCCGCGTCAGTGGTCAGGAAGCCTTGATCGCGCAAGATGCCGACAGGGCCGGCAAAGCGCTCCTGAATTCGTACGCCGAACTTGTCTTCAAAGTACCGATCGCGAACATGGCCGAGTTTCATCTGCAGAATCAACTCGCGAATCAGACGCTGTTCCTGAGTAAGAGTGAGCGCACGATAGATCGGAAGAATGCCGTGGCGCAGCTTGTCGGAGTATGTCTCGAACTCGTGCTCGTTCTGGAAGTGAGTGCCCTGCACGTGCGAGAAAGAAGCGACACCTAAGCCAATCATATCCGCGCCGGACCACAGCAGGTCGGTATAAACGAAGCGTGTCTTGGCGGGATTCTTCACCGCCGTGTAAGCGCTGCGCACCGTGTAGCCCGCGTTTTCCAACTCGGAGAACGCGTAACGAACCCAGTCGCGCTTGGTCTTCCACGCGGCTACGGGAGCGACCGACTGTCCCATGACTTTCATCTCTTTGAAGATGGTGGTGTTGTAGGGAATTTCCATCTGGTAGATGGTGACGCTGTCGGGGTCCAGTTCAATGGTCTTGCGCACACATTCGCGCCAGTTGGCGGTAGTTTCGCCCACCATACCGGCAATCAGATCGATATTGATTTGCGGGAAGCCGATGGAGCGCGCGAAACGGTACGCGGGTCCGATTTCCTTGGAGGTGTGCGCGCGGCCGTTGATTTTCAGGATGTCGTCGTCGAAATTCTCGATGCCGAGGCTGAGACGCGTGACTCCGAGGTCCTTGATCACCTGGAGTTTGCCTTCGGTCAGCGTCCCCGGCTCGCACTCGAAGGCGACCTCCTCGGCTTCGTCCCATGGCAGCATGCGCTTCATGCGCTCCACCAGGCTGGAAAGCTGCCGCGAGGAAATGTAGGAGGGCGTTCCGCCTCCAAAGTAAATGAACTTCGGTTTGCGGGCGCCGATGAAGGGTTTCCGGGAGTAGAGGGTTAGTTCTTGGATCGCTGTGTCGAGATAGCCTTCCACTTCAGATGCGTTTTTGTCGGTATAGACTTTGAAGTAACAAAAGTGACAACGCTTGCGGCAGAAGGGGATGTGGAGATAGATGCCCAGAGGAGTGTTTGGCGCCGGCGGGCGGTCCAGCGCGGCAAAGACGTCGCCAACGTATGCCGGACTCCAGAAGGAGTACGGGGGATAGTTGGATACGAAGTAGCTGCCGGCGGTGGTTTGTTCGGTTTCGGTTTCAGTCAGCATCCTGTCAGCATCCCTGTTGATTCATTATAGCGCTGCGCGGCATGGCGGCCTGAGAGGCCGCCGCAGGCTGAGAGCCTGCCCCACTTCAGAAGAGGAACTTCAGGCCGAGTTGAACACGGCGCGGATTGCCCGCCGAAAGAATCTGGCCGAACGTGGGCGAGCCGATGAAGTTGTCGGGCAGGCCGAAGTTCGTATGATTGAGCACATTGAATGCTTCGACGCGGAACTGCACCGTGGCGCGCTCCCGAATGGCCGTGTTCTTCACCAGCGAGAGATCCACGGTGGCCATGCCTGGTCCTTCCACCGTATTGCGGCCGGAGTTGCCGAAGGTACCGTAGGGCGGAATCGCGAAAGCCGCTGTATTGAACCACTGGTTCGCCGAAGGATTAGGAAGTTTGGGATTTCCTAAGACGTTGGGCCGGTCGTTGGCGCCGAAGCCCAGGCTATCGATGCCGGTGTTGCTGTTGTCGTTATTCGCCAACAGGTCCACGGTGAAAGGCTGGCCGGTCTGGAACTGGAGAATGCCGAAGGTCTGCCATCCCTTGAGCCAGCGGGAAGCTTGGCCGAACGGCAGATCGTAGGTGTAACTGGCCACGAACCGGTGGCGGACATCGAAGTTGGAAAGCCCGCGCTCGGCACGCAGATTGTAACTGTCCTGCGGGAAGTTCGAATCGCCGGCGCTCGAAAAGAAGCTCGAGTCGTTGTCGATCGATTTCGAGAAAGTGTAGGAAGCCAGCAGCGACAGTCCGAAATTCAGCCTCTGTTCGAAGCGTGCCTGCAGGCTGTGATAGATGGAATTGCGGTTTGATTCCAACAGGTCGATATCGGCAAACTGCGGCAGAGGACGCTCGAAATACGGGTTTGTCGAAGGCGGCGGTTGGTTGGCGTCGAGTGCGCCGATCAGGCCGGTGCCCTTCGAACCGACGTAGCCGATCTCGAACATGCGGCTGCCGCCCAGAGACCGCTCGATATTGAAGTTCCATTGCTGCACATAGGGCGTGCGCAGGTCGCGCTGGAAGGCCAGGGCGGAGGGCGGGTAGGGCAACGGGAAGTTGCTGGGAAACGGGTTGGAGAGCAGCAGCGGAGCCGTGGGGCCCAGCGGATAGTACACGTTGAAATTGAAATAGGGCGGGCTGAAATAGAGGCCCTCGCCGGGAGCGAGCGACGACTGATCGTAGTAGATGCCATAACCCGCGCGCACCACCGTGCGCGGCGACCACGAAGGCGTCCAGGCCAAGCCCAGGCGCGGGGCGAAATTATTGCGGTCCGGGAGATAGCCGCCGCGAGGCATGCCGTCCGTTCCAACGGGAACCAGCGTCTGGGTCGCCTGATCGTACAGGTTGGCGTGATTCCGCGCGTCCACGGCGGGCGAGTTGTACTCGTAGCGCAACCCCAGAATCAGGGTGAGATTGGGGCGCACGCGCCAGGTATCGTTGGCGAAAAAGTTGTAACTGTAGGTGCGCAGATGCTCGGGGTTATTGAGCGTGGCGACGCCGGAATCCGTCGGCAAGCCGAGCAGCAACTCTTCCAGGGCATTGCCGGTAAACAAGCCAAGGAAGTCGATGAAGCCGCGCGACTCCACGTCGCGGTAGGCGTTTTGCTGCGTAATGCGGAAATCGGCGCCGAACTTCGCCATGTGGCGGCCGTGCACATAAGTGAGGTTATCGTTCAACTGATACACATTGGTGGCGCCGTGCTGCGGGTTGTTGGATTCGTCGCCGAGCGGCGAGAATCCGGTGACCGAGATGGAGGTGAGCCCCAGGTCGCGCGGGTTGGTGGAGATCGCCGGCAACCCCACTTGGCCATTGACGTTTTGCCAGATATCCTGCTGAAAAACGCCCAGCGAGACGCGGTCGAACCCGGCGCGGATTTCGTTGAGCAGGGCCGGCGTGAAGACGTGCGTTTCGGCGAGCATGGCATTCTGATCGCGGCTGGGAAC
>PMVV01000257.1 GCA_003166475.1 Bryobacterales bacterium | reverse complement strand
GGGCGCGGCACGGTGGTGACGGGACGCATCGAGCGGGGCATCGTGAAGGTGGGCGAGCCGGTGGAGATCGTCGGATTCCGGGATACGCGCCAGACGGTGGTGACGGGCGTGGAAATGTTCAAGAAGCTGTTGGACGAAGGGCGCGCCGGGGACAACGTGGGCTTGCTGCTGCGCGGCATTGAGAAGGACGACGTGGAGCGCGGGCAGGTAGTGGCGAAGCCCAAGTCCATCACGCCGCACAAGAAGTTCACGGGCAGCGTGGTGGTATTGAGCAAGGAAGAGGGCGGGCGGCACACGCCGTTTTTCAAGGGGTACCGGCCGCAGTTCTACTTCCGGACGACGGACGTGACGGGCGATGTGTACCTGCCGGAAGGCACCGAGATGGTGATGCCGGGCGATCACGTGAACCTGACCGTGGAACTGAACACGCCCATCGCCATGGAGAAGGGGTTGCGGTTCGCCATCCGCGAAGGCGGACGTACGGTGGGCGCCGGAACCGTGACGGAAATTCTCGAATAGGTTGAAAAATGGCGCTTAGAGAACGCATTCGCATTCGCCTGAAGGCGTACGACCACCGTGTGCTGGATCAATCGACGACGGAGATCGTCGATACGGCCAAGCGCACCGGCGCAAGTGTGGCCGGTCCGATTCCGCTGCCGACCTCGCGCAGCGTGACGACCGTGCTGCGTTCGCCGCACGTGGATAAGAAATCGCGCGAGCAGTTTGAAATCCGCACGCACAAGCGGCTGCTCGACATACTGGAGCCGACCCAGCAGACCGTGGATGCCTTGATGAAGCTGGATCTGCCGGCGGGTGTGGATGTGGAGATCAAGGCGTTTGGGAAAGATCACAAGTAGGTGGCTGGTGGTTAGTGGCTAGTGGTCGGTGGTTTTGTCTAATCCACCAGCCGCCAGCCACCAACCACCAGGCACGGGAAGTTAAACATGAGTCCAGGAATTCTTGGCAGAAAAATCGGAATGACGCAGGTGTTCCGGGAGGACGGGCAGGTAGTGCCGGTCACCCTCCTCAAGGCGGGGCCCTGCATGGTGGTGCAGCGGAAGACTCCCACCACCGACGGCTACGATGCGGTGCAGCTTGGCCTGATGGAGTTTATCAAGCCGGCGCGCATCAACAAGCCGATCACCGGGCATCTGAAGAAGGCCGGCGCGGAGGGTTCGCGCTTCATGCGCGAGTTCCACTTGCGCCCCGGCGACGACGATTTCAAGGCCGGCGACAAGGTGCTGGTGGACCAGTTCAAGCCCAAGGAAAAGGTGGACGTGATCGGGGTCAGCAAGGGCCGCGGTTTCGCGGGCGTGGTGAAACGCCATCATTTCCGCGGCGGCGAAGGCTCGCACGGCTCCATGTTCCACCGGGCGCCGGGATCGATCGGCGCATCCAGCTTCCCGTCGCGCGTTCTGCCGGGCATGCGCATGGGCGGACACATGGGCTCGGAACAGGTCACGGTGCGCAACCTGGAGATCATCGAAGTGGACACCGAGGACAACGTGCTGATGGTGAAGGGCGCGGTGCCCGGCCCCAACGGCGGCTACGTCGTAGTCCGGAGGGCCAAGAGGTAACGCCATGCCGACAGTGGACGTAGTGGACTTAAACAATCAGAAGGTCGGCGAGCTGGAGCTGGCCGACGAAGTTTTCGGGACCGAAGTCAACGAGAACCTGCTTTACGAAGCCGTGCGGCACTACCAGGCCGGGCAGCGGGCAGGCACGCACAAGACCAAGGTGCGCGGCGATGTGGCGGGTTCCGGCAAGAAATTGTGGAAGCAGAAAGGCACCGGACGCGCCCGTATCGGGTCGGTTCGTTCGCCGATCTGGCGGCACGGCGGCACGGCGCACGGTCCGCAACCGCGCGATTATAGCTACAACCTGCCGCGCAAGATGCTGCTGGGCGCGTTGCGCTCGGCCTTGTCGGCCAAGTTGCGCGACGGCGAATTGAAAGTGGTGCAGGCGTTCGACCTGGGCGGCGTGAAGACCAAAGAAGCCAAGGCCGCGCTGACCCGCCTGGAAGCCACGCGCAAGGTGCTGGTGGTGGAGAACGGCGAGAACCGCAACCTGACGCTGGGCGTGCGCAACATCCCCGGGGTCACTCTGATGCCCACGCGCGAGGTGAACGCGTATCACCTGCTGGGCCACGACCGCGTGCTGCTTTCCGAAGCGGCTGCCCGCAAATTCTCGGAGGCGCTCGCAAAATGACCATACATGAAATAATCCGGCGCCCGGTGGTCACTGAAAAAGGCGTGGCCGCCAAGGATGAACATGCCACGCTGTGTTTCGAGGTGGCGCTGGGCGCGAATAAGACCCAGGTGAAGCAGGCCGTCGAGAAGCTGTTCAAAGTGAAGGTGGCAGGCGTGCGCACCTCCAATCTGGACGGCAAGATGCGCCGCCGCGGTCGCTTCGTGGGATACAAGTCGAACTGGAAGAAAGCGTACGTAAAGTTGAAAGATGGGGAGAAGGTGCCCGACTTTGCGCAGATATAGGAGCGGACATGCCCATTAAAAGCTACAGACCGACAACCCCCACGCGCCGCTTCCAAACGGTGGTATCGCGCGCGGACATTACCAAGGAACACCCGGAGAAGTCGCTGCTGGAGGTAAAGAAGCGCACGGGCGGCCGCAACTCGACGGGCCGCGTGACATCGCGCTTCATCGGCGGCGGCCACAAGCAGGCGTATCGGGTGGTGGATTTCCTGCGCGACAAGACCGGAGTGCCGGCGGTAGTGGCGGCGATCGAATACGATCCCAACCGTTCGGCGCGGCTGGCGCTGTTGCACTACAAGGATGGCGAGAAGCGTTATATCATCCAGCCGGACGGATTGAAGGTGGGCATGACGGTGTCGTCGGGCCCGGCGGCCGACATTCTGGTGGGCAATGCGCTGCCGCTGAAGAATATGCCGGCCGGCACCGTAGTTCACAACATCGAACTGCGGCCGGGCAAGGGCGCGCAGATGGCGCGGTCGGCGGGCACGCAGGCGCAGTTGGTCAACAAAGAAGGCGAGATCGCGCTGCTGAAGCTGCCCTCCGGCGAAATCCGCCGCGTGCCGCTGGACTGCATGGCGACGGTGGGCCAGGTGGGCAACGTGGACCACGAGAACGTCTCGCTGGGCAAGGCCGGACGGAAACGCTGGCTGGGCAAGATGCCGCACAATCGCGGCGTCTCGATGAACCCAGTGGACCATCCGCACGGCGGCGGCGAGGGTAAGACTTCCGGCGGACGGCATCCAGTGACACCCTGGGGCCAGCCCACACGCGGTTTCAAGACCCGCAACAACAAGCGGACTAACAAGTGGATCGTCACCAGGAAGAGTAAGAAGAGATAACTATGGGGCGTT
Organism: Bryobacterales bacterium; assembly: GCA_003166475.1. Taxonomy (GTDB): domain Bacteria; phylum Acidobacteriota; class Terriglobia; order Bryobacterales; family Bryobacteraceae; genus Bog-159. Next base: position 10,289 of record PMVV01000257.1, on the reverse strand, counting down.
CAGTGAAGAAAGGGCCGTTCACAGACGGCCACCTGGAAGTGAAAATCGCGGCGCTCACGGCGAAGAGTGAGAAGCGCGTGGTGCGCACGTGGTCGCGCCGCTCGACCATCCTTCCGGAGTTTGTGGGTCACACCATCGCGGTGCATAACGGCAAGAAATTCATTCCGGTGTATGTCACCGAGAACATGGTGGGACACAAGCTGGGCGAGTTTTCCCCTACGCGGCATTTCAAGGGGCACTCGATGAAGGTGGCAACGGAGAAGGCAGCCAAGCCTGCCTAAGGGGCAGGCTTTGAGAGACCAAACATGGAAGCCAAGGCAGAAGCGAGATATATCAGGGTATCGCCGCAAAAAGCGCGGCTGGTGGTGAATCTGATCCGCGGCAAGAGCGCCGACCAGGCGCGCATCACGCTGCGTTCCACGAATAAGCGCATCGCGCCTACCGTGGGGAAGGTTCTGGATTCGGCGATCGCCAACGCCAAGGAACGTTTCGAGGACGTGGACGTGGACCGGCTGGTGGTGTCGGCTGCGTATGTGAACGAAGGGCCGCGCCAGAAGCGCGTCCGGCCGGCGCCCATGGGCCGCGCCTACCGCGTCCAGAAGCGCATGGCGCACATTGTAATCAAGGTGTCCGAGAAGGGCGCGCATGCGGAGAAAGAGTAACTAAATGGGACAGAAGGTTCATCCTTACGGTTTCCGGCTGGGCTTTAACAAGCCGTGGCGTTCCCGCTGGTTCGCCAAGCAGGACTACGCGAAGCTGCTGCAGGAAGATGTGGAGTTGCGCGAGACGCTGCGGGAGCGGCTGAAGTCGGCCGGCGTCAGCTCGATCGAAGTGGATCGCCCCGGCAACAAGCTGCGGGTAACCATCCGCACCTCGCGGCCCGGCATCATCATCGGACGCAAGGGCGCGGAGATCGAGAAGCTGAAGCTGGATCTGGCCAAGCGCACCAAGCGCGAGGTTTTCATCGACATTCAGGAAGTACACAAGCCGGAGCTGGATGCGCAACTGGTGTCGGAATCGATCGCCTTGCAGCTCGAGAAGCGCGTGGCTTTCCGCCGGGCGATGCGTAAAGCCGTGGATTCGGCGCTGCGCTTCGGCTGCAAGGGCATCAAGGTGCGCGTATCGGGCCGCTTGAACGGCGCCGAAATTGCGCGCAGCGAATGGTATCTGCAAGGCCAGCTTCCGCTGCACACGTTGCGCGCGGACATCGATTACGGAACTTCGGAAGCGCACACGACTTATGGCGTGATCGGCGTGAAGGCATGGCTCTACAAGGGCGAGATCCTGGACGCCGGCAACCGCATGAAGTCGCTATCGTCGGAGCCGGAACCGCGGCGCGACCGTGGCGATAGGGGCGACCGTCGCGATCGCGGTGGCGACCGCGGCGACCGCCGACCGCCAGTGGCGCGGCATCACGAACCGCCGCCGGTTCCGGTGGCCGAACCCACTGGACCCGCCAGGCAAGCGCCGCCGCCCGAGATGGCGCATCCGGCGCGCAGCGGCGGGCCGATCCTGCCGCCGCTCATGGCGCCTCAACCGCATTGGAAACAGGAAGTGCGCCCGGAGCTCGAGCCGCAGGCGGCCGAGCCCGCAGCCGCACCTGAAACGCCTCCCACCAGCGGGACGCCCGAAGGAGAGAAGCAGCCATGATGATGCCGAAGAAGGTCAAATACCGCAAGCAGCAGCGCGGCCGCATGTGTGGCAAAGCGTGGCGCGGTTCGTCCATCGCGTTCGGCGAGTATGGCCTGAAGGCCATGACCTGCGCCTGGATCACCGACCGGCAGATCGAAGCCGCCCGTATCGCCATGACGCGCTCCATCAAGCGCGGCGGCAAAGTGTGGATTCGTTTATTCCCGGACAAGCCCATCACCAAGAAGCCCGCCGAGACTCGTATGGGAAAAGGCAAAGGCGCGCCGGAGCAATGGGTGGCGGTGGTACGGCCGGGCAAGATTCTGTTCGAGATGGAAGGCGTGCCGTTGAACGTGGCGGCCGACGCCATGCGCCTGGCGGCGCACAAACTGCCCATCCGGACCAAATTCGTAACGCGGGAGCAGGCGGAGTAGACGATGAAGTCGCAAAAGATCCGGGACCTCGACGAGAACGAGCTGCAGCATCAGTTGCGCACCATCGAGGAGCAGCTTTTCCGGCTGCATTTCCAAATGTCGATGGGCACGATGGAAGGCCTGAAAAAGGCGCGCGCCATGAAGAAGGACCGCGCCCGTATCTACACCATCCTTAAAGAGCGGGAAATGGCGGGAGCGAAGAAGTAATATGGCCGAACAGACCAAGAAGCCATTGAAGAACGAGAAAGTCGGGCAGGTGGTTTCCACCAAGGCGGCCAAGACGATCATCGTGGAAGTCAGCCGGCGCGTGCCGCATCCGCTGTACAAGCGGATCGTGAAGAAGCGCAAGAGATTCCACGCGCACGACGAGGAAGGCCGCGCCAAGATGGGCGACATCGTGCGGATTATGGAGTGCAGGCCGTTGAGCCGCACGAAGCACTGGCGGCTGACCGAAGTGGTCCGGCGCGCCCCGCAAGTGGGCGTGCAGCCGGAAGAGTTGGACGTAAAAGTATAGTGGGCGGTGGCTGGCAACCACCAGCCACGGGAGCGAGAGCGACCTTATGATAGGGATGCGAACAATTCTGGAGGTAGCCGACAATAGCGGCGCGCGCCGTCTGGCGTGCATTTTGCCGCGCGGCGGCGACCTCGGCTTGCGGGCCGGCTTGGGCGACGTGGTTACGGCCAGCGTGAAAGAGGCGGCTCCGGATTCCGCGATCAAGAAGGGCAAAGTCGTGCGCTGCGTGATCGTGCGCATGCGCAAGGAGACGCGGCGCAAGGACGGCACTTATATCCGGTTCGATTCCAATGCCGCGGTGTTGATCACCGAGTTGGGCGAGCCGGTGGGCACGCGCGTGTTCGGACCCGTGGCCAGAGAACTGCGCGAAAAGAGATTCATGAAGATCGTGTCTCTGGCGCCCGAGGTGATTTGAAATGCCGAAGAAGAAGCTGGCAGAGCCGGTACGGATTCTGCTGAAGAAGAACGACCAGGTGAAGGTGATCGCGGGCCGCGACGCAGGCAAGACGGGCCGCGTGCTGGACGTGAATCCGGCCAACGGCAAGATTCTCGTGGAGCACGTGTCGATGATCAAGCGGCACACGCGTCCGAATCCGGCCAAGCAGATCAAGGGCGGCATCGCCGAGCGGGAGAGTCCCATCGCGGTGTCCAACGTGAAGATCTTGTGCCCGCAGTGCGGGCCGGTGCGCATCGCGCACCATATGGAAACTCTGCCGGGCGGTAAAGAGCGGCGCACCCGCGTTTGCCGCAAATGCGGGCAGACTCTGGACAGGAAATAGGAAATGGCAGCACGACTGAAGCAACACTACGCAAAGACGGTGGTCCCGGCGCTCACCAAGGAGTTCGGGTACAAGAACGTGATGGCGGTGCCGAAGCTGGCTAAGATTTCGGTAAACGTCGGCTTGGGCGAAGCCACCCAGAACGCCAAACTGATGGATGGCGCGGTGACCGAACTGGGGCAGATCGCCGGCCAGAAGCCGGTGGTGACCAAGGCGCGCAAATCCATCGCAGCGTTCAAGCTGCGCGAAGGCATGGCCATCGGCTGCATGGTGACGCTGCGCGGCGACCGCATGTACGAGTTCTTCGATCGTCTGGTAAACGTGGCGCTGCCCCGCGTGCGGGACTTCCGCGGAGTCTCCAGCAAATCGTTCGACGGCCGCGGCAATTACACGCTGGGGATTCGCGAGCAGCTAATTTTTCCGGAAATCGATTACGCCAAGGTGGAGAAGACCAAGGGGATGAATATCTCGATCACCACTTCGGCGCGCACAGACGCGGAAGGCATGGCCCTGCTGAAACAGATGGGCATGCCATTCCGGCAGCAGTAAGGGAGAGAAAGAAAAGAAACATGGCCACCACCGCCAAGAGAGCCAAAGATCGGAAAATGGAAGAGGCCCACCGCGCCAAAACGCCCGGGCTGCACTACTGCAAGCACCGCAACCGCTGCTGGCGCTGCGGAAGGCCGCGCGCTTTTCTGCGCAAGTTCGGCATCTGCCGGTTGTGCTTCCGCCAACTGGCGTTGAACGGGGAAATCCCGGGCGTCACGAAGGCGAGCTGGTGAGAGCCAAAGGAATCGTTGGAGGGCAAGAATGACAAGTGACCCCATTGCCGACATGCTTACGCGGGTGCGCAACGCCATCCGCGCGCGGCACCCCAAAGTGGATGTGCCGGCTTCCAAGCTGAAGACGGAGATCGCCCGAATTCTCAAGGAAGAGGGCTACATCCAGAACTTCAAGGTTGCCGAGGAAGGCCCCAAGAAGACCATCAAGATCTACTTGAAATACTCGACCGGCAACGCGCCGGTGATTTCGAATATCGAGCGCATCTCGCGGCCGGGATGCCGCGTATATGTCGGGCAGCAGGATATTCCCCGCGTTTTGGGCGGCCTGGGAATCAACATTCTCACCACGCCGCGCGGGGTGATGACCGGGCGCGACGCGCACAAAGAAAAGATCGGCGGCGAGTTGCTGTGCCGGGTATGGTAAGGACTTTGACTTATGTCTCGAATTGGTAAAAAGCCGATTCCCCTGCCGAAAGGGGTCAAGGTGCAAATCGGCGAGCAATTGGAAGTGACCGGACCGAAAGGCGTCCTGACGGTGCCGATTCCGGGCGGCGTACACTTCAAGACGGCCGACGGCCGGCTCGACGTGGTGCGCGACAGCGACAAGTACAGCGCGCTGCACGGGCTGACGCGGGCTCTGGCCGCCAACGCCGTGCAGGGCGTTTCCACCGGGTTCACCAGGGAACTGGACATCGTGGGCATCGGCTATCGCGCCGACGTCAAGGGTAGAGTGGCCACCTTCACGCTAGGCTATTCGCACCCCATCGAGCTCCTGTTGCCGGATGGCGTGGACCTGAAGATCGACAAGCAGACGCACCTGGTGCTCAGCGGCTTCGACAAGCAGTTGGTGGGCCAGGTGGCGGCCAATATGCGCGCGCTGCGCAAGCCGGACCCCTACAAGAACAAGGGCGTCCGCTATACCGGCGAGCCGTTGCGCAAGAAGGTTGGGAAGACTGGGGCGAGCGCAAAATGATCCACGTAACTCAAAAAAATGAAATCCGCCACCGGATTCACGAGCGCATCCGGCACAAGGTGCGCGGCACCGCCGAGCGGCCGCGGTTGGCTGTATTCCGCAGCTTGACCAACATCTACGTGCAGGTGATCGACGATTCGCAAGGCGCCACGCTGGTCTCGGCTTCGACCATTGAAAAGGGCAAGCGCAGTAAGGGCGGCAATCTGGCGGCCGCCAAGACGATCGGCAAGCTGGTCGCCGAGCGGGCCAAGGAAAAAGGGATTCAGAAAGTGGTGTTCGATCGCGGCGGCTATATCTACCACGGCCGGGTGAAGGCTCTGGCGGATGCCGCGCGGGAAGCCGGACTGGAGTTCTGATGGCGGTAATGACAAGAAAACGCATCGATCCGCAGACGCTCAATTTGAAAGAGCAGGTGGTATCGATCAATCGCGTGACCAAGGTGGTCAAGGGCGGCAAGAACCTGAGCTTTTCCGCGCTGGTGGTGATCGGAGACCCGGCGGCCAAGGTGGTGGGCTTTGGCGTGGGCAAAGCCAAGGAAGTGCCGTCGGCTATTCGCAAAGGCATCGAAGCGGCGAAGAAGAATCTGCGCAAGATCCACATGCTGGGGACCACCATTCCGCACCAGTCGCTGGGCCGATTCGGCAGCGGTCTGGTGTTGCTGAAACCGGCGCCGGAAGGCACTGGGGTGATCGCCGGCGGACCGGTGCGCGCCGTGATCACCGCGGTAGGCATCCCCAACGTGCTGACGAAATCGATTGGCACGCACAACCCGCACAACGTGGTGAAGGCCACCATCGTGGCGCTGGAGCAACTGCGCGACAAGAACGAAATAGCGGAAATGCGGGGCCTGGCGGTGGACAAGCTTTGAAGCAGCGTGGCTGGTGGTTGGTGGCTGGTGGTTNNCCAGCCACTAACCACCAGCCACCGGAGACCCTTTATGGATGGCATGATTAAGATCAAGCTGTATCGCAGTCCGATCTGCACGCCCGAGAAGCACAAGCGCGTGGTGCGTGGGTTGGGGCTGCGCAAGGTCAATCAAGTCGTGGTGCGGCCGGATTCGCCCGTGTTCCGCGGCATGGTCAACAAATGCCCGCATCTGCTGAAGGTGGTGGAATAGGAGCCTAGCTTATGAATCTTAGCGGATTGAGACCTCCCGCCGGACAGAAGCACGTGCGCAAGCGCATCGGGCGCGGCATGGGATCGGGCCACGGCAAGACCGCCACGCGCGGCAGCAAGGGACAGCGCGCCGGCACCGGCTTCGGCCAGAAGCGCGGGTTCGAGGGCGGCCAGATGCCGCTNNCACCGCCGCCTGCCCAAGCGCGGATTTACGAATATCTTCAAGAAGCAATTCGCCATCGTCAATCTGGAGCGGCTGGAGAAGCTGGAAGGGGATACGTTCACGCCCGACCATCTGCTCGAGCACGGCGTTATCAAGAAGCTCCACGAAGGGTTGAAGGTGCTGGGAACCGGCCAATTGACGCGCAAATTGCGGGTGGAAGCGCACCTGTTTTCGAAATCCGCGGTGGAGAAGATTCAAGCGGCCGGCGGCGAAGCCGTGGTGATCGGCGCCGTGCCGCCAACCGAGCCGGGCCCACAGGGCACCCCGTAGGCAAGCGGTTGGAGCGAAGGAACCATGAAGTTTTTTGAAGCGTTCGCCAACGTATTTCGCATCCCCGATCTGCGCAAGCGAGTCTTGTTCACGCTCGCCATGCTGGCGGTGTACCGCCTGGGCGGCCACATTCCCACGCCGGGTATCAACACGCAGCGGTGGGAAGACTTCCTGACGCGCAATTCCGGCGGCATCTTCGGCTTCTTCGACCTGTTCGCGGGCGGCAACATCCGGCGGTTTACTATTTTCGCCCTGGGCATCATGCCCTATATCACGGCCTCCATCATCCTGCAGCTCCTGACGGTAGTGGTGCCGACGCTCGAGAAGCTCCAAAAAGAAGGCGAGCTGGGCCGCCGTAAGATCACGCAGTGGACCCGCTATCTGACTATTGCTCTTTCCATCATCCAATCGTTCGGCATCGCGCAAGGACTCCAGCACAGTAACGGCGGCTTCGTCACCAACCCGGGCTGGGGATTCGTCTTGATGACCATCATCTCGCTGACCACCGGCACGGCGTTCATAATGTGGCTCGGCGAGCAGATCAGCGATCGCGGGATCGGCAACGGCATGTCGCTCATTATCTTTGCCGGCATCGTGGTGGGCTTGCCCAATGCGATTCAGAATATCTATCGCAACACCTTCATTACCCGTGAGTGGGGCCCGTTTCAGATGATCTCCATCCTGATCATGATGGTGGGGGTGGTGGCTTTCATCGTGCTGGTGGAGCGCGGGGAGCGGCGCATTCCGGTGCAGTACGCCAAGCGCGTGGTGGGGCGGCGGGTGATGGGCGGCCAGTCCACGCACATGCCATTGAAAGTGAATGCCGGCGGCGTCATTCCAGTGATTTTCGCTTCCTCGATTCTGGCCTTCCCGCAGACCCTGGCGGGCGTGCCGTTCGTCAAGAACATGACTTGGCTGAGCAATACGCTGGCTTCCATCCGGCACGGCGAACCGCTCTACTACGTGCTGTTTGTGGCGGGCATCATTTTCTTCTGTTTCTTTTACGTATCCATCATCTTCAACCCCAATGAAGCCGCGGACAACATGCGCAAGTACGGCGGATTTATTCCGGGCATCCGGCCGGGACGCAATACAGCCGAGTACATGAACGCCATCCTGACCAAGATCACGGTGGTGGGCGGAATCTACCTGGCGATCCTGTGCCTGATTCCGGACATCATGATTTCCGGCATCAAGCTGCAGCACTTGCCTTTGCTCGGCAACTTCATGGACGCTTACGCGCCGCGCTTCCTGCTGGAAGGGTTGAACGTGAACTTTTACTTTGGCGGCACATCGCTGCTGATCGTGGTGGGCGTGGCCATGGATACCATCAACCAGGTTGAAGCGCAACTGATCATGCGCCATTACGAGGGCTTTACGCCCCGGGCGGGGAGGATTCGCGGGCGCCGCAGCACATTCTGACGCAAGCAGCTTTCCATGACGCAAGCTGTGGTTTTGTTTGGTTCCCCAGGTTCGGGAAAGGGCACGCTGGCCAACCTTCTGAAGGATTATTTGAAGGCGCCGCACATTTCCACGGGCGATATGCTCCGGGAGCATATCCGGGAAGGCAACGCGTTGGGTGTGCGGGTGGCCGCTACCATGCAGACGGGCGCTCTAGTGCGGGATGAAGTGGTCGATCGGTTGGTGGAGCGGCGCTTGGCCGAGCCGGATGCCCAGGCCGGATTTATTCTGGACGGTTATCCGCGGACCAGGGAACAGGCTGAGCGTCTGTGCAACTGGCTGGATAGCCGGGGTATTCGCGAGTTGGTGATTCACCTCATTGTCGATTACAATATAATAGTTACCCGGTTAGCCGGACGCCGGCAGTGCCCTCGCTGCGGTACCCTCTACAACATGGTTTCCAACCCTCCGCGGGTGGAGGGGGTATGCGACCTGGATGGGCAGGCGCTGGCGATTCGCGACGACGACCGGGAATCGGTGATTCGCGCAAGGCTGGCGGCGTACGAATCGCAAAGCCGGCCGCTGATTGAGTTTTTCCGGGAGAAGGGCCGCCGCCTGTTTGAGATCGACGCCAGCGATCGAACCCCGGAGGCGCTGTTGTCTCAGGTCTGCCGGGAGATCGGGAGTCCGGAGGCGGGCTTGCGGGCCGAGCCGGCGGTATCGGGATGATTATTCGAAAGACCGCCGCGGAACTCCAGAAGATGCGGCGCAGTGGATTACTGGTCTGGCAGATCCTGCACGAGCTGGAGAAGATGGCTGGCGAGGGCGTCAGCACGCTGGATCTGGAAGTCGCCGCCGAGCGCATGATGAAGGACGCCGGTGCGCGTCCGGCCTTCAAGGGCTACTATGTGCCGGCCGCAGGCGATACGTTCCGGTTTGTGCTGTGTACTTCGGTGAACGACGAGATCGTGCATGGCATGCCGTCGGCTAAGCGGATTTTGAAAAAGGGCGACATCGTTTCGATCGACACGGGTGTGCAGCTCGACGGTTACTACGGAGATTCGGCCACCACCGTGGCGATCGGGGAAGTTAGCGAGACGACCCGCAAGCTGATGCGGGTGACCCAGGAATCGCTGGAGTTGGGCATCCAGCAGACCAAGGCGGGCAACCGCCTGTTTGACATCTGCGGCACGGTTGAGAAGCACGTGCTGGCGAACGGGTTTTCGGTGGTGCGGGAATATGTGGGCCACGGGATTGGGACGCAGCTCCACGAGGAGCCGCAGGTTCCCAACTACGTGGAGCGGAAGAACGAGAATCCGCGGCTGAAGGAAGGCATGGTGCTGGCCATCGAGCCGATGGTCAACGCCGGCAAGCCGGATACGCGGGTGTTGAAAGACAAGTGGACGGCGGTCACTAAGGATGGGTCGTATTCGGCCCATTTCGAGCATTGCGTGGCGGTGACCTCGAACGGTCCCTGGGTGTTGACCAGACCGTGAACGAAGGCGGGAACGAAGTAACGGCAACCGTTTTGGAAGAGTTGCCGAATGCGCTCTATCGCGTGGAGCTGGAGAACAAGCAGCAGGTTCTGGCGCACCCGGTGGGGACGGTAAAACGGAATTTTGTGCGGCTGCGGCCGGGTGATCGCGTGCGAGTGGAATTATCGCCGGGCGATTTTACGCGGGGCAGAATAGTGGGAATGAGCGGTCCGCTGAAAGCTGACCGCTGAAAGCAGAAAGCTTCTTATGAAAGTGCGCGCATCAGTCAAAAAGATTTGCGATAAGTGCAAGGTCATCCACCGCGAGGGCGTGGTCCGGGTCATCTGCACCAACCCGAAACATAAACAGAGGCAGGGATAAAGCTATGGCACGTATCGCCGGAGTGGAAGTGCCGCCCAAGAAGCGGGCTGAAATCGGGCTCACCTACATCTATGGCATCGGGCGCGCCCGTTCGCGGTCGCTGCTCTACCGGGCGGGCATCGATTTCGATAAGAAGGTGGCCGATCTGACCGAGGACGAAGTCAGCCGGATCCGTACGATTCTGGAAGAAGAAGGCGCGGTGGAAGGCGACCTGCGCAAGGAAATCTCGATGAACATCAAGCGGCACATCGAGATGGGTTCCTATCGCGGGTTGCGGCATCGCCGCAGCCTGCCGGTGCGCGGCCAGCGCAC
>PMVV01000344.1 GCA_003166475.1 Bryobacterales bacterium | reverse complement strand
GTCCTGCTGCTGGTGAACGTGGCCAGCAAGTGCGGCTTCACGCCGCAGTACACGCAACTCGAAGCGGTCTACGAAAAGTACAAGGACCAGGGCTTGGTGGTCGCCGGTTTTCCGGCCAACAATTTCGGCGCTCAGGAACCGGGCACGAATGAAGAAATCAAAACCTTCTGCTCACGCAAGTACAGCGTGACGTTCCCGATGTACGCAAAGATTTCGGTGAAGGGTTCCGATATCGCGCCGCTCTATGACTACCTGACGAAATCCACTGGCGGCGACATCAAGTGGAACTTCACCAAGTTCCTGGTAGGCAAGGATGGCGCGATCCTGGCACGCTTTGAATCGAAGGTTAAGCCCGACGATCCGGAGGTGACTGCCGCGATCGAAAAAGCATTGGCGCAATAAAGAAGGCAAAGGTCCGAGGCTGGAGGCAGCGTTCGCACGCGGACATTCTGTCTCCTGGTCTGGCTGGCTGTGGGGCGGCCAATCTTGGCCGCAGCCGCCTTTCAGGCGGCCAAGCCGGCTAAAAGCCGGCTGCGGGCAGAATGCCCGCCAAACTTTACGCTGGATGCGGGTCGCTGCCGGTGGATGGCGCGACCGGTTCCAGAACGTCGTCGCCATCCGCGGTCAAATCGTCTTCTAAGTCCAAGCCCTCGTCCGACAAAGCGTCCCCAGCTTCCGGAGAACCTTTCCCCAGCTTGCGTTCGACCCGCCGGGCAGCCTTGTCCCGCTGCTTTTCCTGGCGGGCGAGTTCTTTTTGGCGTTTCTTGAATGTCGTGCGCGATCTCATGGCCATAAAGTTCCTCTTTCGCTCTTCTCGTGGACTTGGTCAAATTACAGCCTTTACGGCTGCGGCGCTACTTACCAGCGCGGCTCGCGGCGCTGCCGGGGCCCGCCGCCACCACCGCCACCACCACCACGTCCGGGCCGGAAGCCTCCGCCGCCAGCGCCATGTCCGCCACCCTCCACCTTCGGGCGGGCTTCGTTGACGTTCAGCGCACGGCCACCGAAATTAAACCCGTTCAGGGCGGCAATAGCACGTTCCGCTTCGGCTGAGTCCGTCATTTCCACGAAAGCGAAGCCGCGAGACCGGCCGGTATCGCGGTCCGTCATCAGGCTGACCCGCTCCACGGTCCCGTGCTGCTCGAAAAGCGCCCGGATCGATTCTTCCGTCGCCTTGAAATCCAAGTTGCCTACGAAAATCTTCTTCACGTGATCTCCTCGTATTTGAAAGCGAGCAGACTAGGCGCAACTCTCGGCCAGTTTTGCGGGCAAATCAAATTCGCCTCCATGATACCAGATTTTCGAACACTAGATCTGCGAAAAGCGTGAACTTCTGCGCGCGCCATGTGTCTCAATTTGTGCAGAACCAGCCGCTTAGCCGCCACTTACGCGTCCAGAATCATATACGTGATCAGCGCCGCCGCCACGGGCCGCTTCGCCGCGTCGAAGATCTCCACACGGCCGCAACAGAGCCGCGAACCGACCTTCACCAGGTGCGACCGCGCCGTGATCTTGCCGTGCACCACCGGCCGCAGATAGTTGATCTTCATCTCCACGGTCGTGGCGGACCGCGGACGGCCCAGGTGCCGGGCCAGCGCCATGCCCACCGCCACGTCGGCCAGCGTCGCCGTNNGCGTTGAAGGGAATCTCGTGCAGAAACTGCTTTAATTCTTCAAATGTCACCAATCACACGGTATCACGGCGGAACGCGCCCGCTGAAAAAAAAGGTCCGCCACGGCAGTTGCCGGGCGGCGTCAACGAGTACACCGTGCCATATCCGAATCCGCCATCCGCGGTCGCCCCGTATAGGCTTCCGTTGCTCCCCACCGCCACGCTGGCAGGACCCACGCCGTCCTCCACCACGGCTCCGAAGCCCGCTTGCTGGTCGCACCCACCCTCGTGGCAAGAGGATTCGCAACTGCGCGGGCCTACTCGCGGCAGATCCCGCGCTCGCTGCGCCGCACAAATTCCACCAGGTGGCGCGTTTCCGGAGTGGGGATCTCGCTCTCGATGCGTGCCAGCGCGTCGGCCAGCTTCAGGCCCGAACGGTACAGAATCTGGTACGCCTTCTTGAGCGCCGCCACGTCCGCATGCTTGTACCCGGCCCGCTTCAAACCCACCAGGTTCAGTCCCATCGCCGCCACGTTGAAGCCCGAGTACAGAAAAAACGGCGGCAGGTCGCTGTTCACGCGCGTGTTGCCGCCGATCATGGCCAGCCGCCCGATCTTGGAATACTGGTGTACCACGACCCCGCCGGAAATGAACGCCTGGTCTTCCACCTCCACGTATCCCGCCACCAGCGCGCAACTGCAAATCACCGTACGGTTGCCGATCTTGCAATCGTGCGCAATATGGCCCGAGGTCATGATGTAGTTCTCGTCGCCGATCTGCGTTACGGATTCCGGCCGCGTCCCCCGCGAGATGGTGTAATGCTCGCGAATCTGGTTGGCGTTGCCGATGCGCAGATAGCTGCGCGCGCCGTTGAAGGCTTTGTCCAGCGGGTCCGTCCCCAGAACCGTCCCCGCCGAGATGCGGTTGCGCTCTCCCAGCGTGGTCCAGCGCTTCACGTAGACATAAGGTTCCAGCGCACAACCCGCGCCGATCTCCACGTCGGACTCCACCACGCAGAAATCCCCTATGCTGACTCCCGGCCCGATCTTGGCGTCCGGATGAATCCTAGCCGTTGGCGCAATCATGGAGGGCAGGATTTATCCCGCGCGGAGCTTCAGCCCAGCAGCGGCTCCTCAGAATTACAAGCATCGCAATCACAGCTTGTATCATAAGACATGCGCGTACGTGAACTGGCGGAGTGGTTAGGCGCCACCTTTGAAGGTGACGGCGAAAAGGAACTGACGGGCGTTGCCCCGTTGGAAACCGCGGGCGGCAGCGAGCTCTCCTTCCTGGGTGGCCGCAAGGCCATCGAGCAGGCGGATGCCTCCGCCGCCGGCTGCCTGATCGTTCCGCCCGATTATCCCAGCCCCAGCCGCCGCACCGTGATTCGCGCGCCCGAGCCTCGCACGGCCTTCGCGCGCGCCATGAACCGCTTTTATCCCACCGTGGAAATGAAGCCCGGTATCCATCCCACCGCCGCGATCGGCAAAGATGTGGAGATCGGCGCACTGGCGGCCATCGGGCCGCATGTCAATATCGGCGACAGCAGCCGCATCGGTCTGGCCTCCGGCATCGGCCCCGGCTGCTCCATCGGCAAGCGCGTGGTGCTGGGCGAGGGCTGCGTGCTGCACGCCAACGTGACCATCTACGACAACGTGGACATCGGGCGCGGCGTCATCCTGCACTCCGGCTGCGTGATCGGCGCCGACGGGTTCGGCTACGTCTTCGAGCACGACCGCTATCACAAGTTTCCGCAGGTGGGCCGCGTCGAAATCGGCGACTTCGTGGAGATCGGCGCGAACTCCTGCGTCGACCGCGCCGCCCTGGGTATCACCGTAATCGGCGAAGGCACCAAGCTGGACAATCTGGTGCACGTGGGCCATAATTGCCGCATAGGCCGCCATGTCGTAGTGGCGGCGCAAACGGGATTTTCGGGCGGTGTGGTGGTGGAGGATTACGCGGTCATCGGCGGACAAGTCGGTATCGGCGACAAGGCTCGCATCGAATCGCGGGCGGTGCTCGGCTCCGGCTGTGGCGTCCTGACTTCCAAGATTGTGCGCTCCGGGCAAACCGTTTGGGGAACGCCGGCGCGCCCCTTGAAAGAGCACCTGGAGCAACTCGCGAACCTGGCGCGCCTCCCCGAAATGCGCCGCCAGTTTGCCGATTTTAAGCGCCGCCTCGCGCACCTGGAAGAGAAGTTGAACTAGCCCTGGAGGGCGGGCAATCTTGCCCGCAGCCGCCTTTCAGGCGGCTTCATTTGGTTGCGGCTAGTCACCCGAAACCAGCTTTCCAGTCGCGTTTCGGCGTGGGCACTCCGCGACGATTGTGGCTGTTTGGACGGTTTCGGGCGCTGGTGGAGCTCGCCGCTACTACTGGTCAACTACGGCGAGTCTTCATCTGGGGCAGCTTCGTAACTATCAAGCCAGTACCAAAAGACGTCGATACTCTCCCGATCATGGACGAGGATTTTGAGGTCGAGCGCGTTCCGGTACCGGCGCGCGTCCTCTTCGATTCGATTCACTCGAAGCTGCTGTTCGAATCGGATTTTTTTTGGGCGCGGGCTTCCATCGGAGAGGAAGTGCTGCAATTGTGTCTGGATACCTATCAGACTTCCAGGAACTTTGGAAAACGCGGTATTGTAGAACTGGAGTTGCGATGATTCAAACCGACGATCAAATGCTGCTGGCTCAGCAATGCATCGGCAACCTAAGGCGGGTGCTCTTGGAAGCACGCAGGGTTCATTCGCGCCAGGACTACGCGCGGCTGGCCGAACCAATCCTTCTTGAAATCCAGGCTCGCGAGCGGAAATTCTCGAATACCTCAGCCGAGACCTGGAGCAATTGGTAACAATCTAGCCGCGGCATTTCGAACGCTCCAGAGGTGTCGTCTCGTGTGCGTGAATAAACGAGCAGCGCGGAAAGCCGACCGCTGTTGGTCCGACATGGTCTTGTGGAACTGCGGGAGCAGGCACTATATTTGAACTCAAGCCGTGACACCGATGCTAATCGTAGTCGGCGGGCACACCCGCAACATAGGAAAAACGTCGGTAGTGGCGGGCCTCATCCAGGCGCTGCCCCAGTTCGACTTCGCCGCCATGAAGATAACCCAGTTCGGCCACGGCATTTGCTCCGCCTCCGGCGCAAGCTGCGACTGTTGCCTGGCGCCCGAACATCCTTACGCCATCGCCGAGGAACGCCATCCCGGCCCTTCCGATACGGGCCGCTTCCTGGCGGCCGGGGCGCGCCGCTCCTTCTGGGTGCGCACAGCCACCGGCCAGCTTGCCGGCGCTATGCCGGCAATACGCGAAGTGTGCGCCGCCAGTTGCAACCTGATCGTCGAATCCAACAGCATCGTCGAATTCCTCACGCCGGACCTGTACCTGGTGGTGCTGGACTTCGCCCAAGCCGATTTCAAAGCGTCCAGCCGGCGCTTGCTCAGCCGCGCCGACGCCTGCGTCGCGATTGAACACGGCATCCCCCTGCCGCTCTGGAACGATGTGCCCTTGGAATCTTGGGATGCCAAGCCGCGCTTTCCGGTGCGGCCGCCTCAATATGTGACGGCGGCGCTGGCAGCGTTTGTCAACGAGCGGCTGCTGGCGGCCGGCGCAACCGCCGGCGCCCCCGAGGCGTCCGCATAATGCAGTTGCAGTAAGGCTTCATGCAGAATGCGGCTGGCTTCCGCCACTTGCTGCTGTAGCAATTCCAGTTGTTGCCGCGAACGACGATCGGTGGCCGGCAATACCAGATCCAGATAGTCGGCGCAGGCATCGATCACGCTGAGCGGTTGCCGCAGTTCGTGAACCAGGTCGCTCATCATCGGCCAGAGCATCTGCTGCAACGGATCGGCGGAGACATCGGTAGCGGGTGTGAGCATTATGAACCTAAACTCGGGGGCGTGAACGATTATACCCCGGATGCATCCTCATGCAAGCAAATTTATGCCGCTTTCTGCCTTTTGCGCGGCGGCGGCAGACCACGAAAGACGATGGTCTGCCCCACTAACCCCCCGCCGCCCCTTCCACCCGGTCCCGCCCCTGATGCTTGGCGCGGTAAAGCGCGGCGTCGGCTTCGCGCACCAGATCGTCGGCCAGCGGCACCACCGGAGGCCTGGCGCAAGCCGCTCCCAAACTGCAGGTCAGCCGGATCTCCACGTCTCCGGCCCGGAAGCATTCGGCACCGATAGCGTGCCGTATCCGTTCCGCCAGCGCCAGCCCGCCCACCCGCTCGCACCTCGGCAGGACGATCAGGAATTCCTCGCCGCCGTAGCGGCCTACTGCGTCGTAGCGCCGTACCGCGGCCCTCATGCGGGCCGCCACTTGCCGCAACACCGCATCGCCCGCCATGTGGCCAAAACGGTCGTTGACCGGCTTAAACCCGTCCAAATCGGCCATCAGCACGATCAGCGGTTCGCCGCTCCGGCCGGATCGGGCCAGTTCGTTCTGGAGAATGTCGAAAATGGCTGTACGGTTCCACAATCCGGTGAGTCCGTCGCGCGTCGCCTGGTCGCGCAGCGCTTCGCGAGCCTCCACCAGCTCTTCCTGCAAGGCCAGCACCCGCCGTCCGGCGCGCACGCGGGCATGCAACTCGTCCACCTCGAACGGCTTCACGATGTAGTCGTCCGCGCCCGATTCAATGCCTGTCACCACGTCGTCCAATCCCGCGCGCACGCTCAGCAAGATCATGTACACATACCGGTCGCGGACGCCGGCTCGCACCTGCCTGCAAACCTCCGCTCCTTCCATGCCCGGCATCATCCAATCCAGAAGCGCCAGTCGCGGCCCGTTCTCCTGCCGCAAGAGATCCCAGGCTTGGCGGCCATCGGAAACAGCGATCGTCTCGTAGCCCCATTCCAGGAGCATCTTTTGCAGCATGTCCCGAAACACGGGGCTGTCGTCCGCCACCAGAATCTGCCCCAGCGGCGGCTTATCCTGCAAGATAGGGGAATCCATTGGCCGCATTATACCCCTACGGCTCGATATTCGGCCAGGATTGCTGCTTTCCAATCACACTGGTGGTTTTCAGCCATGCAGGCGCAGTGTGACAATTCACGTAAGTCTCTGAATTGCCGCGAATTGAGTTGTGGACCCTCAATTGCCATGCACACGGCAGCGAAGAAGATTATGCCACGCCACTCCCACTCTTCCGGATATCTCGCCCCTGCCGCCCTGTTGATCCTGGTGGCCTCTGTCCTGCACGCCCAGGATGCCGCTCCGATCCAGGATACCGGAACTCCGGAGCGGGGAGTGGCTCGCATCAGTATCGCCGGCGGCGAAGTATCGGTCCGCCGGGGAGATTCCGGCGATTGGGTGGCCGCGGTGGTCAACGCGCCCCTCATGGTGGAAGATCGGGTTTCGACGGGCACCGGCTCCCGCGCTGAAGTGCAGTTCGATTCCGCGAACCTGGTCCGCATCGGCGCCAACGCCGAGATCCGCCTGGCGGAGTTGGGAATCAACCACTACCACCTGCAGGTAGCTCACGGCACGGTCACTTTCCGCGTTCTCAGGGAATCTCAAGCGAAGGTTGAGGTCGATACTCCCACTGTTTCCGTAAGACCTTCGCACATCGGCGTTTATCGCATCTATGTTCAAGGTGACGGTCAGACCGAAATCACGGTGCGGCTGGGTGCCGTGGATGTCTCAACGCCCAAAGGCATCGAGCAACTGCAGGCCGGACAAACCATGCTGGCGCGCGGCGATCCCAACGATCCTGAATTCCGCATCGTGCCCGCCATCGCGCTCGACGAGTGGGACCGCTGGAACGAACAGCGCGACCACGAGATGCTTAGCTCCCCAAGCTATAGCAACGTGCCGCAGGACATGGCGGGTGCCGAAGATCTGGACAACCATGGCCAGTGGGTGGATGAGCCTTCTTATGGCCAGGTTTGGAGTCCGCAGGTCGATCCGGATTGGGCGCCATACCAAAACGGCCGCTGGGTTTGGGAAGACTATTATGGATGGACCTGGGTCAGTTCCGACCCCTGGGGTTGGGCGCCGTTTCACTACGGCCGCTGGTTGTTCTCAGGTATGCATGGCTGGTGCTGGTATCCGGGAGGGTTCGGACGGCATTATTGGTCGCCCGCCATGGTGGCTTTCTTTGGATTCGGACCGGGCATCGGGGTGGGCTTCGGGTTCGGTAATATCGGCTGGGTTCCGTTGGCCCCCTTCGAGCCTATGTATGCGTGGTGGGGACGCGGCTTCTACGCCGGATTTCGCAATCCCGCTTACTTCAACCGTGGCGTGAATGTTACCAACGCAAATGTAAGCAACATATATCGTAACGCGCGCGTGGCGAATGGTATTTCCGCAGTGACAGCGTCGGATTTCCACCAGGGCAGGTTCAGCGCCATTTCGCGTACGACTGGCTCGCAGATTCACGAGGCGGGCTTGGTTCGTGGCCAGTTGCCGGTGGCACCCACCGCCGCGAATCTCCGCTACTCGAACCGCGCTGTTGCCAGCACTCCGCGCAGTTCGGACAATGTACATTTCTTCGGTCATACGGCGTCAGCCCCGGTGCAACGGGTTCCGTTCGCCGAGCAGCAGCGCGCCATGCAACAGTTCAGCCGGCAGCCGGCAGCTTCGTCGCTGGCGCGCAGTCCCGCCGCCGGACCCGCGGCGAGCGGCGCTTGGCGCAGTGCCAGCAGCCCGGCTTCGCCTGGGGCGGGGCAGACTCGCAGCGCTGCTCCTGCCACAGGTGCCTGGCGGCCGGCAAATCAGCCGTCGCAAGCAGCGGGCAGTTCGGCGGATCGAAGCAGCGGATGGCAGCGCTTTGGCGAGCCGCGTCCGAGCGGTTCCTATGCGCCACGGCCGGCCTATTCGCAGCCCGGCGGATCGGGATACCGTCCCTATGCGACGTCTTCGTCGAGCGGCGGTGGTCCGCAGTCCATCCGTGTGGCGCCTCCCGTGGTGCGGGAGAAATCCTCGCAGAGCAGTGGCACGCGCAGCACTTCACGCAGCCAGCCTAGCGCCCATTCTTCTGCTGGAACCGCGCACGCGAGCGGCGGTGGCTCCCACGGCGGCGGCAGTCACCGGTAAAAGATGAGTTTCTTCCCTCGGGCCCGTACCAGCAGTCCGTGGTACGGGCCCTTTTTTTGTCCAGTTTTGTCGAGGGAAGCTCCCGCTCCCTTACGGTCGCGGCTCGGTACCGGCCCGGCTAACTGGCGCACTAAAGTTTACATAATATTCGTTATAGGAAGTTGTCCGGGCGGCTTTCGCCGCGACGCCCCCTCAGCTATACTGGAAAAAACCATGACCATCGACGAACGCTTCGCACGCATCGAACACGTCACGGCAGGACTAGCCGAAGAACGCCGCCAAGACCGCGAGGAACTCCGCGGACTATGGCGCGACACCCAAAGGCAATTGGACCAATTGACAGGCCGCGTCGATGCCATTGCAACGCATCTGGACAGCTTCATTTTGGAGTCCGCCGCGCGCGACCGCGAGACCGACAGGCGCTTCCGCGAAACCGACGCCCGCATCGACAAAATGATATCGGCCATGGGCGAGTTCCTCCGCGCCCTCCCCAGCCAGCCACTCCCATAGAAACAGAACTACCCCGGCCAGCCCTCTCGAACCTCGAAAGCGTACGGCGCGACCGTCCGGGCATTCCCGCCGGCCCCATGCACGCCAAAAGCCTCCACCCTCCCGCAACCCGTCTCCACGATGACAAACGTCGGCAGCACATCCTCCCACCTGCCGCCCGGAAACCTCGCCCCCATAATCGGCCCCGGATTGATGGCCAGCGTCCCGCCCACCCGCGCCACGCTGAACTCGTGGTTGTGCCCGTAGCAGACGATATCGTATAGCCCCGAGCCGGCCATCGGCCGCGCCAGGTAATCGAAATGGTTCACCGCGAACTTCTTCCCGTCCAGTTCCGTCTCGAACAATTCGCCGTGCACGCGCACCCGCTCCGATGACTTACGCGTAATCCGGAACAGATCCGCGTCGTTGTTCCCGAATACAATGTCCACCCGCCGTGGAAACCGCGCCAGCAGATCCATCACGAACGGCGAACATAAATCGCCGCAGCAAATCAAAGCATCCGCCGCCGCGCTCACGTGCTCGATCGCCGCCGCCAGATTCCAAAGGTTGTCGTGGATGTCCGAAATCACCGCAATCCGCATACGGCCATTCTACGACTCGAGATGGACTTTGACCAGCCGCCCCAGTGACACACCGAACCAATATTTAACTCCATGCCCTTCAATCACCTGGCGCTTCGATCCAGCCTTTCCTTTCCACCACGGGGCTAACATCGAATGTGAAGGAACAAACTGCCTCCGCAACCCGGCGCCTCGAATCGTACGTCGGCGAGCTTGACCGCCTCAGCAGCCTCACCATGGCTGCCGGCAAAGACTATAACGACGAACTCACTTTCATCCTGAATCACGCTGAAGTCTCGCTCGACCTGCTCGGCCCGGAGCACCCTGCCAGCGACGGCATCGTCGAACTGACGCACGCCGCTATGCGTTGCGCCGCGACCACCCGTAGCCTGCTGCTGCTGACGCAGCGCGCCCGCGAATCCGTCCGCTACGCTAAAGTAGAGGCAGACCATGCGAATCCTGGGGATTGAGACCTCCTGCGATGAAACCGCCGCCGCAGTCGTGGAAGACGGCGTCGCCATTCTCTCCTCGGTGGTCGCCTCGCAGTTGGAAACCCACGGCCGCTACGGCGGTGTGGTCCCGGAGTTAGCATCGCGCGAGCACCTGCGCGCCATCGTGCCCGTCACCCGCGAAGCGCTCAGCCGCGCCCGCACTACGCTGGCGGACCTTTCCGCCATCGCGGTCACCGCCGGGCCCGGACTGGTCGGCTCGCTCCTGGTGGGTCTCACCTACGCCAAAGCGCTGTCATTCGCCACTGGCGTTCCGCTGATCGGCGTCAACCACATTGAAGGACATATTCACGCAGTGGTGCTGGAATGCGCGCGCGACGGGCGCCCGGTCGAGTATCCTGCGCTGGCGCTGGTGGTCAGCGGCGGCCACACGCACCTGTTCGAAGTGCGCGAGGGTTTCTCCTACCGCCTGCTCGGCAAGACCCGCGACGATGCCGCCGGCGAAGCCTTCGACAAGGTCGGCAAGTTGCTCGGCTTCGGCTACCCCGGCGGGCCGGTGATCGACCGCCTGGCGCCCTACGGCAATCCGCGCGCGGTGCGTTTTACGCTGGCCCGCATGAAAGGCAATGCGCTCGATTTCAGCTTTAGCGGCCTGAAGACCGCGGTGCTGCGCTGGGTCGAAAGCCACGATCTCGCCGCAGAAATCGGCACGCGCCGCGACGTGTTGCGTGCGGCTCCCCATCCATCGCTTGAGCAGTGGCTCGCCGTCACTCCGCAAACCACACGCGATCTGCTGGCGTCTTTCCAGCGCACCGTCATCGAGGAACTGCTGCGCCGCGCTGCCGCTTCCGCCGAGAGCATTGGCGCCCGCACGCTGATCGTTTCCGGCGGAGTGGCTTGCAACTCAGGCTTGCGCGCCGCCGCGCGGGACGCCCGCCTTCCCTGCCCCGCCCTGTTTCCTTCGCCCGGCCTCTCCACCGATAACGCCGCCATGATCGCCGCCGCCGCCTTCCCGCGCCTCGCGCGAAAACAATTCGACGACCTCACCCTCCCCGCGCGCGCCAATCTGGCCCTCGCCTAGTCCCAATGCTCAGGCGGCAGACCACAAAATACGATGGTCTGCCCCACCTCATCCCTCGCTAATTCGCCGCGCCCCCTCATCCCAGTAAACGGTCTTCTTCCGGAAGTACGACTCGTTGGCCATGTGACAAGCAAGCGCGGCGTGGTTGCCGAAGACCGCATCCTCCGCCACCGGCTTCCGGCTCTTTACCGCCTGGAAAAAATTCCACAAATGCGGCCTCACGTCGTCCCAGTCGTTGCCCTTATACACCGTATCGTCCATCAGCGGCTCGCGCCCGGGTGTGACCGGATGCTCGGCCTCCCACTGCTTGACGTACGCCTCGCGCATCTTCGCCGGAAAGCCGCTGGAGTAATAGCTGGGCGCAGTATCCACACCCCGTTGCGGCGAGTGCCGCAGTTCGCCCCCGTTGGCGTCCAGAATGCCTTTCGGCCCCATGAAGCGCGCCAGTTCCGGCGTCTCGGTGCCCAGGCCCAAACGCACATAGACCGGAGTGCGGTGATAGTCGAATAACACCGCGTGCAGGTCCGGCATGTTGCGCCCGTCCGGCCAGCGAAAGATGCCGCCCAGCGCCGTAGCCGAACGCGGCGCTTCGTTCCACCCCAGCGTGTACAGCATGCCGCTGATCAGGTGGACCATCAAGTCGCCGCCCACGCCCGTGCCGTACTCCTTCCAGCACCGCCAGCGCGCGAAACGGAATCGGTCGAACGGGATCTTGGGCGCATCGTTCAGCCAGGTGTCCCAATCCAGGTTTGCGGGCGAGAGGTCCAGCGGCGGCGGATACTCCCAAGCGCCCGTGGGATCGTTGCGCCCCAGCGTCAGTTCGACCATTTCCACCACGCCGATGGCGCCGGATTTGTACAACTCCCTGGACTTGGCGCACAGCACCGAGCTCACCCGCTGCGAGCCGATCTGCACGATGCGGCTGTTCTTCTGGGCCGCCTCTGCCATCTCGAATCCCTCCGCTGCGGCGTGCGACATCGGCTTCTCGCAATAGATGTCCTTGCCCGCGTTGCAGGCGTCCACCACCACGCGCTTGTGCCAATGGTCGGGCACCGCCGCCACGATGCAGTCGATATCCTTGCGGTCCAGCAACTCCTGGTAGCGGCGCGTAGTCGGGAGCGTGGGATTCCCGGTGATCTCCCTTGCCAGTGTATGGCGGCCATCGTAAAGGTCGGCGGCTGCGACGCACTCCACACCGGGCAGTGTAATCGCGGTTCCCAGCAGGCCCGAACCCTGCATGCCGATGCCGATCATGCCGAACCGCACACGGTCGCTGGCGGGCGCCGGTCCGGACGCCGCGCCCAGCGCCTGCGGAGCAAGCAGGACGGTGCGGGCGGCCAGCAGGCTCCCACTGCCGCTCAGAAACGTTCGGCGAGAAAGAGGTATATTCATATCTATTCCTCCAGAATACCGTGCCGCAGGCAATTGCGCCTGTGGATTAGCCGCTATCTGAACCTCGCAGCCATCAAAACCATCGTCGCCGCCGCCGAAGCGGAAGCCCAGAAGCGCAACGTCCAGGTGACCATCTGCGTCGTGGATGAAGGCGGCAACCTGCTCTTCCTGCAAGAAGGCCGACGGCGCCGACAAGCAACCCTCCAAGGCCGCCGCCGACCAACTCAAAAGCGGCGATCTCTCGGTGCTGGCGTTCCCCGACGCTTTTCCCAATCAAGGCGGGCTGCCCATTCAGGTCGACGGCCAGACTATCGGAGGCCTCGGTGTGAGCGGCGCGCCCTCGGAAGTGGACGAAGCCATCGGGCGCGTGGCCCTGGATGCCCTGAAGTAGGACAGGACTCCTGGGCTGTCCAGCCTGGACTCCGTCCCATCGAAATCGAACATCCGGTCCCAAAACCGGACACCGTAACGCACGAAACCTGTGCCGCCTCTCCAAAAACCAGTGGAAGCGCAATTGCCCATGCCATACCTACACAATGTACTCATTCCATAATCGCCTAGCCCTGCTGTGGGTTGCCTCGACTTCAATCGTCCTCGCTCAATCGTCTGAAGTTTCCATTGAGTCACCCAAGCCGCCGCCGGTGGTCGGCCACATCTTGACGCCCTTTCACCTGGAGAAGCGCAAGGTGGCCCCGGCCACATTGAGCAACACCCCCCGTTTGGAGTCCCTGGTTCGGGCGGGCAACCTCTACCTGTCCGTACAAGACGTGATTGCCCTTGTTTTGGAGAACAACCTGGACATCGCGGTGCAACGCTATAGTCCCTTTCTGGCGCGGGAAGTGCTGCGCCGGTCCGAGGGTGGCGGGTTTCTCCGCTCGGTGGACACGCCCATCGCCGCCGGACCTACCAGCGTCAGCACGGCCGGAGTCAGCGTCAACGCCAACGGGCTTGCCGGAGGTGCCGGCCTGGGTTCGGGCGGCGGCATTGTAAGTCAGATCGGTCCAGTGCCTCCCAACCTGGATCCGAGCCTCTACGCCAGCTTTTCGACCGGCCACCTCACCACGCCGCTGACCAACGAGTCGTTCGACCAGACCAGCGTTCTTACCAACAGCTACCGGCAATATATCTTCCAGTATGCGCAACAGTTCATCACCGGCACCAGCGCGCAATTTACCTTTTACGACTACCGCAGCCTGCTCAATAGCGCGGTACCCCTCTTCAATCCGTCCATCACCGGCTTCGTGGATCTGCAGATCTCCCAGAATCTTCTGCAAGGATTCAATATAGGGGTCAATAACCGCGATATCCGCATTGCGAAGAACAATATGAAAGTGAGCAACCTGCAGCTTAAGCTGCAAGTGGCCACCACGGTCTCCGCGGCGCTCAACCTCTATTGGGACCTGGTGAGTTTCGTCGATGCCGTGCGTATCAAGGAACAAGCCCTGGCGACGTCCCAGAAACTCTATGACGACGACCGGAAGATGGTCAAGATCGGATCGCTGCCGGCGGTGGAGGTGACCCGCGCCGCCGCTCAGGTCTCGGTCGGCAAACAGGATCTCCTGTTCGCCCAGACCAACGTTCAGCAACAAGAGATTGTCCTGAAAAACGCGCTGAGCCGCAATGCCATGGCCAACACCTGGCTGGACGACGTGCACATAGTGCCGCTGAATCCGATCGAGGTTCCTAAAACGGATGAGTTGAAACCGCTGCCCGAATTAATCCCCGAAGCCATGGCGAACCGCGTCGAGATCCAGCAGAGCCAAGTCAACATCGACAGCCAGAAGATAGCGATCAGGGGCTCCCGGAACGGCCTGCTGCCCACTTTGCAGGCGTTTCTGGAGTTGACCAACAACGGCCTGAGTGGCCCGGTGAACCCGATTTACAATGGCCAATCCGGCGCGCCGGACCTCTATTTTGCCGGCGGCACCGGAAACGCGCTGGGCCAGATATTCCGCCGCGATTTCCCGAACTACTCCGCCGGGGTCTCGCTCACCATCCCGTTCCGCAACCGTGCCGCCCAGGCGGACTACGTGACCGATCAGCTCCAACTCCGGCAAGCCGAGCTTCGGTTCCAGCGCGTGGCCAACCAGGTCACGGTCGATGTGAAGACCGCGTTGATTGGGCTGCAGCAGGCCCGCGCGCGTTACGAGACGGCCGTCGATACCAGAAAACTGGGGGAACAGAGCCTCAAAGACGAGCAAAACCGTTTTCAGCACGGCGTGTCCAGCGTCACCCTGGTGATTCAGGCGCAAAGAGACCTGGCCAATGATGAAGACGCCGAAGTACAGGCCATGGCCAACTATACGCACGCCAAGATAGCATTCGACATGGCCATGGGCCGGACGCTCGAGGTGAACAATATCTCCATGCAAGAAGCCGTTGCCGGACACGTCGGCAGAGAGTCACTTATACCGGACGACAAGAAGCAGGAGCTACCCAAATGAGATCCCGGAATCTGTTGACCTGCATCTTAGTGGCTGCAGTTTGTACCGCGCAGGACCAGCCATTTACGATCGATAAACCCCACCTGCCCCTTCCTATCCGGTCTTATGCGGCGCCCTCAGTGCCCACCAGCCGCCCGGGCAACTCCAAGCGGCTGCACGATCTGCTGCGGGCCGGCAAACTGTACCTGACGGTGCAAGATGCGCTGGCCCTGGCGATCGAAAACAATATGAACCTGGAAGTGGACCGCTATGGGCTGCTGCTTGCGCAGTCGGCGTTGGAGCGGGTCAAAGCCGGCGGCCCGCTGCGCGGCGTGCCCAGCGCCAGTGCGCAGGTGGCCAGCGTGGACGCCGGCCTGGGCGTGAGCGGCAGTCAGCAGAGCGCCGGCCTTGGCGGCGGCGGAGGGGGAACCAGCAACGGCAGCGCCGGGGGCGCGGTGATTCAACAGGTCGGCGCGATTACACCGAATCTCGATCCCGTTCTGCAAAACACTACGACTTTTGGACACTTGACCTATCCCCAGGCGAATACCATCGCGAGTCAAACGACCGCCGTGGTCCAGTCCGTCCACACCTATAACACCGTGCTCCAGGAAGGACTGCTGACTGGCGGCTATATACAGTACCGGGACTACGAACAGTATCTGAACGAAAACGTTCCTACCGACACCCTGGACCCCGCGGTGGCCCCTTACATGAGCCTGGCCATGCGGCACAATTTCTTACAGGGCTTCGGGGTCAAGCTCAACGACCGCTTCATCCGCATCGCGCAGATCAACATCTCCGCGTCGCGGGAAACATTCCGCTCGCAGTTGCTCGACCTGACCGCCAGCGTGCTCAACCTTTATTGGGACTTGGTAAGCGCCAACGACGAACTGAAGGTGAGACAAAGCGCCCTGCAGGCGTCGCAAAAGTTTCTACGGGACACCCAGACGGAGATCGCGGCGGGTGCCATGCCGCAAGTCCAGCTTCCGCGCGCCAAAGCCGAGGCCGCCAGCAGCTTGCAGGATGTCGTCGTTGCGCAATACAACGTGCGCCAGCGGGAGAACATGCTCAAGGACGCCTTGACCCGCATGCGGGACCCCGAGATAGAGTCCGCCGAAATCGTGACGCTCGACAGCATCCAGGTCCCGGACACCGACGATTTACCGCCTTTGCGCCAGTTGGTCTCGACGGCCATGGAGAAGAGGCCCGATGTGGCGGTCTCGAAGTTCCGGGACCAGACCTCCGAGATCTCCCTGATCGGAACCGAGAATCCTCTGTTGCCGACGGCGCAGGTGCAACTGCAGACGTATAACCGCGGCGCGGCGGGCGCGCCCCAGTACCAACCGAACCCCTATTTTATCGGCGGTTATGGCACGGCGCTGCAGCAGATCTTTCGGCGGGATTTCCCCAGCGAACAGGGCTCTCTGAGTCTGTCGATTGCCTTGCGAAACCGGCAGGCGCAAGGCGACTACGGCATCGACCAGTTGCAATACCGCCAGTCGCAGGTCGGCAGCCAGAGAGACACCAACCAGATCGTCGTCGATATCTCCAACCAACTTAGTGCGCTCCGGCAGTCTCGCGCCAAATACTCGGCGGCCAAACAGACCCGGATTTTGCAGGAGGAGTTACTCGCCGCCGAGCGCAAGAAGTTCTCGTATGGCATTTCCACGTTCAACGACATCATTATCGATCAGCGCACACTGGTCACGGCGCAGATAGCCGAAGTGAATGCGGCAATCGCCTACGCGCGCGCCCGCGTGTCTCTCGACCAGGTGCTGGGCGAGACTCTGGAGAAGAACAATATCTCGCTCGATGAGGGGCTGACCGGCAAAGTCCCTCGGTGAGCACCTGCGATGGCGTCTCAGTCCGCCCGGCCCCAAAACGTGTACACTCGGATCAGGAGGTAACGCCGTCATGCTCTCTCCTATGGTGAGACCGCCGGGACTGGTAACCGGCGAGCGGTTGACCGTGGAGGAATTCCTGCGCCGCTGGGAAGAACTCCCGGAACTGAAGAACGCTGAACTCATCGATGGAGTGGTATACGTGCCCTCACCCGTCAGCCTCAACCACGCAAGCCTCGATTTTCTGATCCACTGGTGGCTCGCGCATTATGCTCACGCAACGCCTGGATGCAAAGGGGGCAGTAACGGCACCTGGCTGATGTCGGGCAGCGCCCCGCAGCCCGATGCCTACCTGCGCATCTTGCCCTCGCACGGCGGCCAGTCCGGGAACGAAGGACCATTGGGCGCCGGTGCGCCAGAGTTGGCAGTCGAAATCTGCGTGACATCCACGGAGATCGACTTCGGGCCCAAACTGGCGCTCTACCAACGAGCCGGCGTGCGGGAGTACATCACCGTAGAACAATTTGGGCAGCGAATGATCTGGCGCGTGCTCGAGAATGGCGTTTATGTTGCCCAAACGCACCCTGCGGACGGCATTGGCAGATCACAAGTCTTTCCGGGGTTGTGGCTCGACCTGGCCGCCTTCTGGGCCGACGACGGCGCGAAGATGCTGGCGGTGCTGAACGCCGGCCTCGCGTCCCAGGATCACCGGGATTTCGTCGCACAACTCGCGGCGAAGTAAGCCGGCGCTACGTATCCCCTATATTCACATAGGACGGAGGGCGCCACGCCGAAAAGGGAGATCGATCTGATCCGGCAGCGGTTGGCCGAAGCGGAGCGCGACTACCGGAAAAGGCAGAACTGATGACAATGAGACCTGGGAAACCGGAAAGAAGAGTAAGCGTGACGGAAGGCAGCGGAAACGTATTCGCGGACCTGGGGCTTCCCAATCCCGAACAGGAGTTGCTGAAGGCGCGCCTGACATTGCAAATCCACTCCATCATCAAGGCGCGCCGCCTTACCCAGGCAGAGGCGGCCTCATTGCTAGGCATCAAACAGCCGCAGGTATCCCTGCTGATCCGTAACAGGGCCGGCAGTTTCTCGGTAGGGCGCCTGATGGAACTACTGACCGCGCTGGGACAGGATGTTGAAATTGCCGTGCGGCCCACGAGCAAGAGGCACGGGCAGATGTATGTGGTGGCGACCTATTGAGGCTCGCGTAATAAAGTGACAGCCAGTTTGGATCTTGTGGGGCGGGCACTCTGCCCGCAGCCAGCTTTTAGCCGGCCCAGGCCGCCTAAAAAGGCGGCTGGGGCCAAGATTGGCCGCCCCACATCAGCCCCAATGGAAAGTGACACATTTGTCGCCAGAATTGTCACTGTATCAAGCGAAACTCGATTGGCAGCGGCCCCGCTTACTTCTTCTTGCCCTGCGCGGCGACCGCTTCCATGGCCGCCTTCACCTTCTCCGGATCGCCCAAATAGTAACTGCCGAGCGGCTTCAGATCGTCGTCGAGTTCGTAAACCAACGGCATCCCGGTGGGAATGTTCAACCCTACGATAGCCTGTTCGGAAACGTCGTCGAGATACTTCACCAGCGCGCGCAGGCTGTTGCCATGGGCGGCGATCAGCACGCGCTTGCCTGCCCGCACGGCGGGCGCGATGGTCGCGTGCCAATACGGAAGAAAGCGGTTCACCGTGTCCTTCAGGCACTCGGTCAGCGGCAGTTCCTGCGCGGTCAGGTGCTGGTAACGCGGGTCGTGGCCGGGATAGCGTTCGTCGTCCGGAGTGAGCGCCGGCGGCGGAATGTCGTAACTGCGGCGCCAGATCTTCACCTGCTCCTCGCCGAATTTGGCGGCGGTCTCGGATTTGTTCAGACCCTGCAGCGCGCCGTAGTGGCGCTCGTTCAAGCGCCACGAACGGTGTACGGGAATCCACATCAGGTCCAGCTCGTCCAGCGTCATCCACAGCGTGCGGATGGCGCGCTTGAGCACCGACGTATAGGCCACGTCGAAGGTGTAGCCTTCGGCCTTCAGTACCACGCCGGCTTCGTGCGCTTCCTGGCGTCCCTTATCGGAAAGGTCCACGTCGGTCCAGCCGGTGAAGCGGTTCTCTTTGTTCCAATCGCTTTCGCCGTGGCGGAGCAATACCAGTTTGTGCATGGGGCGGCGCTCCTAACGGCGAAAGGCCTTGCGTCCCGCGAACTGCGCCGCGCTGCCCAGGTCCTCTTCGATGCGCAGCAACTGGTTGTACTTGGCGATGCGGTCGGTGCGGCTGGCCGAGCCGGTCTTGATCTGGCCGGCGTTGGTGCCCACCACCAAGTCCGCGATGAACGGATCTTCGGTCTCGCCGGAGCGATGCGAAACCACCGAAGTGTAGTTCGCCGCCGACGCCATGTGCATGGTCTCCAGCGTTTCGGTCACCGTGCCAATCTGGTTGAGCTTGATCAGAATCGAATTCCCGATGCCGCGCTCGATGCCGCGCGCAAAGATTTCCGGGTTGGTTACGAAGATATCGTCGGCGACGAGCTGAATCTTTCCGCCCAACGTATCCGTGAGCGTCTTCCACCCATCCCAATCCTCTTCCGACATGCCGTCTTCCAGCGAAATGATGGCGGGATACTGCCGCACCCAATCGGCCCAGAATTCCACCATCTGGCCGGGAGTGCGCTCGCTCTTGTCGGACTTCTTGAAGACGTACTTGCCATCCTGGAAGAACTCGCTGGAGGCGGGATCGATGCAGATGCCGATCTGCTCGCCGGGTTTGTATCCAGCCTGGGAGATGCCTTCGAGCAACAACTCCAGCGCTTCGATGTTGGATTTCAGATTGGGCGCGAAGCCGCCTTCATCGCCCACCGCGGTCGAGTAGCCGCGCTTCTTCAGCACCTTCTTCAAGGTGTGAAAGACCTCCACGCCCATGCGGATCGCCTCGGAAAACTTCGTAGCGCCGAAGGGCGCAATCATGAACTCCTGCACGTCCACGGAATTGTCCGCGTGCGCGCCGCCGTTGAGCACGTTCATCTGGGGCACGGGCAGCACCCGCGCGCCGGCGCCGCCCAGATAGCGGTAGAGCGGCGTGTGCTGGGAGGCGGCCGCAGCCCGCGCGGCGGCCATCGAAACGGCCAGAATGGCGTTGGCGCCCAAGCGGCCTTTGTTCGGCGTGCCATCCAGCTCGATCATCAGGCGATCGATTTCCACCTGCTCGGTAGCGTCCTTGCCATGCAGCGTTTGGGCGATCTCGCCATTCACATGGCTGACGGCCGATTGCGTGCCTTTTCCCGAATAGCGCGATTGATCGCCGTCGCGCAGTTCCACGGCTTCGTGTTCTCCCGTGGAGGCGCCGGAGGGCACAGCCGCCCTACCCATGGCGCCGTCGGCCAAATGAACATCCGCTTCCACCGTGGGGTTGCCACGCGAATCCAGGATTTCCCGGCCCGTTATTCGAACAATGGTTGTCATAAAGGTATAGAGTAGCAGAAGAAGAAGTCAGAAGACAGAAGTCAGAAGTCAGAATGGGAGTACAGTGGAGAAATGTCCAATTCCGGATGGCGCGCGATCGCCACTTCAGCCGTTTTCATGTGCGCGCTGTTTGCAGAGAAGCCGACGGACGTCCCGCGTGTGACCTTTTCAAAGGACGTCGCCCCGGTTCTGCAAAGGCATTGCCAGACCTGCCATCGCCCGGGAGAAGCCGCGCCTTTCCCGCTGCTCACTTACCAGCAGGCGCGACCCTGGGCCAAGGCCATCAAGGAAGCGGTGCTGCTCAAGAAGATGCCACCGTGGTTCGCCGATGAGCACTACGGCAGGTTTTCGAACGATCGGTCGCTTTCCCAGAGCGACGTGAACACGCTGGTTGCCTGGGCCGATGGCGGCGCGCCGGAAGGCGATGCCAGAGACCTGCCGCCGAAACTCGCCTATGTGGAGGGATGGTCCATCCCCAAGCCGGATGTGGTGTTCGAATTTCCGCGGGCGTTTCAGATTCCGGCAACGGGCACTATCGAATACCAGAAGGTGATTGTGCCTTCCGGATTCACCGAAGATAAATGGGTGCAGTTCGCCGAAGCGCGGCCGGACGATCGCGCCCACGTGCATCATATGATCCTGTATGTGCGCGAGCCCGCCTCGCATTGGCTGCGCGGCGAGAAGGCCGGTTTGTTCTTCGTGGCGCCTAAGGCCACTGACGTCAGCGCCGATACGAGCGCGCTGCCGAGCGATTTCCTGGTGGGTTACGCGCCCGGACAGCCGCCGGAAATCCTGCCGCCGGGACAAGGCAAGCTGGTCAAAGCCGGCTCGGATTTCGTGATGGAGATCCATTACACCACCAACGGCACGGCGGGCGCGGACCGCAGCAAGTTCGGACTGGTGTTCGCCAAGGAACGGCCCAAAGAGCGCGTGCTGACTCTTTCCGCCACCAACGGCAAATTCAAGATTCCGCCCGGTGACCCGAACTACCGTGTAGATGCCGCATTCGAGGTAAACGCCACCGTCAAGCTGGCCAGCCTGCATCCGCACATGCACGGGCGCGGCAAGGATTTCGAATACCGCATCGTGTATCCGACGGGTGGGACGCAAACGATTCTCCGCGTGCCGCGCTACAACTGGCATTGGCAGCTCTGGTACAACCTTTCGGACCCCCTGGTGCTGCCAAAAGGCGCGCGCATCGAGTGTACCGCGCACTTCGATAACTCGCCAAACAATCCGGACAACCTGGACCCCATGAAGGAAGTAACCTGGGGCGATCAGAGTTGGGACGAGATGATGGTAGGCTTCTTCAATCTGGAGTTCCCCGCCGATATGCCGGTGGAGCAAATCCTGCAACAAACCGCGCCGCCGGCGAAGAAAAGACTCCTGGCCATCGGCGAGGAGAAGGGCTACCGGCACGAAGCCGTCTCCCACGCCCTGGCCACCATCGAACGTCTGGGCCGGGAGAACGGGCTTTGGGACACCACCATCCGCACCGACACCGAGGCGCTCACCAAGAAGAAGCTGGAGTACAACGCGCCCAACCTGAACGATTTCGATGCCGTATTGTTCTACACGGGAGGCACTCTGGAAATGGACGACCGGCAGAAGGCGGATTTTCTCTCGTTCATTCATGACGATGGCAAGGGCTTCATCGGAGTTCACAGCGCCACCATTACGTTTACCAACTGGCCGGAATACGGGGAGATGATCGGCGGCTACTACGACGAGCCCTGGGGCACCTTCAACGCGCCCATCGTCGTCGAAGACCCGGCCTTCCCCGGCATGCGCCAGTGGCCCGGTTCGTTCGTGCTGCGCGATGAAATCTACCAATTGCGGAACTATTCGCGCGACAATCTGCGCGTGCTGCTGCGTCTGGATGCGGACAAACTCGATCTGGCCAATAAGAACGTCCACCGCACCGACCGCGACTTCGCCGTGGCTTGGGCCAAAATGTACGGCCAGGGCCGAGTGTTCTATTCCACACTCGGGCATCCCGTCGAGAATTGGGACCGCAACGACTTTCAGAAGATGTACTTCGAGGCGATCAAGTGGGCCATGAAACTGGAAGATGCCGACGTGACGCCGCGGCCGCTGGGGCGCCAGCCGTGACGCGCCGGACCTTTGCAGGTATGGCAGCCGCCTTCGCCGCCGCGCCGGCCACGCTGAAGATTGGCATTGGAACCTTCAGCTATCACGGTCTTTCCATGGAGGCGATGATCGTCCAGTTGCGCGCCCTCCGCGTTCAGGAGGTGGAAATGTCGCGTGGCGAATTCATGCTCCTCTCGCATCCCGGGGAGGAGCGCTTCCGCGCCGCGCGCGCGCTGTTCGATAAGGCTGGGATACGCTGCGTGTCCTATTATGCGGCGACCATCCACGACGAACACGAACTCGATTTGGCGATCCGGTTTGCCAAGCTGCTGGGAGCCGGCAACATCACCGGAGATGCCACAGGCGGGCCGCTGCTGAAGCGCATCGACGCAAGCTGCACGCACGCGGGGCTGACCTTTGGCATTCACAACCACTATTTCAAAACGAAATTCGCCTACGAGAGCCCCGCCGACGTGCTGCGGGCTCTGGCCGGCTTATCGCAGACTGTCGGCGCGACGGTGGACGTGGGCCAGTTCGCTTCCTGCGGATATGACACGGTGGACGCGGTGCGGAAACTTGGACCCTATCTGAAGCTCGTGCATCTCAAAGACATCGCGGCAGCGGGCGCGGAAGACAACGTGCCGCTCGGCCAAGGGATCGCGAAGATTCCCGAAGTGATGCAAGAGCTCCACAAACTCAACTTCGGCGGACTAGTGGCGATTGAGTACGAGAAGGAAGGCCCGGTGGAAGAAGATCTGCGGCAGGAGGTTGCATTCGCGCGAAAGCTAGCATAGTGTCCGCGAATTAACTGTACNNTATTTCTTGGACACTGCACTAGCATGACAGCCGGGCGGCGACTCGCCTGAAAACCGCACGCGACGGCGGGCGACACATTAATGGGTTCACTTTGTATTCGAATTTCAAGGATCGGGGCGGAGCGACGCTCCACCCGATGCAAGCGTAGCACGGCGGCGTCGCGAATTCGATTGACGGCTTGCTTCTGGACGTTTGTTTTCAATGTGACCGAGGGAGTGCGCAATATGTCATCGTCGAGCCGGCTGAGAGCCGGCAGCAGCGCGTGGCGCTGCCCCACAATGTTACTTGCCACGGCGCTTTTGGCGTACGGTGCGGAGGTGCACCCCATACTTCCCATCGGCTCCCCGGCGCCGGACTTCGCGCTGCCGGGCGTCGACGGCCAGATACACCGGCTCGCCGATTATGCCGCCAGCCCGATCCTGGCGATTGTCTTCACCTGTAACCACTGCCCAATTTCCCAACTGTACGAACAGCGCATCCAGCGCCTCTACGAAGACTATCGCGACAAAGGTGTGGCCGTCGTGGCCATCCAACCGAACGCGCCCGAAGCCCTCAGGATCGACGAGCTGGATTCCTCGGATATGAGCGACACCCTCGCGGAGATGAAGATCCGCGCGGCCTACAAGCATCTCACTTATCCGTACCTATACGACGGCGAAACCCAGGCCGTCGCGCGGGCGTACGGTCCACAGGCCACGCCGCACGTGTTCGTCTTCGATCGCGGCCGCCGCTTGCGCTACGAAGGCCGCGTCGATAACAGCTACCGCGTGGAAATGGTGAAGACGCACGATGCGCGTAATGCGATTGACGCGCTACTGGCGGGCAAGCCGGTCGAGGTCGCGCACACCGGCGTCTTCGGCTGCTCGACCAAGTGGAAAGAAAAAGAGGCCGAGAGGCTGGAGGCGCTCCGCAAGCTGGAAGAAAAGCCGGTCGCTCTGGAGCTCGCATCGCCCGAAGACCTGCGGAATCTCCGCGCGAACCCGGCGAAGAAGCTGACGCTGGTCAGCTTCTGGGACACGCGGTGCGAACTGTGCGCCAACCAGTTCGCCGGCATAGAAGCAACCTACCGGATGTACAGCGTGCGGGGCTTCCAACTGGTCACTGTGGCAGCGGACCCTCCCGACGCGCGCGCCGCCGTCCAGCAAGTCCTCGAGAAGCAGCACGCCACCAGCCGCAACCTGCTCTGCGCATCCGCGCGCGCATTCGATCCGGAGTGGAACGCATCCGTGCCGTTCACGGCCTTAATCGCTCCCGATGGAAGAATGGTGTACCGGAAGCTTGGCGCAGTGGATATGTTGGAGTTGCGGCGGACGATCCTGGCAAACATCGATTGGGAATACGAAGGCTTCAGCCAATACTGGAGGCGGTGACGTTCGCGGCT
Source organism: Bryobacterales bacterium (assembly GCA_003166475.1). Taxonomy (GTDB): domain Bacteria; phylum Acidobacteriota; class Terriglobia; order Bryobacterales; family Bryobacteraceae; genus Bog-159. The sequence continues at coordinate 3,690 of PMVV01000344.1, read as the reverse complement.
TCCGACTCCTGACTTCTGTCTCCCGACTCCTGTCTCCGGTCCTCCGGCTGCCCGCCCGACACCACCACGATTCCGGAATCCGTAATGGTATAGCCGCGTGCGCGGTCCTCCTCTTCGTCATAGCCGATGACGGTCGATTCCGGGATTTCGACGCCGGTGTCGATGATGGCGCGCCGGATACGGCTGTTGCGCCCGATCTTGACGTTTGGCATCAGAATCGAATACTCGACTTCGCAATAACTGTTCACCCGCACGCCGGTGGACAGTACGCTGCGCACGACCCTGCCCCCGGAGACGATACACCCAGCCGCCACGATGGAATCCACAGCCACTCCCATGCGGCGGCCTTCCTGCGCGAAAACGAACTTGGCCGGCGGCGCCTGCACCATGCGCGTGCGAATGGGCCAGTGGCGATCGTAGAGATTGAACTCGGGCGTCACCGCCACCAGGTCCATATTGGCCTCGTAGAACGCATCGATGGTGCCGACGTCCCGCCAGTAGCGCGCCTGCTTATCGTTGATGTCCTGGAAATCGTAGGCGATCACGCGGGCCTTTTCGAGGGCGCCGGGAATCACGTCCTTGCCGAAATCGTGTGAGGATGCCGGATTCTGCGCATCTTCCTGCAACAGGCGCAACAGGACCCCGGTATTGAAGACGTAGATCCCCATGGAAGCGCTGACCGTCTCCGGATTGAAGACCGAGCGCGCCGGGTTGCCATGCCGCGGTTTTTCCTCGAAGCCCACGACCCGGTGTTCTCGATCGATCTCGGCGATGCCGAAATGTACGGCTTCCTGGGGCGCTACCTGGATGGTGGCGATGGTGATGTCGGCGTGGTGCAGGTTGTGCCAGTCCACCATCTCGCGATAGTTCATCTTGTAGATGTGGTCGGCGTAAAGGATCAGGGTCAGGTCGGGCTGTTCTGCGGCGATGCTCTGGCTGTTTTGGAAGACTGCATCGGCCGTCCCCAGATACCAGTCGTCCCGCAGGCGCTTCATGGGCGGAATGGTTTCGATGAACTCGCCCAGCTCGGGCGACAGGATGTTCCAGCCGTCGCGGATGTGCCGGATCAGGTCCAGCGATTTGTATTGTGTTAGGATAAATATGCGTCGCAGGTCCGAATTAATACAGTTTGACAGCGTAAAGTCGATGATGCGGTAAACGCCGCCGAAGCACACGGCCGGCTTTGCGGTATCCCGGGTGAGGGGCGCTAATCGCTCCCCGGCGCCACCCGCCAAAAGAATTGCTAAAACGGTTTCCATATTATTTAACTTACTGAAACAAAAATGGTTGCGCGCCAGGTTGTCCGCTTGGCACAACGTTTCCCGCCAAATTGGGCTTGACTTTCTCCGCCAACCACTTAATGATATCAATACCTTCTCTGCGCAAGGCAGAAAATCTTGGTCTGGTTGGGAGGTGTAGTTTTATTTGGCTGAAGTAAAGTTGCAAGATGGTGAAACGCTAGAAAACGCTCTTCGGCGATTCAAGCGAAAGGTCCAGCAAGAGGACATTATCAAGGAGGTCAAGCGACACTCCTTCTATTTGAAGCCGGGAGAGAAAGCGCGGGTCAAGAGTGCGCTGGCCCGCAAGCGCAACCGGAAAAAGTCGCGCCGGGAAGTCGAATAACACGGGCGGACAGGTCTCCACCTGTCCGTTCCACAACCCGTTTGAGGATACCAGGTTGGGGTTATGGCGGAGTTCCAGGATCGGAATCTCAAGTGCTCGGAGTGCGGAGCCGAATTTGTTTTCACCGCGGGAGAACAACACTTCTTCCACGACAAGAATTTCAAGAACGAGCCCAAACGCTGCAAAGCGTGCAAGAGCAAGCGGCAGGCGGGGCCGGCGGGCGCCGGCAAGACGGAAACCATGACCGTTTGTTCGCAGTGCGGGCGCGAGACCACGGTGCCTTTCAAGCCCACGCAAGGGCGGCCGGTATTCTGCCGGGAGTGCTTCCTGGGCCGCAAGACGCAGGCGGCCGGCGCCGGGTGAGAAGTGCTAGCTTTCAGCTTTCAGCTTTCAGCCGTCAGCTTTCAGCTAAAGGCGCGCTCTCGTGTGGCTGAAAGCTGACCGCTGAAAGCTGACCGCTGAAAGCTAAGATTCTTCCGATGTCTGGCCGCGCGGACGCCCTTCACCTCACCGTTAAAGTTATCGTCTACGTTTCCCTCTACTTCGCCACGGCCTTTGTGCTGGGTTCCCCGCTGTATTGGCTCGGCGGATTGCTGTTCGGTGTCACCGCTACGGGGTTCCTGGCCGCGGCTTTCTGCAATTTCCTCTGTCTGCGGATTTACGTCCACCGTGGCATTGCCGCCATCGGCCTGCAGGGGGATAAAGCGGCGTTGATGAACCTCGCGTTCGGCTGCTTCGGCGGAATGGGCGCGGCCGCTTTGGTGCTGGCCGGTCCGCTGCTGATCCACGCGGCGCGCATCGAACGCGATCCCGGCAGCCCTGCCAGCCTGTCTTCGTTCTTCTTCGTATCCGTGCTGCTGCTGTTCGGATCGGCGGGCGAAGAACTGCTGTTCCGCGGATTTGGCTTCCAGGTCTTGCTGCGCGCGCTGGGTCCTTGGACCACCATCGTGCCGGTAGGGGTGGTCTTCGCCACGCTGCACGCCGGCAATCCCAACGCCACCTGGCTCGGCTTGGCTAACACCGCGGGATTCGGCATCGTCTTCGGCTATGCCTTCCTGCGCAGCCACGACATCTGGCTGCCCATCGGCCTGCATTTCGGCTGGAACTTTACACTTCCGCTCTTCGGCGTCAACGTCAGCGGGCTTACAATGAGATTGACGGGATTCACCATGCGGTGGTCCGCCGGAGCGCTTTGGAGTGGCGGCGAATATGGTCCGGAAGCCAGTATCCTGACTTCGGCCGTTCTGCTTCTGCTGTTTGCGTATCTTTGGAAAGCGCCCATCCGGCGGCAGCCATCCGCCCTGCTGGACCCGCCCGCGGGTGATGTGACATGCGTGCCTGGACAGCCGTCTTCGCCATCTTCCTGACGCCGCTGCTGAATGCCGCGGATAAGCTCACCGAGCAGGATCGCATCGAATTGATGCGCGGCCTGGTGGCGGAGTACGCCACGGTGAAGCAGTTGCTCCCGCGCGCCAGGAAGGCGCTGCCCTTCGAATCGACCGGATCTTTCGATAAGAAGGAGTGGCAAGCGGCCTCCCGCGAGTACGGCCCGGCCGGACGTGTCGGCGATCTCGTGCAGATCACCAAAGTGTTCATCGAATCCGACAAGTTGGTGCTGCAGATCAACGGCGGGTTCAATGGCGGCCGCAAGTGGTACAGTGGCGCGCAGCTCGGTGGCGGAATCGGCGGCGGGACGATGAGGCCCATCGGTAGTGGAGATACCAATGCGCCAGGCGGCACCAGCATCGAAGTCCTGTTTCATAAACCGCTGGAGCCGATGAAGGCGGCGGAGGTCAAGAAGATGCTCGCGCCGGTGCTGGATTTTGAGAAGCGCAGCGCCACCGAGATCTATGCCGAGGTCCTGCCGCCGGAAGTGCAGACGGCCATCCACGACAAGAAGGCGATCGAAGGCATGGACCGCGATCAGGTGCTGCTGTCGCTTGGGCGCCCCGATCACAAATCCCGCGAGGTGAAGGACGGCATCGAACTGGAAGACTGGGTCTTCGGTCAGCCGCCCGGAAAGATCACGTTTGTGACCTTCAGTGGCAGCAAGGTGATCAAGGTCAA
>PMVV01000258.1 GCA_003166475.1 Bryobacterales bacterium | reverse complement strand
GATTGGTCGGCGGCGCCGTTCCGTCGGGCGGAGCGGGGCGACGATTTCGAGACGTCGCTGGCGCGGCTTCCCGGCGGCGGCAGCCAGCCGGCCTGGGAAACGACCAGCCAACTGGTACCGAGCGCTATTCTGTAAACACGGACTCCAACACGGTTCCGGTGGACCTATCTAGTGTGGTCATGTAGCATCCCCACGTCCACGCCACGAGTTTCCCCTCGCGCCATTGAACGTCGCGCACATCGCAGTATTCCAGAAGAACAATGAAGCCGTCGTCCAGAGTGAGACTTGCCGACCGCGTCACTTGTGGGCGATCTGTTCGAAAGGCACGTTCTGAATCGCGTACTGCTTCCAGTCTTGGTAATCGAAGTGCCACCACTCGGACGGGAACACCGTGAACCCCTGCTTCTCCATCGCGCGCCGCAGCAGTTGCCTGTGCGACCGCTCGGCCGCGGTGCCACCGGCATAATCCGGATAGGACCGCTCGGACATCTCGTCATACACGCCAGTCATCTCCACTTCGCGCCCGGTCTTGAGATCGTACAGCGAGAGATCCACCGCGCATCCGCGATTGTGACGCGATCCCTCCGCCGGGTTGGCGACGAACTCATGTTTATCCGGCGGTGTGGCGTCCCAGAACATCTTGGTTACATACCAGGGACGGTACGCATCGAAGATCAGCAGACCGTAGCCTTGCTCGATCAGTTCGCGGTGCGCGCGCAGCAACGCCTCCGCCGCGGGACGCTGCAGGAAGGCCCGCGCCGACGAGTAGACGGGCGTGCTCAGGAAGTTGTCCGGCGTCGCATAGCGGATGTCCAGCTTGATGCCGGGATCGAGCGCGGCCAGGTCGACCAGGTCGGACTTGCGGAAGCTCCCCAACTGCCCAGGAGGCTTGGCCGCCAGCGCTTCCACGCGCAGCTCGGCTACCGGCCGCACCGGCTGGATGCGAAAAACCCCGGGCCTGTTCTGGGCCGCGACGGCGCAAACCAGCAATACGGCTGAAGCGAAGGGTCTTCTCAATGGCACCCTACTATGATGCCACCGGAGCAAGTGCCGGTCTGGGCTATGATAAAGCCTTCCCTAGCCATGCACACCAACCGTTTGATCGACGAAAAGAGCCCCTATCTCCTGCAGCATGCCCACAACCCCGTGGATTGGCATCCCTGGGGGCCGGAAGCCTTCGAGAAGGCGCGCCAGGAGGACAAGCCCATCTTCCTTTCCATTGGCTACTCCACCTGCCACTGGTGCCACGTGATGGAGCGCGAATCGTTCGAGAACGAAGCCATCGCCGCGCTCATGAACCGGCACTTCGTGGCCATCAAAGTCGACCGCGAAGAACGCCCGGATGTGGATCGCATCTATATGGCGTTCGTGCAGGCCACCACCGGCGGCGGAGGCTGGCCCATGTCCGTCTGGCTCACGCCCGAGTTGAAGCCTTTCTACGGCGGCACTTATTTCCCGCCCGAGCAGCGCTATGGGCATCCCGGTTTCCCCATGGTGCTGGAGCGCGTGGCCGAAGCCTGGCGGCAGGACCGCGACCGCATCGTGGAATCCAGCCGCGCGGCCATCGAGCAGTTGACCAAACAGTCGGCGGTGGCGGCCGCCGGGCCGGGTTCCGCGCTACGCCCGGATAAAGACACGCTGGATGCCGGCTTCTACGTTTTCCGGCGCAGCTTCGATGCGCGTTACGGGGGCTTCGGGGAGGCGCCCAAGTTTCCGCGTCCCGTCGCGCTGAATTTCCTGTTGCGCTACTATGCCGGCGCCAAGAGCCAGGAAGCGCTCGACATGGCGGCGGCCACTCTGCGCGAAATGGCCAAGGGCGGCATGTACGATCAGCTTGGCGGCGGCTTCCACCGCTATTCGGTGGACGCCCGCTGGTTCGTCCCGCACTTTGAAAAGATGCTCTACGACCAGGCGCAATTGGCAGTCTCGTATCTGGAAGCGTTTCAGATCACCGGCGACGCGTCCTACAGCCAAACCGCGCGCGGCATTCTGGATTACGTGCTGCGCGACATGCGCGACCCGGACGGCGGCTTCTATTCCGCCGAGGACGCCGACAGCGTGATCGACCCGGCGCATCCCGAGGAGAAGGGCGAAGGCGCGTTCTACGTCTGGGCGCAATCGGAAATCGAGACCGTGGCCGGCCAGCCCGCGGCCGAGTGGTTCTGCCACCGTTTTGGGGTCGAGCCGGACGGCAACGTCCGCAGCGATCCGCACCAGGAATTCACCGGCAAGAACATACTCTACCAGGCGCCCGAGGTGGAGGACCCCGCGCGTCTCGCCACTATTCTCGAAACCTCGCGCAAACTGCTGGAAGCTCGCGGCGCGCGGGTTCGCCCGCACCTCGACGACAAAGTCCTGACCGCCTGGAACGGACTCATGATTTCCGCGTTCGCCAAAGCTGGCGCGGTGCTGGCGGAGCCGCGCTACACGGATGCCGCACGGCGCGCGGCGGATTTCCTCTCGCGCCGCATGTACGACGCGGGGTCCGGCATTCTGCTGCGGCGTTACCGCCAGGGCGAAGCCGCCATCCCCGGTTTTTTGGACGACTACGCGTTCTTCGCGCAGGCGCTGCTGGATCTGTACGAAACCAGCTTCGAGTGGCGCGACCTGGAACTGGCCATACGGCTCACGGAAAAGATGGCGGAACTGTTCGAAGACCGCGAACACGGCGCATTCTATAGCACCGCCGCGGGCGATCCCACGCTGGTGATGCGCATCAAGGAAGACTATGACGGTGCGGAGCCTTCCGGCAACTCCATCGCCGTGCTCAACCTGTTGCGTCTGGCGCAGATTACGGACCGCGCGGATTTTCGCGCCTCCGCCGCGCGCTCGCTGGAGGCCTTCGGATCGCGCATGGTGGCCGCTCCAGTGGGCGTCCCGCAAATGTTGGTGGCTTACGAATTCAGCATTTCGAAACCCAAGCAGATTGTTTTGGTGGGCGAGCGCGATGCGCCCGACACACGCCAGTTGCTTGCCGCGCTGCACTCCCGCTTCGTTCCCCATGGCATCGTGCTGCTGGTGAATCGGGAATCGCGCCAGGTGTTGGCCCGCTACATTCCAGCCGTTGCGGAGATGACCGCTATCGGCGGACAGGCCACCGCCTACGTCTGCGAAGACTACGCCTGCAAGCTGCCCACCGCGGACGTGGCGGCGTTCGCCCAGTTGTTACAATAGGAGATCACCCAAATAACAGGAGGAAAAATGGAACGACCAGGAGCAACAACGCTGCGCGGAGATCCCAAGACGTTGATCGGGCCGGAACTGAAACCAGGCGACCCGGCGCCCGATTTCGATGTCGTGGACAGCAATCTGAAGCCGGTTTCCCTTGCCAGCACCGGAAACCACGTGCGTATCTTCAGCGTGATTCCGTCGCTCGACACGCCGGTGTGCGACGCGCAGACCAAGCGGTTCAACGAAGAGGCCGCCAAGCTGCCCAGCGTGGATATCTTCACAGTGAGCATGGATCTTCCTTTCGCGCAGAAGCGCTGGTGCGGCGCTTTCGGAGTCGACAAAGTCAAGATGCTGTCGGACCATAAAGACGGCTCCTTCGGCAGCCACTATGGCACGCTCATCAAGGAATTGCGTATTGAGAGCCGCGCCATCTTCGTGGTGGGCAAGGACAACACCATCAAACACGCGGAGTATGTGAAGGAAGTCGGGGATTTCCCGAACTATGAAACCGCGCTGGCGGCGGCGCGCGGGGCATCGTAGCAGCCGTGGTCCCGCTTACTGACGGTCGCGGCTCAGTACCGAGCCGCGACCGTCAGGGAGCGGTGCGTTGTGACTTGAGGCAACCCTGAGTACGGATTCCCCAACCCCGGTCCTCGCCGAACGAGTCCTGGCTCGGGCGGTGGGAAGCCCCCTGGTACGCGGCGGTCTGACCATCGGGGCCGGCATCGTCACCGGCAATATAATCGGCTTCGTGCGGGTGGCTCTCACCGCCTATTTGCTCGGTACGCACTCGCAGGCGGACTCCCTCGCCGTAGCCGTGGGCCCGCTGGATGCGTTGAATTCCGTGCTCATCAACACCATGGTGTTCGCCTTCGTGCCCATGCTCACCGCGCGGCAGGGCGCCGATCGCACCGTGCTGTTCCTGAAGCTGAGCCAGTGGTTCGCCTGGCTGTTCTCGCTGTTGACGCTGGCCATCGTGGTGTCCGCGCCGTGGCTGATCGCCGTGCTGGCGCCGGGTCTCGACCCGCGCTATTATCACACCTCCGTCACCATCTTGCGCATCGCGGCGTTCTCCATCATGGCAGCCGGATCGGCGGCCATTAACTGCGCGTTGTTATATACGGACCGCCGATTCGCTCCTTTCGCTTTCTATCAGGCTTGTCTCAACGTGTTCACCGTCGCCGGCGCCGTGAGCTTGTGGCGCGTGCTGGGGGTCTATGGGTTCGCCATCGGCTACACGGCGGGCGCGTGGACGCAGTTCGCAGTGGTGCATTTCTGCGCGCGCGCCGGTCTGGAAACCCGCAACCTGCCGCCCTTGAAAGTGCATTGGCGCGAGATACTCGGCCGGCCCCTGGCGGTCTCGCTGTACGCCGTCAGCCTGGCGGCGAATATCGTTTTCACGCGCGCCTGGGCCACCCACATCGGGCCGGGCATGGCTGCCGCGCTGGACTATTGCATGCGCGGCGTGGGCGTCCCGTTGGCGTTCCTGGTCAGTCCGATTTCCAATTCCCTGCTGCCGGAGATCGCCCGGCTGCGCAGCCAACTGCGGCTGCGCGAAGCCTTTCGCTTGATCGACCGAACGCTGGTCCTGGCGGCGCTGGCGGCCGTTGCCGGATGCGGAGTCGCCCTGGCTTTGCGCCAACCCGCGATCGCCATCCTGTTTCAACGCGGCAACTTTACGGCGGAATCCACCAGCCTGGTATCCACCGTTTTCCTGAGCCTGGCGCCCAGCCTGATCGGCTGGAGCCTGCTGGAGTTGACCGGACGCGCGCTGTTCGCGCTGGACCGTCCCGCGCTAGCGCTGTGCGCCTCGTTCATCCCGGTGCTGGTCAACGTGGCGCTGACACTTTGGTTGCACTCGTGGCAGCCGCAGTTGATCGGATTGGGGGCGTCGGCGGGATTTATGGCGGGATTCCTGGCGCTTATCGCCGCGGCGCACGCCAGCCGGAAACGGTGGATGGTGGCGCAATTCTGATTGTGATACTATCTGTAGTATCAGCCAGGCGAACGCGAGCTGCCCGCCGGCTTTCTAAATATATAACCATTACTGCGTGCCGACCGCCTCGGTGAGTGTGACGCGCTTAGGAGAACAAGATGAAGATGGGAATCCAGGAAAAAAATGGCAGACTTGAAGCAGATCGAGAAGCGAATTCGCGAGTTGGCGGGACGCAGACGTCAAGCTTGCGGAAATTGGATGGGTCGTTAACCAACTTCGATTGAATGGTTACGACGCCGGATCTCGCACCAATGGCCATCAGACAATCTTCCGGGTCGGGACAAGGAGATTCGGCGTATGCGGCCACCATCCAGGAAGCAAGCAGGTGAAGGCCTGTTACGTTGACGAGTTTGTCGATGTCATGATCGACATAGGTCTCTACGATGAATAAAACCGTGAAGAACGTTGCCCACTATATGACCCTGCCGTACACGACCGTGCTGCGTCGCGATGAGGATGACGATGTGATCGCGCGCGTCGAGGAACTGCCCGGTTGCGTCGCCCATGGCAGCGACGAGGCAGAGGCGATCGGGAATCTGAGAGAAATGCAGAAGCTCTGGCTGGAGGACTGTGTCGAGACTGGGCAAGTGGTTCCCGTGCCCGCGCCGGAATCGGTGTTGCCGAGCGGGAAATGGGTGCAACGAGTTCCTCGGAGTTTGCACCGGCGGCTGGCCCAAATGGCCAAGCACGAGAACGTTAGCCTTAATCAGTTGGTCACCTCACTGCTCGCGCAGGCCGCTGGCGGAGACGTTTGGGAAAAGCCCGCCGGGAGCCTGCCGGAGCGCCATTTCGCTCGTGAGGCCGCGCCACCGCGCCTTCACGGGCTCAGCCGGAAAAACGGAGAGCGCCGGCGGTAGAGGCGATTGCAGTCCGCTCCGGTCTTGACCGCCGTTTTGGTCAGCCTCACTCCACCGGCCCCCTGCCCAGCCGCTCATACTCCGCGTTGAACTCACACCCCAGCAGCGCGACGGCGGCCACCAGGTACATCCAGATCAGCAGCGCGATACTGGCGCCGATACTGCCATACACCACGTTGTAGTGCGCCACGTGCCGCACGTACCAGCCAAAACCGTTGGTGGCCAGCATCCAAAGGACTGCGGCCAGAGCCGCGCCGGGGAATAGCGCCGTGAAGCGCTGCCTACGCTTCGGCCCGAAGTAATAGAGCAGCATGGTTACCAGGATGGTGGTGCCGAACGCGACCGCGTAGCGCGCCAGGCGGCTGAGCAATTCCCAGGCCCAGGCCCAGGGATTCCACAAGGGGTCCACCTTGATCCAACCCAGGACCGCATTCTCCACCTGAGTGCCGAACAGCAGCAGCGCGGAAGCCGCCACCAGGGGCACCGCGGACACCAGCACCAGCGAGGTCGCCACGGCCGTGTTTTGCCAGAAGTTGCGGCTGCGCGGCACACGGTACGCAGCCTGAAAGCCTTCGATGAGGCTCTTGAAGACGCTCGAAGCCGCCCATAGCGAAACCAGCGCAGCCACCGCCAGCACCAGCCACGGACGCGTGCCGCGGGCCTGAAACTGGCGCATGACCAGGTCTTCGGTTCCGGGCGGGACTACCTGGGCAAGGAAGCTCTCGATGGTGTCGTGGACGAATTGGGCGCGCGTCTGTAACAGTATGGCGGCCGCGGACGTCAACACCGGGAAAAAAGACAGCAGCGCCGAGTAGGCTGCGCCCTTCGCGATGCTGAAGCAATTGTCGTCCGCCGCTGCAACCACGCTTCGCTGCAGCAGGTAGGGAAACGTCTTCCAGGTAGGGGGCACAGAACGGGGCACAGAGCCAGTATAAACGGTGTACTAGTCTCGATCGCGGGCCGCAGTGACACCACGGGATTCGTGCTGAGTCTTACAGACAGCGCGCCACGGCCGGCGACCGGCTCAGTCTCTGGTGAAAGCCCGGACCTAACCGGCCTACTTGGCTTCTTGAGCTTTCCGGTAAGCCGCCCAGCGCTTCTTCGTGGCCGCTATGATACGAGCCCGCCCCGCCGCGCTGATGACGCGCTTGTGCGGCTTGGGCGCGGCCGTCTTGGTCCCGTGCTCGGCCTTGTAAACAGCCCACCTCTTCTTTTGGGCCAAAGCGATGCGCCGACGGGCGGATGCGCTCATACTGCGTTTCTTAGGTGCGGCCGAGCCAGTAGCGGCGGCGGCGGGAGTTGGCCGGGAAGCCGCATTCCCTCCGATCTGGCTGCGCAGATCCGCTATCTTCTGCTCAAGCTGGTCTCGTTTCTGCTGGAAGCCGATTAAAGCAGCTTCGAGTAGTTCAGTGTCTTGCTTGGGTAATCGTGGCATCAGCTTGATTATACCCATACTTATCCCGCGTTGTCTAAGACTTTTCGGTCACTTCGTCCAAAATGACCCATTTCGACTGGCGCGAGAGCGATAAAATACCAAGGTGGACCGCAGAAGGTTCCTCGGCATGGTGGCCCCCGTGGCCATTCGAGATAGGCTGGCTGGGGCTGTCTCTATCCCGATCGTCGACACTCATATCCATCTCTTCGACACGGCCCGTCCACAGGGTGTGCCATGGCCGGACAAGAATGACGCGGTACTCTACAAGCCGGCTTTGCCCGGCAGATATCGCAAGGTCACTCAAGGTCTCGGCGTCGTCGCCGCCATCGAAATTGAATGCAGCCCCTGGCTGGAGGACAATCAGTGGGTCTTGGATGTGGCTGCCAAAGACTCGATCGTCGTCGGCGTTATTGGAGACCTGGAACCCGGTCGTCCGGGGTTCCGCGCTCAGTTGGAACGTTTCGCGCGCAACCCGCTGTTCCGGGGTATCCGGTATGGCAACCTGTGGGGCCGGGATCTCGGCGCGGAATTGGAGAAGCCGGAATTCATCCGCGGACTCACAGCGTTGGCCCAGGCCGGCTTGGCGCTCGATACCGCCAATCCTACCCCGGCGCTCATGGCGGACGTGGCGCGGCTGACCGATCGCGTTCCCAACCTGCGCGTCATCCTGGATCACCTGCCACAACTCGATCTTTCCACCGCCAACCTGCGGGAGCTTGGCAAACGTCCGCAGGTCTACGCCAAGGTTTCCGGAGTGCTAAGACGCGTGTCGGGCCGGGTGCCTCTCGATACGAACTTCTACCGGGGCAGACTCGACGAGATCTGGGACGTCTTCGGCCCGGACCGGCTGATGTATGGCAGTGACTGGCCGAACAGCGATCCGTTGGGGACTTATGCGCAGGTTCTGCAGATTGTGCAGGAGTACTTTCATGCCAAGGGAACCGCGGCCGCCGAGCGATACTTCTGGAAGAATTCGGTCGCGGCATATCGCTGGATCAAACGGGATGCGCACCAACCTGGGCCGGTCTGAGGCCGCCTGACCGCGCGGTACTGGTTGCCTGCCAGTACGATCCACGCCCTCGTACTGCCCTCGGGACTCTTGTTTTACCTCCGGAAATGCCGCACACTTCAATTTCGAAGCACATTATCGGAGGACATAAAGACTATGACATTTCTAGGAAGTAAGACCTTATCCCGCCTTGTACTGCCACTCGCGGCAAGTATACTGGGCGCCGCCATTTCGCTCGCCTCGACCCTGCCGCGCCCAGCCTCGACGCAACCGGCCGGCGAGACCACGGAGGCCGCACAATCCACGCCCCTGCCCAAAATGATGGATACCTCGGCCTCCTATGCGGACACCGGGAACGCCTCGCCGGCCACCGCCACCGAGCGCGAAACCGGCGCCGGTTCCCAGAGTTCTTCCGCGTCGATTCCCGCCCAGCATGCCAGGGTGGCCCCCGACGAACTGTCTGGCGGCCCCGTCGACAAATGCAAACCGATTCCGCCTCAAGGACACGTGCCGGAGCCTATGTCGATAATCCTGATGACCAGCGGCTTGCTCGGCCTCATCGGCGTGCGGCGCTTCAGGAAGTCGGCCGCCCGGCTTGGTTAGGGTTCCGGCCGGTCATCGCGCCAACGGCACGACCTTCGAGTCTACCTGGAATCTGCGGTAGTCACTCCAGGCGATCTCCTCATCCATGGCGATTTTCACGATTAAACCGAGCCTTCCGGCGCCCTTCATATACATGCGCTTGGGTAGCCACAATTCACCGCCGACCCGGGTCTGTTCGAAAACCAGCCTGGCGCCCGGGTTCAGGCGGGCCAGAAACAGCCCGAATGCGATCGTCTCGGTAGTCTCCGCTTCCAACCGGACCCACTGGTAGCTCGACTTATCTACCCAGATCTTCCCGCGTATTTTGGGCAGCGCCTTGGCGTCCCGGTCCTTCGGCCGATATCCCGCTTTAGACGAGCCGGCGATTACCCACGCATCGTGGCCGTCCACCTGCGCCTCTCCCTCGATGCGGAAATCGTAGGCCTCCGGTATCCGGAGCAGGAACTCACGTTCCTTGCGGCGGCGCATTTCGTAGTCCGCCAGCCGGCGCCGCTTTTCTTCCGGTGTTTCGCGCGCCAGCCTGGCGACGCTCTTGTCCAGTTTCTCCTGTTGCTTCTTCTGTTCGGCGGGTGGCAGCGTCTGGCCGTTACGCTCCAGCATGCGCCGGTACGGCTCGCCATCCACCATCACGGTTTCCCAGGCGCTCCGCTCCACCGATTTCACCTTGCCTTCGGAATCGAAGTGCCGCTGAGTGGAGCGCGCAACCCAGGTGTAGTCCTTCATGCGCAGCCAGTTCGCCTGGTCCAACTCCACCGACTTGCGCACGATTTCGCGCGCATCCTCCGCGGTGAGTCCGGTAGCCAGACCGGCGGCCGCCACAACTAATGCAATCAGTCGCAAGCTAGTTCGAAGAGCGGGTCCTGGAGGACCCGCGCAGACCTGGAGGTCCGCCCCACTTCTGCCTAATGGGTCAGATCGTACACGAAATAATCCACCGCGATGCGGTAGGCCAGTGACGCCCACTTCTCGTAATAGCGCGCGTCGTCGGACCATTCCCAGGCATCGCCCAGGTCCATGTTGTGGCAGATCGCCACCATCACCCGGCCCCTGTCGTCGTATATGGCGCGCCAGCGGGGCTGGTACCCGTCCTGCTCGTACGTCTTTCCGCTGTCGAAGTATTGCGCGCCCGGTACTTGAAACCGTTCGTCCAGATCGTAGACGGTGTGAAAGATCGCATCGCTATTGGGGATCTCCACAATGGACCGGTCGGGAAAAACCTTGCGCATGCTTTCCACGAATACATTCCACTCCTTGGTGCCGTGGAAATCGTCCACCATCAGGAACCCGCCGCGCAAAAGAAACTCTCGAAGCTGCCGGGCCTGATCGTCGGGCAAGCGCCAGTGTCCCACCTCGACGGCGTACAGCGTGGGCCAGTTGTAGACCTCGCCGCTGCCATCCAGGCTCACCACCTGCTCGACGGAGCGTGTCTCGATACGGGTCAGCCGGCGTATGCCCGCCATCAGATGGCGGTCCGAGCGCGGATAGTCCATCGTCCAGTAACCCGGAAACGGCTTCCCGTCCCGCATGCGCAGGTCGACGAACGGATAACCATAGATATCCGGATAGCGCAGCCGGGCGCGGGTCCACTCGGTCTTCTGGTTCCAATCCGTGGGGATGGGGAAGTTCTCGTACTCCAGCGCGGGATATTCCTTGAAAGGCGCTTGGGCCCGCAGGAAACCCCAGGCGGCCACTCCCAGGAAACCCACGCCAAGGGCGGTGCGGAGACGCATAAGCGGCAGCGATTTGAGAATACCACAGCGGGGAAGCGGAGCGGAGACGGGGGAATGGCGGGGCGGGGCCGGACGGCGCCCTGCGCAGCCGGGACTTGGCTTCCTGCTCGTTATCTTAAGTTATCGCCTGCGTGTTATCCGATATGAGCGTGACTTCCGGGGAGCCCATCTTGTAATGTTGAGGGGAACGGATTTTCGGGAGACAACATGCCGCACTGGAAGAAACTATGGCTCAGTGAAGAAGGCCAGGACCTGACGGAATACACGCTGTTGGTGGCTTTCATCGCAACGCTGTTGATTGGGGCCTGTGTATCCGGGCCGATGAACAGCGTCAGCAAAATCTGGACCCAAAGCAACAGCGAATTGAGCACCGCCGTAATCACCGCCGCTTCCTAATCGCCTGGACAGCCGCCACCGCCACATGGGCGTGGAAACCCTGAAGGCGCGGCGGGCGGCCTGCCCTCCGAAAAACCGCTATATTCGTCTTTGTGAGGTATTTTCTCCGCCGCCGGCAGCCCCCGGTCTCGCGAATTCTGCTGGTTGAGAGCGGCTCGCGTCACTTGATCGAGCGAGTGCTTCCGGGCTTGCGCCAGACCTACGGCGATGGGGTGCCCATCGATCTGGTCACCTGTTACACCGGCGCGCCCGCGGACATCAGTGCGGTCCACCGCGTCACGGACCATCGCGGACCCGACGGACGCCGCAAGCTCTATCGCGCTCTCGCGGCCAACCGCTACTCCATCATGGGAATGCTCTGTTCCGCCGAGCCGATCATGACCAAGTGGAAATGGGCGCTGGCCGCGCGCCTGCCGGCCAAGATCTTCGTCATCAACGAAAACGGCGACTACTTCTGGCTTGATCGCGGCCATTGGCGCGCCATCCTGCACTTCGCCCTGTTTCGCGCCGGGCTCACCGGTTCGGGGGCCTTTCGCACACTCGGGCGCCTGCTCGTATTTCCGTTCACTTTGTCGTATCTGTTACTCTATGCATCGACCGTTCATATTCGCCGCGCATGGCGCACGGCTCGCACAGAGGTTACCCATGAAAGCCATTCAAGTTAAAGAAACCGGCGGACCGGAAAAGATGGAGTTAGTCGATCTGCCGCAGCCCGTCGCCGGACCGGGGCAGGCGCTAGTGAAGATCGCCGCTTCCGGCGTCAACTTCATCGACGTGTATTTTCGCGCCGGGTTGTACAAGGTCGAGTTGCCGGCCACGCTGGGATCGGAAGCCGCGGGCACGGTGGAGTCCGTCGGCGCCGGTGTCACCGAGTTCGCGCCCGGCGATCGCGTGGCCTATGCCATGGCGCGCGGTTCCTATGCCGAATATGCGGTGGTCCCCGCCGCGCAATTGGTGAAGATCCCGGCGGCCATCGATTTCCAAACGGCTGCCGCGGCCATGCTGCAGGGCATGACCGCGCACTATCTGACACATTCCACTTTCGCGCTGAAGTCCGGCGACACTTGCCTGGTACATGCCGCCGCGGGCGGCGCCGGATTGCTGCTGGTGCAGATGGCCCGCCGCATCGGCGCGCGCGTCTTCGGCACCGTCTCCACCGAAGCCAAGGCGCAGCTTGCCAGACAGGCCGGCGCCGACGAAATCATTTTTTACACTCAGCAGGATTTCGAGGCCGAGGTGCGCCGGCTCACCGGCGGACGCGGCGTCGACGTAGTCTACGACTCGGTGGGCGCCACCACCTTTGCCAAGAGCCTGGGCTGCTTGCGCCCGCGCGGCATGCTGGCGCTGTTCGGGCAATCCAGCGGCCCGGTTGCTCCCTTCGATCCGAACATCTTGAACGCCAAGGGGTCGCTCTTCCTCACCCGGCCGAGCCTGGCGCATCATTTGGCGACCCGCGAGGAACTTCTGTGGCGCGCGGGCGATGTATTGGGCTGGATCGCATCCGGCGAGCTGCGGATTCGCGTGGACCGCGTGTATCCGCTGGCCGAGGCGGCCGAAGCCCATCGCGCCCTGGAAGGGCGCCATACCGCCGGCAAACTCCTCCTGATCCCCGCATAGCTCACTCGCGATGAGCACTCAGACCAGGTTGACGCTCTCTTCGGTCCTGGTGATGACGGCTATTGTCGCCATCATTTCGATCCTCGATCTGGGCTATCAGATGGACGCGCAGTATCGGGTCACCCTGGAACAGGCCGAGTTGCTGAAGCGCCTTGCGTCGAACGCGATCGTCGACGCGCTGAACAGCGATCGCCAACATCCCTGGCGCGAGACCCTGCGCGCCTCCAAGCTGGAACATAACCTGCTCGACATCATGAGCTCGTCCCACGCTCTGCTGGAGATCGCCGTTTGCGACAACAATAATGAGATCCTCATAGACAGCGACCCCAAATCGAAGGGGAGGAATTTCCCGCACTATGCGGATTTCGGGCCGATCGTCGACAACACCAACTGGCTGCAGAAGGTGAAAGTCCTCAACAAGCGAACTTACTACCAGCTCGAACAGCAGTTGGGCACCCCCGGAAGACCGGAGCTTTATGTGCGGGTGGTCATCGACCCGGGACTGATTAAGGCGAAAGACATCATGCCCACGCTGAAGAAAAGCGCCAGCGTGGCTCTGGCGTCGGTGGCCGGGGCGCTCTGCATTACGCTTCTGTTTTCGATCATCGCTTTCCGGCCACTGGGCCGCCTGGGACACCTGCTCGACCTGGTGGCCAAGGACGAATACGATCCGAACGCCCTCGCGCTGGTCTCGCGCGCCCGCGCCGATGAGTTCGGCATCATGGCCACCAAGGTCAATCTTCTGGGCCAGCGGCTGCGCGGCGCGCAGTACGATTTCTCCGATCTGCGCGGCAACTTCGAGCGGCTCCTCGATCAACTGGAGGACGCCGTGCTGATGTTCGGACGCGACCGCCGCCTGGTGGTGGCCTCCGGCGCGGTGGAGAAGTTTCTGGGCAGAGTGCGCGCCGACCTGGTTGGCCTCTCGCTGCCGGAAGTTTTCCCGCCCAACACCACGCTCGGGCTGATGCTGGCGCAGGCCGCACAAACCGGCCGTCCCATCCGCAACCGGCGCGTGCCGATCGCCAGCCGCGATGGTTCCGGCGCATTCGTGGCGTTGCTCTCGGTGGATATCCTGGAGCCCCTCGGCGCGGGGAACAATCCGGGCCGCGGCACCGGCCTGCTGGTGCGCTTGCGCGATCCGGAAGCCGCCCGCCAGGTCGGCCGCCAACTGCAGACGGCAGACCGCCTGGCCGCCATCAGCCGCATCACCAGCGGCGTCGCGCACGAGGTCAAGAACCCGCTCAACGCCATCCTGATGCACGTGGAGCTGGCGCGCATGAAGCTGGCTCGCGAAGACACCGATGTAGCTCCGCAAATGGAAATTATCTCGCGCGAAATCCTGCGCCTGGATCGCGTGGTAAAGACTTTCCTGGATTTCACGCGGCCCGTGGAACTGCACGCGGCGGAGGTGCCGCTGGATTCCTTTGTGCGCGAAATCGTGGACTTGGCCGCTCCCCAAGCCGAGGCGGCCGGCATCCGCGTTTCGGTCGGCGCGGATACGGAAGCCGCCAACATCCGCGTGGATGCCGACCTGATGAAGCAGGCCATACTGAATGTGGTGGTCAACGCCATTCAGGCCATGCCGCACGGCGGCGAACTGCGGATCGAGTGCGCGGTGCGCGACGAAGAGGCCGAGATTCGCATCAGCGACACCGGTGTGGGCATCCCTCCGGAGCTGCGCGACAAGATCTTCCGGCTCTACTACACCACCAAACCCGAGGGATCCGGCATCGGACTGGCCATGACGTTCCGCATCGTCCAGTTGCACGATGGCTCCATCGATTTCACCAGCGAGCCCGGCAAGGGCACTACCTTCGTTTTGCGGCTGCCCCTTTCGGTGTAATCATCAGTTTCGTCGCCTGCCGCGACGCATTGTGGGGCAGGCTCTCAGCCNNCCTCCCAGGCCGCCTCTTCCCCCAACGGTTTGCGGCTTGCCGCAATGCGGGGCAGGCCCCGGGCAGGCCCCCGGCCGGGGTGCCCCTTGGGCCCGGCCTCTCAGGTGGCCTGGCCGCGGCCGTGCCAGCATCCTCCAGGACCCGCAATGCTACAATCGAAGTTCCCACCTCGATGCGTTGGCCACTTCATGAATCGCGCTCGTTTGCGTTCCTCCGCGCGGTGCTCATCCTGGCGATCGTGCCGCTAGTGGGATGCACGCTGGGTGCCAGCAAACAAGCCGCTGTGCCGCCGCCTCCCAGCCCTGCCGCCGTCCAGCCGCCCGCACCCGAAGCGCCGCCCCTCTCCATCCCGCAAACCGCCGTGACGCTTCCCGGCTACCAGGAGGTCAACCCGGATGCCATCCCGCAGGTGACCACGGCCCAGGTTCCCGCGCCCGAAAAACCGGAGACTCCGCCGGCTGCTATCCGCACCAAGCCCCGAATCGCCGCCGGTCCGCCGAAGCCGGAGCCTGAGGACGAACCCGAGACCCCGGCCGCTCCTGCCGTGCCGGAGCAAGCGCCCATCCAGCCCATCTTGACCGGCGAGGAACAAAAAAAGATTCAGGACGCCATCGACGTGCGCAAGCGGCAGATCGACGAGAAGCTCAACCGCGCCAAGGTACACCCATCGAGCCACGATCAACCCCTTGTGGAACGCATCCGCTCTTTCCTGGAGCAGTGCGCCGAAGCGGAAAAGCGCGGCGACTTCGCACAGGCGGATGCCTTGTCCGACCGCGCTTTGATCCTGGCCCGGGAACTCCAGGGTGAATAACGAATTCGCCGAGCGCCGCCGCCTGATCGGCGCTGGACTGGAGAACCGCGAACTCGACGCCATGCTGGTCGCCTCGCCCGCCAATGTCCGCTACCTGACCGGCTTCACCGGCAGTAACGGGGCCGTGCTGGCGCTGCCCGGCGAACGAATCTTCTTCACCGACCCGCGTTACGCTATTCAATCCCGCCGCGAAGTTTCCTGCCGCACGCAGGTGTGCAAAGGTCCCATTCTGCCGGCTGTGGCAGCCGTGGTGGCCGCCAGGCGTGTCCGGCGGCTGGGCTTCGAGCGGGCGCATCTGTCCTACGACGGCTTCGACCTGCTGCGCGCCAACATGCCGGTGAATACGTCGCTGGAGCCGGTTTCCGGCTGGCTGGAAGAGCATCGCATGGTGAAATCGGAATCCGAAATCGAGCTGATCCGCCGCTCCGTCGCGACCAATTCCAAAGCGTTCGAGCTGGCCGCGCGGCGCATCCGGCCAAGCATGCGCGAGCGGGATCTGGCCGCCGAAATCGACCACCAGATGCGCCGCCTGGGCGCCGAGAAGCCGTCGTTTGAAACCATCGTGGCCTCGGGCGAGCGGTCGGCGCTGCCGCATGCGCACCCCACCGGCGCGGCCCTGAAAGCAGGGCAACTGGTGCTGATCGATATGGGCGCGTTCCAGGATGGGTACGCCAGCGACATGACGCGCATGCTGTTCCTGGGCGCTCCCGGCGCGCGCGTCAAACGCTTGTATCGCGCCGTGCTGGAGGCGCAATTGGCCGCCGTCGACGCCGTGCGGCCAGGGGTCACCGCCGCGCACGTGGACCGGCAGGCGCGCAAGGTTTTGAAGGCTTACAAGCTGGACCGCGCGTTCGTGCATTCCACCGGTCACGGCCTGGGACTCGAGATTCACGAACTGCCGCGCATTGGCAGGAAGGACAAGACACCGCTCGCCGCCGGCATGGCGATTACCATCGAGCCGGGCGTTTATCTGGAAGGGGTCGGCGGCATCCGGATAGAGGATACCGTGGTGGTCACGCCCACGGGCTGCGAGGTGCTGACGCCCACCAGCAAAGAGTTGCGCGTTGTGTAGTTTGTGGGGCGGCCAATCCTGGCCGCAGCCGCCTTTCAGGCGGCTTGCCTCGTACATTCTTGAGAGCATAGCTTTGCGGCCGCGGGGCAGGAATTTCGGCGGCGAAGCGCGTACCGGCGGCAGGCCGCCAAAAGGCGGCCCGCAGCCAGGATTGGTTAATGCCACGTACTTTTTGCAAC
>PMVV01000158.1 GCA_003166475.1 Bryobacterales bacterium | reverse complement strand
CAGCCCACCGCGCAGTTCTATCATGTGATCACCGACAATCGCTTCCCCTACTGGGTCTATGGCGGCCAGCAGGAGAGCGGCTCGGTGGGCACGGCCAGCCGCGGCGACGACGGCGGAATCAACTTCCGCGACTGGCATCCCGTGGGCGTGGAAGAGTACGGCTACGTGGCGCCCGATCCGCTGCACCCCGGCATTATCTATGGCGGCAAAGTGACCCGCTACGACCAGGCCACCGGCGAGGTGCAGTCAGTCGGTCCGTCGCTGGGCCGGCGCGGCGGCAAGTACCGCTTCGTGCGCACCATGCCGCTGCTATTTTCGCCGGTCGATCCGCACATTCTGTATCTCGGCTCGCAGTATCTGCTGCGCACCGTGAATGGCGGCCAGTCATGGGAAGAGATCAGCCCCGACCTGACCCGCGCGTCTTACGAAATCCCTCCCAGCCTGGGCGTGTTCACCTCCGCCGACCCGGAGAAGGGCAAGCATCGCGGCGTTATCTACACCATTGCGCCATCTTATAAAGACGGCAACGTGATCTGGGTGGGCACCGACGACGGCCTGATCCACATCACGCGCGATGCCGGCAAAACCTGGACGAATGTCACGCCGCCCGCGCTCACTCCCTGGAGCAAGGTTTCGGTGATGGACGCGTCGCATTTCGATACGGCCTCCGCCTATGCGGCCATCAACCGCTTCCGGCTGGACGATCTGGCCCCGCACATCTGGCGCACTCACGACTTCGGCAAGACCTGGAAGGAGATCACGCGCGGCCTGCCCGACAATGCGCCCATCAATACCGTACGGGAAGATCCGCAGCGCAAGGGCCTGCTGTTCGCGGGTTCCGAGCGGGCCGTGTGGGTCTCGTTCAACGATGGCGACGATTGGGAGCCGCTGCGGCTCAACATGCCGGCCACGTCGATCCGCGATCTGACCATCCACGAGGACGACTTAGTGGCAGGCACCCACGGCCGTTCGTTCTGGATCCTGGACGACATCACGCCGCTGCGGCAGGCGAGCGCGGCGATTGCCACCTCCGACGCGCACTTATTCAAACCGCAGACGGCCGTGCGCGTCCGCTGGAACAAGAACACCGACACGCCGCTGCCGCCCGAGGAGCCGGCCGGACAGAATCCGCCAGATGGAGCGATCCTTTATTACTACTTGAAGAACGCGTCAGACTCGGTTGTAATTGAGGTGCTGGATGCCGCGGGCAAGTTAGCGCGGCGTTATTCGAGCGCTGACCAACCACCGCCCCCCGAAAACGATTTGACTTATCCGTCTTACTGGATCCGCCCGCCGCAGATTCCGCCCGCGGTGCCGGGCATGCATCGATTCGTCTGGGACCTGCGCTACACGCCGCCCGATGCAATGCGCCACGACTATCCCATGACGGCGACCTATCACGATACGCCGCGCGAGCCGCGCGGTCCGATTGCCCTGCCTGGCGAATACACCGTGAAGCTGACAGTGGACGGTAAGTCACTTACTCAGCCGCTCACCGTGAAGATGGACCCGCGCGTGAAGACGCCGCCGGCCGCGCTGAAGCAGCAGTTCGACCTGGCGATGAAGGTGATGGATATGATGAGCCGCACTAAGTCGCCGGACGAGGCACGCCTGAACGGCGAGTTAAGTCGCGTGCTGGGGGCGATCGAAGCCGCCGATGTCGCGCCGACTCCGCAGATGGCGGCCGCGGTGGCGGAACTGCAACAGCGGATTAGGTAGGGGCTGCTCGGCGGGTCACCGGCAACGCCAAAACCTCCGAGCCCAGATCAACAATGACTATTTTGAAAACTTTGAGACCTTCAGGAAGCTACGTGATCGACCTGCCGCAAGAGGTTCGTGAGCAGTACGATGGGAGGGTTTGCAGCTTTTGGAAGGACGGGAAGCCTCTACTGCTCCAATTGTCAAGCTATCTCCGCGCTGAAGGGACGCAATTGGGAGCTCGGGGTCGCCTCCGGGAACGCATGGCGAAGCATGCTGAGGACTGGAAAGCGTGGGATGAGAACCTATTTCCGGAACTTTCGGTGGACCAGGCCACGGCAGAATTCTTGGACGAGAGTGGCCTCCTCTGGATTCACTCGTATTTAGTTTGGCCGCACCTGACCGTCTATGCGACGATATCCGGCCCGGAGGCCGACGTTCGCAAGTTGGATAGCTGGGCGATGGACGCGCTGAGGAGCCTCAAACTCGCCCTTCAGTGAAGCGGGCCGACTTGCCGGCACAAGTCGATTCCAGATTTTCAGACAAGCAATCGGCGGGATAAGAGACGTGAAGCGGCTCTCCAGTACGCAGCAGCTT
The DNA here is from genome assembly GCA_003166475.1 of Bryobacterales bacterium. Lineage (GTDB taxonomy): Bacteria > Acidobacteriota > Terriglobia > Bryobacterales > Bryobacteraceae > Bog-159. The sequence continues at coordinate 11,473 of PMVV01000158.1, read as the reverse complement.
AGAATCCAGCGGGAGGCCGCTGGACGGACCGGAAGGGACCACGTGGTGATGACTGGGGCTAATACAAACCGCCATCCCCACCGTCGAAAGGCCGCCCACAAGAATTGGCCGTAGAGACGATCTGAGGCCTAAACAATGAGCTCGAAGCAAGATTCGGAAGCCCTCAAAGAACTGGGGCACGCCGTGGGCTTTGAGTCGGACTGGTGGATCAACAAGGTAAGTGGCGGCCTCATGGACATCGTGCGCTCCAACATAATGGACGAGAGCCAGGGGATTCCAACGCACCCCGAAGCCTTTCGATATGTCATCTGACAAGAACAGGCGCGTCGTCGAGGAGATCAACAAAATTGGCGACAACACTCTCAAGCGATAGAAGCCGACAAACGCTCAGCAGCACCATCGTCACACCAGAGCAATCCGTGGAGCGTCAAGGCGGCCGAGTTCAACTCCGCTCTCGGACGCCCCTATTTCATTTGGGATGGTCCTACGGGGTTAGTGCAGTACTGGTTTGAGAATATCGAGTAAGGTCGCAAGCCGGCGTGAACGCCAGTGGCGGCACGGGAGTCCTGCCACTACTGCTTCTTAGGCGGAGGCACCGACCCGCGCAGAATGATCTTCACCGCGCGGTCCCCGTCCCCGTTCTCGCCGCTCACCCACTTCACCGTCACCTTCTGCTTCAGCTTGGGCTTGCCGCCCTGGGGCTGCACTACGGTCTCGGCGGAAATCGCAAAGCTGCGCACCGTCGCTTTGCCCAACACCGTGCGCGTGAGTGTAATGCTGTCGTCGGTCAGGGCCGTCACCACTCCGGCAAAGTACTGATCCGGCTGCTGAACGCTGGGCGGCGGGTCCTGGCTGCGCACCGGATTGGAGCCGGCCAGGGCCAGAAGCACACCGATCACACCGCACCAAAGCAGCCGCACATTCCTTAGATTAAGGAAGAGGAATGAAGGCTGGGTAAACTTCGGATTAAAGTTCATTCATCCCCCGCGCCGCCCCACTTGCGGCCCCGGCCGGCACGGGTTCCACCGGCGCCGGTTCGGCTGCGGCGGCGGGCAGCGTCACGGTGAAGCGCGTGCCTTTGCCGGGCGCGCTGTGGACGCCAATCGTGCCGCAGTGGGCCTTCGCGATCCAGGCCACGAAGCTCAACCCGAGGCCCAGCCCCGGCTCCGGATTCGCACAGGTTTCCTGCGCCGGCACGCGGTAGAAGCGCTCGAAGATGTGCGGGATGTGCTCCTCGGAGATGCCGCAGCCGGTGTCCTCCACTTCGATCGCAATGGATTCCGGCAGGCTGTGCAGCGCGACGTGTACGCGGCCGCCTGCGGGGGTAAACTTCAGCGCGTTGGACAGCAGGTTGGAAAGCATCCGCTCGATCTGCACGCGATCCACTTCGGCGGCGCACTCCGGCGGCAAATCGGCGGAAAGCTCGACGCGGGCGCCTTCGGCGGGTATCTGGAATTGATCCACGATATCGCGCACCACGGCGGCCAGATCCAGCCGCGTCTTCTGCAACGCGAGCTGCCCGGACTCGGCTTGCGAAAGCAGCAGCAAGGCGCGCACGATTTGCGAGAGCCGCTCGATATCCTGCAGGGAATTCAGCGTGGCATCGCGATACTGGTCCACGGTCTTGGCGGTAAACAGCGCCACCTCCAGTTGGCCGCGGATGGCCGTGATCGGGGTGCGCAGCTCGTGCGAGACATCCGTTGAGAACTGGCGAATCTGCTGGAAGGAGCTTTCCAGCCGCTCGATCATGCGGTTAAAGGTAAGGATGAGGTAATCCAGCTCATCGCCTGCACCGCGCGTGGGGATGCGCAAGCTCAGGTTGGAGCCGGTGATGCGTTGCGCGGCTTGTGCCACTTGCATCACCGGCATCAGCCCGCGGCCGGTAAGGAACCATCCCAGCAGGCATCCGCAGAGCAGCGATAACGGGATCAGCGCGACGTACATCCAGGTGTAGCGCTTGAGGATCTTTTCACCCTCGTCCATCGGGCGGCCCACGGCCACGTAGAACGGGCTATGGTGTTTCTCGTCGAAGACCACACCAGCACGAATCAGATACGGTATGCCATGCGGGCTCAGGCGGCGCTTCCAGACCGGCTGGCCGCTCTTGATGGCCGCCTCGATTTCCTTGGGCTGCTCGATGCCGATAGACTGATAGATGGTGGAGACTTCCATCACCGCGCCTTTGACGTCGGTGAGCAGGTAGACGCGCCGCAGTCGCTCGACGGCGAAATCTTCGTCGGGATCGACCTTATCATACTCCCAGATCGCGCACCAGTCGCCGACGCAGCCGGGCGGGATGTGGCCATGTTTGGGCACCTTCTCGATGTGCAGATAGCCCTTCATGGCCACCCACTCCTGCTCCAGCAGATCGTGCGCTTCGGAATTTAGGGTGTAGGCCAGGCGCTCGCGGAACAGCGCCGCGGTGCCCACCAGCAGCAGCGCGAACAGCAGCGCGTAGCCGGCCGTGAGGCGGAAGCGCAGGCCGCGCGTGAGATGACGCTTGGCGGACACGTTACGCCTGCGGCTCCGCGGTCGGCTCCGCGGGCGGCTCCGTGGGAGCCTCCGGGGGCTTCTCCACGGGCGCCTCGATCATGTACCCGATGCCGCGCACGGTGTGGATGAGCTTCTGCGTGAAGCGGTCGTCGATCTTGCTGCGCAGGTGGCGGATATAGACGTCCACGATGTTGGTGAGGCCATCGTAGTCCATGTCCCAGACGTGCTCGACGATCATGGTGCGGCTGAGCGGGCGGCCCTTGTTGCGCATCATGTACTCGAGGATGCCGAATTCCTTGGGGGCCAAGTCGATGGGCTCGGCGGCGCGGTTGACTTTGCGGCGGATGCAGTCGAGCGTGAGGTCGGCCACCTGCAGGCGTTCGGGCGCGGGCTGGCCGCGGCGCAGCAGCGCCCGCACGCGGGCCAGCAACTCCACGAACGCGAAGGGTTTGACCAGGTAGTCGTCGGCGCCCTGCTCCAGGCCGCGGACGCGGTCGTCGAGTGCGCCGCGCGCGCTCAAGATGAGCACCGGCGGACCGGCTTTGCGGTCGCGCATTTTCTCCAGCACCTGGAGACCGTCCATATCGGGCAGCATGATATCCAGGATGACGAGGTCGTAGTCGGTGGCCTGAAAAAACTCAAGGGCGGTGCCGCCATTGAGCGCGGCATCCACGGCGTAGCCCGCGCCCTGGAGGCCGCGGCAAAGGAAATCCGCAATCCGCTTTTCGTCTTCCACTACCAGCAGTCGCACAACCTTAGCTTAGCGCAGGCAGAGGTGGGGCAGGCCCTCGGCCTGCNNGCGGCGGCCTCCCAGGCCGCCCTCAACCGCTTGCACTTGCAGTTTGCGCAATAACTACAAAAAGAGCTACAGTGTAGGGTGAGATACGAATGGGACCAGGCGAAGAACCGCAGCAACTTCGCCAAGCATGGCCTGGATTTCAGCGACGCCGAACAGGTGTTTGCCGGACCCTGCGTCACTTTCGAGGATAGCCGCTTCGACTATGGAGAGGAACGGCTTGTCACCCTTGGCCTGCTTGCCGGGCGCGTGGTTATCATAGCCCATGCGCCGCGTGGGGACGCAACGCGAATCATCTCCATGAGGAAGGCAAACCGACGTGAGCAAGAAGTCTATCACAAGCGACTTGACGAGGCTTGACCGCATGAAGGATGCCGATATCGACTATTCGGACATCCCGCCCCTCGACAAGTCTTTCTTTACGAAGGCGACGGCGGCGTGGCCTCCCGTCAAAAAGCAACTGACGATTCGCCTTGACGCGGATGTGTTGGCATGGCTCAAGGGCAACGGCAAGGGTTATCAGACGCGCATCAACCGCATTTTGCGCGTCGTCATGGAAAGCCAGCCCTCGCGCTCTAGATAGCTTCGGGATCGTTCTTTGCTAATCCTTATACTTAACATATGGACAAGAACTCGACAATTCGCGACAGTGCTGCCGCTGTAGATAGGATGACTGCGGAACTCCTTCATCTCCAGACTGGAACGGACGAGACACGCGACGTCATGCGCGCCATAATGGACCCGAAACACCTCTTGGTTTACGACCTCGCACTGCAATGCGAAGAGGAAATGCTAAAGTGCAGCGCGGCCTCGGCGTATTTCGCCGGATGCCTGATGGGTGCTGCGATGAACGAGGCGCTGCTCTCGCTCCTTTGCATGTTCTACGAGGATGACGTTAAGAACACTTCGCAGTATGCCCGGTCGACAAAGAAAGGTAAACCCAGCACGTTTCGAAAAATCGTCGGAACATGGGGGCTCGACCAGTTCATCAATGTTGCTGAACAATTGAGTTGGATTCCCAACAACGTAGTTGCCCCTGAATTCGTCCTCCCCCTCTCGGATGCTTATCGGGAACTCGCGGCCATATCACATCCTGAGCTTCTGCCTCATGAGATCGAGAGGAGAACGGTCGCATTCCGCACAAGCCCAGGTTCCGCGATGTTGCGCATGCTCCAGGACCTACGGAATACGATCCATTCAGGCAAGTGGATCAGGGGTGAACGAGCGCTTAATGTCGCTCACCTTGACTGGTGCCGAATCGCGATCTTCGTGTCGGCGGAAATCAGATCTTGCCTTCTGCATCTGATGGTTCAGAGGAACATTCCCGTATTGGAGGCCGCAAAGGCTAGGTTTGACGAGGCGATGGAGAAATTGCGGTCGGACTGGGTAGCCGCGGGGCGGGAGCCGGCAGACTTCGAACGCATGGTTCGAGAAAAATTCAATGAAGCACTTGAGGACAAGATCCGCCATGGAGCAGACAGGCACGAGTAATCAGGCCAGTCGCCTCCTGAGATAGGCTGTGTTAACTAGGCCCGCGCTGCCCGGTTCCTGGATTTGCGCCACCAGCAAATTTCGTGGACAGTCCTATCTTGGCGGCCAGACGCCGGCTCAAGCCTGCGCGCTGTAGCTATCGTTACTGCAGCGGCAGCTCCGGCTGCCCGTCCTCGCCGTTCTTCCCTTCCCCGTTCTCCGCCGCTTCCGGAATCACCGACGCCGCCGCCACCTGATCGTCGTCCTCCATCCGCACCAAGCGCACGCCCTGCGTGGAGCGGCCCGCCTGCCGGATCTCGGCCGATTCCAGCCGGATGATCTTGCCGTTCTTGGTCACGATCATCAGGTCGGTATCTTCCTTCACCGACAGAATGCCTACCACCTTGCCGTTGCGCGTGGAGGTCTTCATATTGATGACGCCCTTGCCGCCGCGCGACTGCAAGCGGTAATTGGCCAGCTTGGTACGCTTGCCGAAGCCATTCTCGGAGATGGATAGAATCAGGCCCTCCTCTTCGACAATCTCCATGCCGACCAGGTAGTCGCCCGCGTCCAGGTCCATGGCGCGCACGCCGCGCGCCGGCCGGCCCATGGAACGCACCTGACTCTCGGCGAAGCGAATGGCCTGTCCGTCATGCGAGCCCAGGAAGATGTAATTCTCGCCATTGGTCAGGCGCGCTGCGATCAGCTCGTCGCCTTCATCCAGCGAGACCGCGATGATGCCGCGCGCCATGGGGTTGTCGAACTCGGTCAGTTCGCACTTCTTGATCACCCCATGCTTGGTGGCCATCACGATGAACTGATCGGGCACGAATTCGCGCACCGCCATGAACGCCTTCACGGTGTCGTCCGGCTGCAGATTGATCAGGTTCGAAACGTGCTTGCCCTTGCCGACGGTGGCGGCGTCCGGAATCTCGTAAATCTTGAGCCAGTACACGCGGCCCTTGTCGGTGAAGATCAGCAGGTAGCTGTGGGTGGAGGCCACGATCAGGTGCTCGAGGAAATCCTCGGTGCGCGTGCCCATGCCGATGCGGCCCTTGCCGCCACGCGATTGCCTGCGGTAGGTATCGACCGACGTGCGCTTGAGATAGCCGCCGTGGGTGACGGTAACGGCCACGTCCTCAACGGCCACCAGGTCTTCCAGGCGGATCTCGCCGGTGTCCTCGATGATCTGGGTGCGGCGCTCGTCGCCATACGCCTTGCGGACTTCCTTCAATTCTTCGATGATGGCTTCGCGCACCAGTTTTTCGGAGCCCAGTAGTTCCAGGTACCCGGCGATGCGCCGCTGGATTTCCGCCAGCTCGTCGGCGATTTTCTGCTGCTCCATGCCGGTGAGGCGCTGCAATTGCAGCGCGATGATGGCCTGCGCCTGGCGCTCGGTGAACTGGAAGGCGGCGATCAGCGAATCGCGGGCCTCGCGGGGGGCGCGCGCCGCGCGGATCATGCGGATCACCTCGTCCAGGTTATCCAGCGCCTTCCTGAATCCGAGCAGGAGATGCTCGCGTTCGCGGGCCTTGCGCAGCTCAAAGTCGGTGCGCCGCCGGACCACTTCCACGCGGTGCTCGATGAAGAACTTGATGCAATCGATCAGGCCCAGCTCGCGCGGCTGGCCGTTGACGATGGAGAGCATGATCACGCCGAAGCCGATTTGCAACTGCGTGTGCTTGTAGAGATTGTTCAGGACCACTTCGGCCTGCTCGCCGCGCTTCAGCTCGAAGACAATGCGCGTGCCGTCGCGATCGCTTTCGTCGCGGATTTCGGAGATGCCTTCGATCTTCTTTTCGTTGACCAGAGCGGCGGCATTCTCGATGAGCCGCGCTTTGTTCACCTGGTAGGGGATTTCGGTGACAATGATATGCTCGCGATCCTTGCCGCGGCTCTCGATGGCGGCCTTGGCGCGTATTTTGAGCTGGCCCCGGCCTTTGGTGAAGGCGTCGATGATGCCCTGGCGGCCTAGGATGAAGCCGCCGGTCGGGAAATCGGGGCCCTGAACCATCTCCAGAATTTTGGCGAGCGGTGTTTGCGGATTCTGGATGAGCGCAATGGTGGCGTTGACGATTTCGGTGAGGTTGTGCGGCGGAATGTTGGTGGCCATGCCCACGGCGATGCCGGCCGAACCATTCACCAGCAGGTTGGGCACGCGCGTGGGCAGCACCTCGGGCTCATTCTCGCTCTCGTCGTAGTTGGGCCGGAAATCGACGGTTTCCTTGTCGATATCCTCCAGCAGGGAGGTGGTGATGCGCGCCAGGCGGGCTTCGGTGTACCGCATGGCCGCGGGCGGGTCGCCATCGACGGAGCCGAAATTCCCCTGGCCTTCCACCAGCGTGTAGCGCATGGTGAAGGGCTGCGCCATGCGCACCAGGGCGTCGTAAATGGGCGCATCGCCGTGGGGGTGATACTTGCCCATCACCTCGCCGATAATCTTGGCGCACTTGCGGGTGGGCCGGTTGGGCGTCAGGCCCATCTCGTGCATGCCGAACAGAATGCGGCGATGCACGGGCTTGAGGCCGTCGCGGACGTCGGGCAGGGCGCGGCCCACGATTACGCTCATGGCGTAATCGAGGTAGGACCGCTTCATCTCGTCTTCGATGTTGATGGGGATGAGGTTCCGGTCGCCGCCGCTGCCCAGAGGCAGTTGGGGGCCGGGCGGTGGCGCGGGCGGACCTTGCGGCGGGTTTTCCTGATCGGGCAATGGATCTCCTTGGATGGGTGGTAAGTTCTATTTTACCAAGAGGCTGGCGGGTGATGGGCGCAGTGGGGCGGGGCCGGCGTGGTGCGTTGTGTTTCGACGCGGGCGCTACTGGTGCGTCTTGCGCCCCTTGGCGATCAGCGGGTGCGCGACCTTTTCCCATGCGCTCCACGCGTGAAACCAGCGGCCTTCGACGCCGCGGTAAATCAACCAGACGTTGTCCCGATATCCCGCGTCCTGCTTGCCCGGCAGATACACGTATCCCTTGTTAGTCGATGGATCGATCAGGTACGACACCACGTAGGTGCCGGGGTCCCGGCGCGTGGTGTGAAACGAGACCTCATAGACTCGTGGGCCCTTGGGCGGTTCCGCCACACCTCGGGACCAATCGACGATCAAGCCCTGGGCTTCGTTCGTACTGGTTCCGGGCCCGGACCAAACGCTGAAGGCGGCGACCACTTCCCGATCGGCGATCTCGATCGGCGCGGCGAGGTCTCCGCCTTTGATCGTGATGCGGATGGTGTCTCCGGCAGCCGACAACTGCGGAGGCAAGCCTAACAGCGCCAACGCCAGCGGCAATGAGGCGAAGGTCTCCCTCATACAACCTCCTACTGTTGTTTCTATTATAGGTGAGGTCGGGCTGTCCGGCGATGCCACGGGAATTCGTGGCAGACTGGATGATCTAGGGTCCGATGGGGAGGATGTCGCTTGGCTGAGAATCGTGTAACCGTCGCCGTGGTGCAGGCCGGATCGATCTTATTCGACCGCGAAAGAACGCTGCAGAAAGCCGCCGATCTGACGCTGGATGCCGCACGGCGAGGCGCCCGGCTGGTCGTCTTTCCGGAGGCATTTGTAGGTGGCTATCCGAAAGGGCTGGACTTCGGGGCGCGCGTGGGCTCCCGCACTCCGGCCGGCCGCGAACAGTTTCGCGTCTACTACGAGAGCGCCGTGGAAGTTCCCGGCCCTTGCTGCGATGCGCTCGGCGGCCTGGCGCGCGAACACTCGGTGGACTTGGTCATGGGCGTGGTGGAGCGCGATGGCGGGACGCTATACTGCACCGTCCTATTCTTCGCGCCGGATGGGAGCCTCCGCGGCAAGCACCGCAAGCTGATGCCCACGGCCGCGGAGAGACTGGTGTGGGGCTTCGGCGATGGTTCCACCCTGCCCGTGTTCGATACGGCTGCAGGGCGCGTGGGCGCGGTGATCTGCTGGGAGAACTATATGCCGCTGCTGCGGATGGCGATGTATGGCAAAGGGATCGAGCTGTACTGTGCGCCCACCGTGGACGATCGCGAAACATGGCTTCCCACAATGCGGCACATCGCGCTCGAAGGACGATGCTTTGTGCTCTCCGCATGCCAGTATCTGCGCCGCGCCGATTGTCCGCCCGCGTATGACCTTGTGCGACCGGTTGAGGCGGATACCGTACTGATCGGTGGTGGCAGTGTGATCGTCGGTCCGTTGGGCCAGGTGTTGGCGGGACCGAATCGCACGGGTGAAGCCGTTCTGACAGCGGACTTGGACCTTGGCGACCTGGCCCGCGCTAAGTATGACCTGGACGTTACCGGGCACTACGCGCGGCCGGACATTTTTCGTTTGACGGTGGATGAAACGCGGAAGCCGGCGGTGGTGAGAGTCGCGGATGTGGGATAAGAGCGCGACCTGGGGGTCGCGCGCGGACGAGGGCGTCCGCCCCACTACGGCGCGCGGCTCAGGTGGACCTTGCCGGTGATCTGGGAGCCATCCATCGATCCGCTCATTTCGCCGTCAAGTCTGTCGCTGTCGAGCGTGAGGACGAATTTGACCAGGCCATTGGCTTCCGTCGAGGAAACCTCGAAGGTCAGCCGTTTGCCATCCAGCTTGGCGTTCCGGATGTTTTCGCCTTGCTGGTCCTCCTGCCGCCCGATGGCGCCCGTGATGGCGTCAACCTTCTGCTGCAGGTCGGCGCGCACCCGGACCTCGATGTTGGGACCGCCGGTAGGGTCCTCCACATTCACGGTTCCGGTCCACTTGCCGGACACATCCGCGGCCATGAGCGTCGCGGCGAGGCAGGGTAAAAGCCAGAGTTTCTTCATCGCGTTGGATAGCTTATCACGCTGCGAAACAGGATAGAATAAGGGGCTATTCTCCAGTGAGGCGGAGCATCGAAGTGCCCGCCGGTGAAAGGAAATGATCCATATGAAAACAACGATTGGTTTGCTCGCTATGGTGGCCGGGGCTTTCGCCCAAGCGCCACCTGCCGCTGCGCCCGCTGCGACGCCCGGCCCCGAGCCGGGCCTGTACGCCACCATTAACACATCCATGGGCGCCATCAAGGTGAAGTTCTTCGAGAAGGAAGCGCCTATCACGGTGAAGAATTTCAGAGCCCTGGCGACGGGCACGAAGGCGTGGAAAGATCCCAAGACCGGTCAGATGGTCACGCGGCCGCTCTATAACGGCACCATCTTCCACCGCGTCATCCCCAACTTCATGATCCAGGGCGGAGATCCTTTGGGCTCGGGAATGGGCGATCCGGGTTTTACGATTCCCGACGAGTTCGCGCCGAACCTGAAGTTCGATGTGCCGGGACGCCTAGCCATGGCCAACACTGGACCGCCGCACACGGGTGGCTGCCAGTTCTTCATCACCGTCGTGCCCACGGCGCACCTGAACGGCAAGCACACAATTTTCGGCCAGGTGATTGAAGGGCAGGATGTGGTCAACAAGATTGTGAACGTGCCCACGAGTGCGGACAAACCGCTAACGCCCGTCAAGATCGTCAGCATCGTGTTCAAGCGCGAAGGGCCGCCGCCGGCAGCGCCCGCCGCCGCTAAGAAGGCCGCACCGAAGAAGCAATAGACGCCTCGTGGGGCAGGCCCCCGGCCTGCGGCGGCCTCTCAGGCCGCCCCGACTTGGGCCCGGATTGCTACGCTTGCGCAGCGGGGGTGGGCACACTGGCTTTGGCCGGCACCGCCTTGGGCGCAGGCGCCGGTTCCATCGCGCGCCGGATCATGAACACCAGGTACAGCCCGAAGGCAAGCGCGACTAACAGGCACGCCAGAAGCAGGAAGAGACCATCCACCGATCCGGCTTGACCGCTGACCAGGAGCCAGCCCGCCGCCGCCAGCGACGCGATCTCGACCACCACACTGAACAAGAATAGAATTGCGCGATCCGGCACAGTCCCCCTCAGAACGGCGGAAATACCGCCGAAAATCATTGTATGCGTTTGGACGGCGCATCGGCAAGTACATCCGGCGTGTATACTCAGTATTTCGGGAGGCGATAACCATGCTCACCAGCGGGCTCACCAGACGCGCGTTCCTCGGGTCCAGTACGGCCGCGGCGCTGGCCACGCGCCTGTTTGCCGCGCCGCAAGGTTCCACTAAACCCAACCCCGAGTTGGAAAACCTGGGCGCGGCGGCCTTGCACGAATCCAAGAAGCTGAAAGCCTCATACGCCGACATCCGCATCATTCGCTACCGCCAGCAATTCCTCACCGTGCGGCTGAACCCCGAGCGCGGCACGGGTAAGACGCTGGAAGTGCCGGTGGTGTCCGATGGCGGTTCGTTCGGCTTCGGCGTGCGCGTGATCGTGGATGGCGCGTGGGGCTTCGCCGCCTCTCCGCTGGTCACCAAAGAGGAAATCGCACGCATGGTCGGCGAGGCGGTGGCCGTGGCGCGCGCCAACGCGGCGATCCGCTCCAAGCCGGTGGAACTGGCGCCGGTGCCCGTCTATCGCGAGCGCTGGCAGACGCCGCACGAACGCGACCCATTCGCGGTGCCGCTCGAGGAGAAGCTGGAGTTGATCCGCACCGCGGCCGCCGAGGCGAAGAAAGACAAGGGAGTCTTCTCGGCCAATTGCAATCTGTCGTTCCGCTCCGAAGACAAGTACTTCGCTTCGTCGGTGGGATCTTCCATCCAGCAGCTCAACTTGCAGACCTACGCGGTGGTGAACGCCACGGCGGTGGATTTCAAGCGCGGGCTTTCCAAGTCGCGCCGCTATCAGCCGCAGCAGGTCACCGCCGG
>PMVV01000433.1 GCA_003166475.1 Bryobacterales bacterium | reverse complement strand
TAGATGAAGTTCTGGCCCGGCGTGGTGCCCCAGTGCCCGACCACCAGGGGCTTCACGTGCGACAGTTTCAGCGGTTCCTTCAGCAGCGGGTTGTCGTAAAGATAAATCTGGCCGACCGACAAATAGTTGGCGGCGCGCCAGTAGGCATCCATTTTGTGGAGCAGTTCCGGAGTGAGTACGTTAGTGGTCACAGTTCAGTCCTTTTCATTACTGTGCCGGTGGCATCATCGCTGCCACAGGATTCGTCCGTCTTCCAAGGGAACGGCGACACCGGCATAGTGCGGTGTCACTCGCGCCGTATAGTCCGCGGGCAGGCGGATTGCCGGCGCCTGTGCGCGATAGACGTATATGCCGGGCGTGCCCGCCAGGTGACCGATGCGCTCCATGTCCTGGCGGAAAGGGCCGTCCCCATCGATGCCGTCGGCATATAGCTCTACTCGCACCGCATTCGGGTCCAGATCGTGGAGATACACCTCAAGCTCAAACGCGTGCCGTTCCCCGCCGGCCTCGACCTTCATTGCGCCGATGCGCAGCGCGGGCCAATCCTTTTCCATGGCCTGCTGCGAATCGACTATTTGCCGGCCCGCGGCGCCCTTCCCGGCCGCACGCCGATGGAAAGTTTCCGCGCCGGGGAGGTAGTGTTGCTCCGTGTATTCGCGCACCGTGCGGTCCGCGGAAAAGCGCGGTGTCAAGCTCGCCATGCTCTTCCGCATGCGCGCCACCCAAGCCGCCGGAATACCATGCGCGTCGCGGGCATAAAACTCCGGAATCACTTGCCCTTCGAGCAGGTCGTAGAGCGCTTCGGCTTCGGCAGCGTCCCAAGACGGATCGTCGCCATGCTCCCGGCCATCCCCCAACGCCCAGCCGACTTCAGGCGTATAAGCTTCCGCCCACCAACCGTCCAACTCCGACAAATTCAGGCCTCCATTGACCAACACCTTCATGCCGCTTGTCCCGCTCGCTTCCCAGGGCCGCCGGGGAGTGTTGATCCAGACGTCTACCCCTTGCACCAGGTGCTCGGTCAGGAGCATGTCGTAGTCACTGAGAAAGATGGCATGCGGGCGCGTCTCGGGCTGCCGGATGAAATGCATCCATTCCCGAATCAGGTCTTGCCCCGCCTGGTCCGCCGGATGCGCCTTGCCGGCCATAACGAGTTGCACAGGCCGCTGAGAATTGGTCAGAATACGAAGCAGCCGCTGTGGGTCGTGCAGCAGCAGGTTCGGTCTCTTGTAGGTCGCAAAGCGGCGCGCAAAACCCAATGTCAGGGCGTTGGGATCAAACAGATGTTTCGCCGCCTCGACATCCTGGGGCGGCGCACCTGCCGCGGTCAGGTCCCGGGACAAACGTGCGCGAGCATACGCCACCAGAGACTTGCTGGCATCGGTTCGAAATTGCCATAGCCTGGCGTCTGAGACCTTGTAAATGTCCTGCTCAAGGTTCGTCGTGGTTCCCAGCCAGCGGTCCTTCTTACAGGTTTCCGTCCAAAGATGGTCGGCTGGCGCCGAGTCCCAGGTGGGCATGTGGACACCGTTAGTCACATAGCCGATCGGGATTTCGTCCTCCGGCCAGCGCGGAAACAGAGGAAGGAAGAGACGCCGGCTCACTTCTCCGTGCAAGCGGCTCACCCCGTTCGCCGCCCCGCTCCCGCGGATTGCCAGATATGCCATGTTGAAAGGCTCCGACGAGTCGAACGGGTTCTGGCGGCCAAGGGCCAGTAAGTCGTGAAGTGCGATGCCGAGCTTCTTTTCGGCATAGCCGCCGAGGTATTGCTCGATCAGCGCGGGAGGGAAACGGTCAAAACCGGCGGCCACCGCAGTGTGGGTGGTGAACAGATTGCCCGCTCGCGTGACCGCCAGGGCGGCTTCGAAGGGCTGCCCGGTATCCTCCATGAAGGCGCGGGCGCGTTCCAGCACGGCGAACGCCGCGTGTCCTTCATTCAGGTGACAGATCTCCGGCGCGAGGCCGAGCGCGCGCAGCAGTCGCCAGCCGCCGATCCCGAGCAGCATTTCCTGCTTGAGGCGCAACTCCGGCCCGCCCCCATAGAGTTCGCTGGTTATCCCCCGATGCACGGGGAAGTTCGCCGCGTCATTNNGCGATCTCCAACCGCAACCACTCCCCGTTTGGCTGGCGCAACGGCGTGATCGGCAACTGTCCGGGATCGTTATACGGGTAAAGGGCCTGCTGCTGTCCGTTTTTGTCGATCACCTGGCGAAAATAACCCTGCTGGTAGAGCAGGCCTACGCCGGCCACCGGCACGCCCAGATCGCTGGCGGCCTTGAGTTGATCGCCGGCCACATTACCCAGCCCGCCCGAGTAAATGGGCAGAGCTTCGCTCAACATGAACTCCATGCTGAAATACGCCGCACAGGTCAGTGGAGCTGCCGGATAAGTCCGCTGAAACCACGCGGGGGCTTCGGCCGCCTGCCGGCCGTCTTCGACCAAATCGTTTACGTTTTTCCGGAAAGCGGGATCGGCCAACACGCGCTCGATCCGATCGCGCGAGGCCGTCTGCAGGACCACCCAGGGGTTATGCGTGATCTCCCACAGTTCCGGATCAAGCTGCCGCCATACTTCGTCGGTAGCATGATTCCACGACCAATGCATGTCCAAGGCGAGTTCCGCCAGGGAATCGACTCCCTCGGTTTCCGTAGGCAGGAGATGGTATGTGGGGTGGTTGACACGGGTTTGTTCGCTCATGTTTTCGGGGCTCTAAGCTCCTGCGACGGCGCGCACGGCATGCGCCTTGGATTCGATGCACTGCAGCAGATCGTTCCAGGATTTGACGAAGTCCTCGGCGCCCTCAAGCTGGAGCTGCCCGGCCAACTTCCCGGTGTCGATGCCAGCGCTGGCGAAACGCTCCAGCACCGTTTCGCAGTCTCCGCCATCGGCGGGTAAAGCATTCGGAACATGCCCGTGATCTGCAAACGCCAGCAGGGTAGCCTCCGGCATCGTGTTCACCGTGTTCGGGGCCGCCAGACCGGCGATGTAAAGGACGTCCGAAGCCTTCGGATCCTTGGTGCCGGTGCTGGCCCAAAGCAGCCGCTGGGCGGAGGCGCCTTGGGCCGCCAGTTGCAGCCACTGCGGCGAAATCAGCAGATCGCGATAGGCCTTGTACGCCTGCATTGCAATGGCTATGCCAAGTCGATTTTTCGACTCATCGGGCTCCTTGCCCGCCACCGCCTTATCCCATCGGCTGATAAAGATAGACGCCACCGAATGGACAGCCGGATTGAGGCCGGCTTTAATCCGCCTCTCGATCCCCCGCATGTAGGCGCGGGCAGCTTCCAAGTATTGATCGCGGGAGAATAGCAAGGTTACGTTTACGGGAATGCCGGCAAAGATGGCTTCTTCAATGGCGGAGAGTCCTTTCGGAGTTCCGGGAATCTTGATGAAGAGATTCGGCCGGTCCGCCGCAGCGCATAACTGCTTGGCAGCTTCCAGCGTCTTCGCGGGCTCGTCCGCCAGGAGCGGGGATACTTCCAGAGACACCCAGCCATCCACGCCATTCGTTGCATCGTGAATGGGCCGGAACAGGTCGGCTGCCTTGGTCAGATCTTCCAGCGCCAGCTCGAAGAACAGCTTCTCACCGGCCTTTGCGGCCTGCATCTTCGCCCGAATCGCCTCATCGTAGAAATCGGTGTTGCGGATGGCGTGGTCGAAGATGCTCGGATTTGAGGTCAGCCCGGTGATGGACAGTTCCCGGATGTAGCGTTCGAGCGTGCCGCTGGTAAGTAATCCCCGCGTGATGTTGTCGAGCCAAAGGCTCTGGCCCGTGCGATGCAGTTGTTCCGTGGCTCGCATGGCCGCCCTAAACGCCGCTCGTCGCAAAGGGAGGTTCGTCTTCGACTTGGTGCAGCCAATATGGCGGCCGGCCGTAGTGAAAGTACAGGCGGTTTTCATACTCTCGAGTAATCGGCATGGACTCGGTGTATTCCGGAGCGTTCTGGATAGCTTCCCGGGAGAGGCCCACCGAGACTTTGGAATCCGCCCAGCTCACCCGTTCGATCCATGCGGGTGAAACCAACACCTTCTTGCCCGGCCACCAATTCCGCGTTGCCACCTCGATGTAGCGGATCGCCCAGGCTTCATCGTCCACGATGAATCCGTCCACATGGCCGATCTCGCCGTCAGCCGCCTCAATGTCGTAGCCAGCGACGGCTTCGGTACTGCGCAGATGCGAATCGGTCAACTCTCTGGCGATTTTCTCCGCCAAAGCCTCCCTGGAAACATAGGTTGGAATAGCCAATCCCGCCGGGAAAAACGCCGGACCCCACAGGTAGGGCCCCTCCCAATAGTAGGGATACCCATAGTAGCCATAGTATTCGGCCTCATGCTGGCGGGAGACAGGCTGGTGCGTATCGATGTTGGGACTGTTCTCCACTTGCTTTTTCGTCAGAGCCACATCCAATCGCTCCGCCTCCCAGTCCGCATGGACCACGGAAATTGGCGAGATCAGCACTTGGCGGCCGCCAAGCCAGCCGCCCGTTTCAACCACGAGGTAGCGGATGGCCCACGTCTTATCGTCGAAATACAACTGATCTACAGTTCCAAGCTCGCCGTCCGTAGCCCGGATTGCGAAACCCTTCAAATGAGCGGTATTTCTTAGCATTGGTTTGTCCTCATGGGTGGTTGTCGAGTCCAGGCGTTATCGCGCGGCTCCTGCCAGTTCGGGCGAGTGCAGGGTCACATTGACAGGCCGTGTGTTTTCGATGACGTCCTTCGCTTTGCCGACTTCCGCGGCCGTGCCATGCACCAGCAGCAGGAACTGGTCCGTCTTGAGCGCCGTTTCGTACTCTACGATACTATCCTTCGGAATCCCCATTCCGTAAAGGCCCGCACCGATGGCGCTCAAGCCGCCGACTGCCACGGCGCCTTCCAACGCTCCTACGATCCATGCAACCAAGGGGCCCGCCACGAGTATTGGACCGAGACCGGGAATAGCAAAGAAAGCCGATCCGAACAGCAGTCCCCAGAAGCCTCCCCAAAAGGCGCCGGTCTTGCCCCAGTGCTTCATCCGGTCGCCGGTATTGTAATAACCCACCACGTGTTCATCCGTGTGGGGGTCCTTGCCAACGATGGACAAGGTGCGCATGTCGATTCCCGCGCGCTGGAGTTCCTTGACCGCTTCTTCCGCTTCGGTATGCGTGCCGTAAACAGCCACCACTGCGTTTAGTTCGGACATTACCTATCTCCTTTTGTATTTGTGCCGCTTTTGTGAATTAAGTTTCGATTCCCCATTGCGCGAGCACGCGCACCACCAACCTTTTTCATGGGGACGTGCGTTTCGTGCGGCTAGTTACAGGGGTTTGGCCCAGATTCGGGACGTCGTGCCATCAAACTTCCATGCAAAATCCGTCGTTACGAGTGCAATATCTGCCTCGGGCCTTGGAGGGCGGCCAATCTTGGCCGCAGCCGCCTTTTTAGGCGGCCAGAGCCGGCTGAANNGGCTGAAAGCCGCCCCCAGAGGACCCCGGGGCAGAATTGCCCGCCCTCCAATTGAGATGCCACGAACGGGATGGCGTGTTGCCACCACCGAAGCGCGCTGGCGTGCCTCCCCTTCAGTGAAGGAGCAGGCGAAGCCGCCTGCCCCCTCCGACTACCTGGATGTGATCGGCGTGCCGATCTCCGTGCCGATTACCTCGCCGGAGATCACAAGCTCCACACGTCGGTTCAACTGCCGGCCTTCCGCGGTGTCATTGGATGCCACCGGTTGAGTCTTGCCGAAGCCCTTCGCCGTGACCGAACCCGCCGCCATTCCCTGATCGATCAGGTATGCACGCACCGACTCGCCGCGTTGCTCGGAAAGCTGCTGATTGTAGTCGTCCCCGCCGACGCTGTCCGTATGGCCTTCCACGTCCAGCCTCAGTCCCGGATGCCCGGAGACAATGCCAGCGACTTTGGCCAGTTTCTCGCGCGCCAAAGGCCGCAACGAAGACTTAGCCGTGTCGAAAAGCACATCCGACATGTTCACGATCAGACCACGCGCCGTATCCCGGGTCTGAAGAATGGCGTTGAACTGGCTGAGCAACTGAGTTCGCAGTTCAGCCTTTTCGGCCTGCAACTGGGCCGTCTGCTTGGCCGCGCTGTCGAGATCGGCCTGGCTAGCCGTCCTTTGCGCCTCATTTTCCCGCTTCAGACGATCCACCTCGGACGCGGCGGCGGACGCGCTCGCCGCGTTCTCCAGTTTCAAGCGATCCGCTTCGGCCGTGGCGGCGTCCGTGCGCGTGTCGCTTTCGCGTTTCACGCGATCGGCTTCGACCGTGGCGGCGGTCATGCGCGCGTCGTTTTCGCGTTTCACGCGATCGGCTTCCGCCTGCGAGGAGGCTGCCTGCGCATCCTTTTCCCGCGTTAAGCGCTCGGAATCGGCCTGCGCCGCAACCCGCGCCGCTTCGGCTTCCCGAGTGACGCGGTCCGTTTCGGACTGCGCGGCAACCCGCCCGCTTTCCGCACGCGCTTCGCGATCCACCGACTGTTGCCGCTCCGCGGCCAGGGCGTCTGCATCCTGGCGCTTGACCGCGATGGCCCGCGAGTCTTCCGCCGTCTGCACGGCTTCCCGGGCAGTCATGATGACAGCCTTATTGCCGGCGTGGCGTTCCTGGTAAGCATTAGCCTGAGCGAGGCTCGCCTCAGCCTTCTGGAAAGTTTCGGCCGCAAAACGGTCCGCGCCCACAGCGCGCGCGATCTGCACCGCGTTGCGCGCTTCGTAGAGTTCCAGCGGCTGTTTCCGGTCGAACTTCAGCGCCAGCGGGTTCGCGAGACGCTGATACTGGCCGCGCTGCAACAGTTCGTACTTGGCGTCGATCTCCTCGATCTTGCCTTTGGTGTCCGCGCGCACCATGTTTTGCATCACAATCAGGTCGCTGGGCTGAGTGACCGCGTAATAAGGTTCGGCGGTGACCACCAACCCGAACACTTGCAGTTCGGTGGTTACGTCCAGCTTGCTTTTGGCCCCATTCAGGACGACTTCACCCAGGTTGGCCGTGCGGCCTTCGGGGGTAACTGCCCACAGCACATAGGTGAGATACTCGGCTCCGTTTTGCGCCGCCGGCTGCAGGCCAAAGAATTCCGCCTCGATCCGGATATAGCCCTGCTTGCCTTCGACTCGGGCCTCTCCACCACCGTTGGGGAGAAGCTCGGTTCCCCGGAAGTCGATCCTGGTTGCGCCGCTGCGGTGCTGGTAGTTAATGGCCTTCACGGTTCGCTCTGTCAGGGACAGGCGGTAAACCGGCGACTCTCCGGCTGACAGCCGTGTCGCATTCTCGGCCGGAACCCTGGGTTCCTGGGCCGATAAAAGTCCGCATGCTATGAGCGATGCGCCGATAAGTTTCATTGGTGTCATCTTCGGCTCCTTTCCGGCAGATTATTGGCTGCCGCCAGTTGCCGGACTCGCGTGCGCGTGTGCCGGGTGCTGGTTCAGTTCGGCAATCAGTCTCGCGGCCGACCTCGGCGTCGCCACGGCCGTCGTGAGAATTTCCCGGTTGCTCAGCTTGTTGCCGTAGATCTCGGCATTGTCGTCCAGGTCCTGCCGCAGGGTAGCGCCTTCCAGCGCAACGCCCGCAAACAGCCCCTGGGACCGCGACCACGAAAGAATCTCGGCGTGCATTTGAAGGTCGGTTTGAGCTGTGGCCGTGCGTCCCACAGGTCCAGCGGCAGCCGATGCTTCGCCGCCTAGCGTGAACTTATCGGAAAGCAGTTTGTTCTCTCCGCCTTCGTTCATCACAAGCATGATTACGTCGGTCATAGAGCCGCCAATCTGGAAGCCAACGCTGCCGCCCTCGACGCGGACCGCGCCCGGCGCAGACCAACCGCCGTCATGCCGGCACGACACAAAACCTTTTCCATACTTGGCGCCGACCACGAAAGCCGCGGTCTTCAGGCTGGGGACGATCACGATGCAACGGGCGTTCGCCAGAAGGTCTTCCGGGATGCCCTTATCCGGCGTCGCCATAACTTCGGAAAACACCACGGCCGCTTCATTGAGCCGCTTTACGGAATCGCTGTCTTTGGCCAACAGGGGTGCAATCGCCAAGGGCGCAATCGCCAGAGTAGCCGCTAGTATCATTCGCATTATTTGCCTCTTCCGTCGACCCGGTGAACCCGTAGGGGCGTTGGGCGACAGCTCCCCTTAGTGCACGAGTCGCACCAACTTCGTCTTTTGTTGAGCCGACTCGCCAAAGGACGGCTTGCGAACCAGGCGGGGACCAGACAAACCCCCTGAGTAGCGACCACATATGGTCAATTGACGGGGCGCGGTCAGAGACCTCCAGGCGATCGCAGATGAGCCGCCTCAATAGCTTGCAACGGGTCGGGAGTGGCAGCGCGATGGCGGCTGGGTGTGATGTTCCCGAGTTAACCCCGTGCCGGGATGCAGAACCTGCATGAAAATGCATAATTTGCTTTCCGCCCGGAGTTCCCGTTCGAAGACTGTCCTCCCCTGCCACCAGATAAGAGCTGGCCAGTGGCATGCATATGCAGACGATTTAGGATTGACCACCACCCTTACAACAAATGGCACTATGACAACAGGCGATACTATGATCGCGACGGTCGCGGTTATCACGTCTGGAACGTGCTCCGCGGGGTCGGAATCGCCGGCCGCCCACTGGCTGGTGGAGAACGGCCCCAGGGAACTTGAGATCCTGTTCCGGGCGATTCTCTATCACCCTTCCACGCCTATCCTCATCACCGACGACCATGGCAATTCCAGGGAGGCCAGCGCCGGCGTGAGCAAGCTCTTAGGGTTGCCGCGGGAAAAGATCATCGGTCGCCCGGTCGACGACTTCGTACCGCCCAGCTTCAAGCCCGAGATTTCGCAGTTGTGGAGAGCCCTGCAGGAGCAGGGGGAACAGGAAGGCACGCTCCGGCTGCTGGGGCCGGATCGAAGCCCGCTGGAAGTGGAGTTCACGGCCAAAGGAAACGTGCTGCCCGTGCGCCACATCCTGGTCCTGCGCGACAAGACCGCACCCGCGGAAACAGAACACGGCCCCACTGACCGCATTCCGTCATGGGTGCGGGATTATGCCCTTTTCCTGTTGGATGTGGACGGACGGATTGTCACCTGGTATTCGGGCGCGGAACGCATTTACGGCTACACAGCCGGTGAGGCTACCGGGCAACACGTGTCCTTTCTCTATCCCAGCGAAGAGGTCGCCCGCGTAAGTTTCGAAGAGAAACTCAAGAGGGCCGCCGCCGAGGGCCATTTGGGAAACGAAGGCTGGCACCTGAGAAAAGACGGGACGCGATTCTGGGCCAATGTGATTACCATGGCCTTGCGAGATGAAAACGGAGAACTGCAAGGCTTTGCGAGAGTGGTGCGCGATTTCAGCGAGCGTCACGAAAAGGACGAGAAGTTGCGGCGCAGCCGTACGCGTGTCCGGCCAATCCCGTCGGAATCGACCGTTGCCGGCATCGTTTCCGGTGAGTTCGACCATGTCCCCGAGGCGAATGACGCGTTTCTCGAGATGGTCGGATACAGCCGCGAGGATCTGCTGGCAGGCCGGCTGCACTGGCCCGATCTCACCCCGCCGGAATACGCGCCGCTAGACGATCTGGCGCACGAAGAAGGCCTTCGATTCGGCGCCTGCACGCCTTTTGAGAAGGAGTTGATTCGCAAGGATGGAACGCGGGTTCCAGTCCTGGTAGCCACGGCCGTGTTGAAGCTCTCTCCCTTCCGCTGGATCACGTTCGTGCAGAACCTCAGGGAACGGGACCGGTTTGAGAGTATCGAGGACGCCGATGTCGAAACCAAACAAGACTTCGAGGAGATTGTGGGCGTCAGCGCGGCTCTGCGGCGGGTTCAGCGGCAGGTTGAAGTGGTTGCGCCTACCGACGCCAACGTGCTGATCCTGGGAGAAACCGGCACCGGGAAGGAGTTGGTGGCGCGCGCCATCCATAGGATGAGCCCCCGCAAGAACCTTCCTTTCGTCACGTTGAACTGTGCCGCCATTCCGACCGGGCTTCTCGAGAGCGAGTTGTTTGGCTACGAGAGAGGGGCCTTTACCGGCGCCCTGTCGCAAAAGATCGGCCGTTTTGAGATGGCCCACCGCGGGACTCTGTTTCTGGATGAGGTGGGCGATATTCCGCTGGATCTGCAGCCGAAGTTACTCCGGGCTTTGCAGGAGAAGGCGTTCGAGAGGTTGGGAGGCACCAAAACCATCCCCATCGACGTCCGGCTGGTGGCCGCCACCAACCGGAATCTCACCCAGATGATGGGGGATAAACTCTTCCGCAGCGATCTCTATTACCGGCTGAGAGTCTTTCCCATCACCACGCCTCCGTTGCGCGATCACCCGGAGGACATACCCATACTCGCCCGGCACTTCACCAAGAAATACGCGGAGAAGATGGGAAGGCAGATCGACAAGATCCCGTCGGAGACCATGCACGCGCTGGTGAGCTGGAACTGGCCGGGGAACGTACGGGAGCTCGAGAACTTCATCGAACGGTCGGTCATCCTTTCCACGGGCGCCAGGCTGCGGGCTCCTCTAGCCGAAATACGGCCGGATGCCATGCAAGTTGCCAGCAGCACGACGCTTGAGCAGGTGGAGCGGGAACATATCGTCCGCGTGCTGCGGGAGAGCGGCGGGGTGGTCACCACGGCCGCCACCCGTCTCGGACTCCACCGGACCACCCTGAACGCCATGATGCGCAAGCTCGGCATCTCCCGCAAGGATCTCTGACAGTAGGCTGATATGGCGGCCAATTTTGGCCGCAGCCGCCTTTTCAGGCGGCCAGGGCCGGCTGAAAGCCGGCTGCGGGCAGAATGCCCGCCCCACAAGATCCAAGCTGGTTGTCACTCTATTATGCGAGACTCAATAATCTGACCACATTCAGTCATTTGACGAGGGCCGGTCGCTTGCCGCGAGCCGCGCACAGCGCCAATTCGGGCTCCCGTGGCCTTCTAACACGGGCTTACTCACTTGCCCGGCCATTGGGCAACGGATTGCTCTTTGCTGGATGAAGGAGCAAGAACATGCCGTTGATAAATCTTGTCGTTGTGTTGGTTATAGTCGGTGTGGCGTTGTACCTGATCAACCGGTACATCCCCATGGCCTCCAGTATCAAAACGATTC
>PMVV01000149.1 GCA_003166475.1 Bryobacterales bacterium | reverse complement strand
GCCGGGCTTCCTCGTTTTGAAGCTCAAGTGCTTCGTGCGAGAACCCGCTCATCCACGTTTCACGGAATGGCTATTGATGTAGTGGCGGTGCGCCGCGAATTCTCACTGGCATTTGTTGGGAATCGTGCGCTCCGGGAATCTGGTATGATGCTGGTAGCGGAGCCGGTACGGCGAGCACCGGCCCCGCAACAGCGCTTACCGCCGACCCTTACGGGTCCAAACGATCAACGCTGTTAACCGGCCGATTAGTTTCAGCCGGATTACCAACAGTAGGATCATAGACGATCCCCCTTTCTGTTCCGCGTGGAGGCCCGGTCTAGCGCCGGGCTTCCTCGTTTTGAAGCTCAAGTGCTTCGCGCGAGAACCCGCTCATCCGCGTTTTACAAAAAGGCTATTGATGTAGTCGCCG
This sequence comes from Bryobacterales bacterium, assembly GCA_003166475.1. Taxonomy (GTDB): domain Bacteria; phylum Acidobacteriota; class Terriglobia; order Bryobacterales; family Bryobacteraceae; genus Bog-159. Next base: position 9,342 of record PMVV01000149.1, on the reverse strand, counting down.
TGCGCCGCGATTTCTCGCGCGCATTTGCGTCAACCGTTGAGCACCGGAATCTCCCGCCGGTCGATCAGGCCGGATACGGCGGCGATATCGCGATCCAGCGCCCGGTCCGCTTCCACGAAGGCGCTCACCGCGCGGATTGTCCGGTAAATGGGCCGCGTGCCTGCTCCCAACCGGCCGCCGCCGGCGCGCAGATCGATGGCCTGCGCCGTGGATAGCAGCGCGATCGCCACCGCGCTCCGGAGCAGCCGCGCCACGTCCATGGCTGTCAGAGCGGAGTGCGTGCCGAGACTCACGATATCCTGATTGAACTGCTCGGTGGGCAGCGTGTGAATCAGGCTGGGCGCGCACCAGTGCCGGATGGCCGTGACCAGGCTGGTGTGCACGATCTGCATCCCCTTGAAGCCCTGATACACGCCCACGTGCGGACTCAGCGAGGGCGGCAGGCCGTTTGAAAAGCGGTCGTCCATCAGCAGCGCCATTAGCGAGTGCAGCCAGTTGGCGAGATTCGCCAAGTCCAGTTTCAAGCCGTCCATGGCGCGCGCGATGTGCGCTCCGTAAAAATTGCCCGTATGGTAAACCCGGTCGGTTGCGGGATCGATGAGCGGATTGTCGTTCACCGAATTGGCTTCGCGCTCGATCACCGTGCGGCACTGCGCCAGGGTCTCCTCGATAGGCCCGAGCCCCTGCGGCGCGCAACGCAGCGAGTACGGACTCTGTATGGATTCGTCGGCCGCTGCCACGCCATGGCTGCCATGGCTCCCGTTGGCGCGCCGGTTGGCCTCCTCGACGCGGCCCCGGATCTCGTCCAACGGCACGGCCAGCTTGGAATCGAACAGCAGGGAATTGAGCATCTCCGCTACCGCAAGCTGGCCCGGATGATGCTTCGCCAGGTGGATCGCCGGATGGTAATAATCGGGCGACGATCCCAGCGCCTCCGCGGCCATCGCCAGCACGCCCAGCGACAACCGGAACAAGTACGCCGCCTCATCCACCACAATCGAGGCGACGCCGGTCATCACCGTGGTGCCGTTGAGCAGCGCCAGGCCTTCCTTGGCTTCCAACTCCAGACGGTCGATACCCTCGGCGCGCAGGGCCTCTGCGGCAGGCGCCCGGCATCCTTTGTAGAACGCCTCTCCGCGTCCGGCCATGACGCGGGCGATGTAAGCCGAAGGGCACAGATCGCCGCTAGCGCCCACGGAACCGAAGCGCGGCACGACGGGCGTGATGCGATGATTTAACAGATCCAGCAGCCGCTCGATCACCACCAGGCGCACGGCCGAAAATCCGCGGGCCAGTGCATTCGCGCGCAAGAGGATGGCGGCCCGTACCGCTTCTTCCGGCAAAGGCTCGCCCACGCCGCACGACAGAAACTCGAGCAGGTTCTGCTGATGGTGCGCCAACTCGTCCGACGGGATTACGTATCGCGCGTTCCCACCGAAACCGGTATTGACCCCGTAGACCACTTCGCCCGCCGCCAGCTTGCGTTCGAGCGCTTCGCGGCCGCGGCCGATCCGCCGCCGGAATTCCTCGTCCGTACTCAGCGCGACGCTCTGCCCATGCCGCGCTACGGCAATAATCTCATTCAGTGAAAGATGGTTCTCGGAAATACAGACCGCTGCGGTGGGCGCGATCAGAGTCGCCATACTTGCATCCCTTACACCACAGTGCAGTGGTGTTCTGGCTACAGTATGGCACTGCGTCCGGCTGGTGTCAATGCGTTCCGGACGCGCGCACCACGGTCGTTTCGTCGGCCTTCAGGTCGGCGGTTTGCTCGACTCCGGCGCCGCCGCTGAGAGGCACGATCTTCACCATGCAGTGTCCAGGCGGGAGCAGGAGCGCTCGTGGCCGAAAGGGCGTTTCGGCGCAGGCAGCGCTTTCAGGTCTTGTCGTCCACAAACACACCGGCGCGGCCGGTAGGGGTCTTCACCGTCAAGGTTCCGGTTTGCTGGCCAGAACGCCGGGCCCAAGCCGCCAGCAGCATCGAATCGCTCCAAGCCCCTCTATTTGAGCGCGTACGTGAGGCCGGCGGTGAACTGGAAGGAATTCTTCCTGAAGGTGGGCGGCGGATCGTTCAGGAAAGTATCCAACGCGGCCAGCGCCACGCTCAAGCGCTTGTGCACGGGAAGAGCCAGGCTGATGCCGCCAGCCCCGAAATACGCCCTGCTGTTGTTCCACGCGGGTGTAACGGCGATCTGCTCGTTGAGCAGGATGCCATGTTGAAACTTACGCGTGTAGATTTCGGCGAAGGTGGATCCTATCAGGCTCTGGTTGGCGCCGGCGCTGAAGCTCTGGTCGATATAAGACATGGCCGCCTTGACATCGAGTTCCGCCGCCCCGGTCTTGTATGCAGTCCAGCCCAGCCCGCCCCCGTACATCTGTTGCAGGTCGAGGCCTTGCGCGTAGTTGTGGTCGAAGACCGCCTGGCCATATCCGAAGACGCGCGGCGAGAAGTACTTGTCCTCTTCGAGGCCGGCGTGAAAGATGTCGGTCTTGATATCGGCCGAGCCAGGCTGCGTGACCTTGCCGTAGGCGACGCTGAAATTGAGCAGTGTACGGGTGCTGGGAGGCAGCCAGCTCTCCGTAGGTTCAGCCCGCACCAGGGCAATCCCGCCGGTGAAGGTGCTGGCATCCTGGGTGGCATGCACAACGCTAGCTCCGGCGGTGACCGCACCGCCCCAGTCGTCGAAAAAGCCGGCATTGCGGGTCATGGCTTTTTCAAAGTCGGGCGCGGGGAGCATGAAGCCCGCATCGGCCACGGGAACGGTGCGCGACGCGCCGGCCGCGGCTTCGAGGGCGATCTTCTGGTCCGTCATCGTGACGTTGCCCTGCGGCACCTGGCTGACATCCATATGTCTGACGAGCTTCGCGTTCTTGCCGATGACGGCGAACGGATGCGATGTGCGCAGTTCCTGAATCTTGCTCCAGGCGACGGTAACTTCCCCGGCCATGTCGCTCTTGAAAACGACGGAATCGCCTTTGGCGCTCTTAAGCTGGCCGATGAGTTTCTCGCCATCGGTGAATATCAAAACGTCCGGCTGTGGCTTGGCGGCGGGGGGCGCCTGAGAGTAAAGCAGGGCGGTCGCGCAAGCCGCAAGCAGTGCTGCGCGTACCATGAATGAACGTAATTTTCCGATCAAATCTCGATCTCCTAAAGTTGTGTCTGACGCCTGAAGTGGGCTTAGCGGGCGGTGCAGAATCGCGCGGCGCACTACACGCTGGCCACGCTTAGTTTGCTGCCTGAAAACAGTCTAGCACTCTGTGCGGGCAGCCACCAAATTCTGAGAAAGACATTGACGGAATCGCCGTGATGTATGCGATGTCCCGCAATTGGGTATCGGATTCGTCGGTGTGGCCCTGGCTTTTGGCTTGACGGTGATGACCATGGCGTTCGCTATCGGTCACATTTCGGGATGCCATTTGAATCCCGCCATCACCGTCGGCTTGGCGGTGGCCAAGCGTTTCCCCTGGAACAATGTGCTGGCATACATTGCCGTGCAGGTGCTGGGAGCCATTGTAGCCAGCGGCGTGTTGTACGCCATTGCCAACGGCAAGCCCGGGTTCGTCCCCGGTCGCTTCGCGGCCAATGGTTTCGGTGGGCACTCCCTGGGCCGTTACTCCCTGGAATCGGCGATCCTGGCCGAGGGCGTGATCGCCATCGGCTTGGCGCTGACGTTGATCCACCTGATCGGCATCCCGGTCACGAACCTATCGGTAAATCCGGCGCGCAGCTCTGGCTGTTCTGGGTAGTGCCGATCATCGGCGGGGCCATCGCCGGTCTGGCCTATCCATGGCTTGCCGCCGAGGAAAGGCCGCAGAGTAACGCAGCGCGCGCCTGAACCGTGCTCCTGGTGGGGCGGGCGGCCCCGCCAAATAATGCCTCCCCGCGGCAGGCATGGTTCGTATTTGCTTGCGAGGCGGGAAACACAATGAAAATCGCAACGATCGCATTAGCGGTGGCCATGCTCCCGGCGTGGGCGCAGGAAATCAAGCTGCCGGTCAATCTGGAGGCGCTGGCCGGCAAGGCCGAAGAAACCGTATCGGTCTCGATGGACAGATCCATGCTGCAGCTTGCCAGCAGATTCCTCCACGATAAAGACGACGACCAGGCGGAGGTGCGCAAACTGCTCGCCGGGCTGGACGGCATCTACGTGAGGAGCTTCCAATTCTCGCAGGAAGGCGAATACAGCATGGCCGATGTGGAGGCTGTGCGCAGCCAGTTGCAGAGCCCGGCATGGGGACGCCTGGTGGGCGTCAGATCCAAACGCGGCGACAATGTGGATGTGTATTTCAAGGACACCGGCAATGGACACCTGGGCGGCATCGTGGTGATCGCCGCCGAACCGAAAGAGCTGACCATCGTCAACATCCTCGGCACGCTGGACCCCGAGAAACTGGCGGATCTCAGCGGCGAGTTCGGCATCCCGAAGTTCGAGAGTTCCAAGACCCGGAGGGAGGCCCGATGAAAGCGCGGGCGTTGGCGGCAGCGCTGATGGCCCTCGCGGCGTCGGGTGCGGCCTTCGGCGGCGATGCCGAATTCGATCGCATCGTGAAGGCCATCGAATCCCGCTACGGGACGATGCCGCTGCATATCCCTTTTATGGGCGCCGCGAATTTCTTCGTGAAAGTGGCGCGTCCGGAGGGCGCCAGCGGCTTCAAGCTGGCGGTATTCGAAGATCTGAAGGACTTGCAGTCCGCGGCGGATCCCGGCGAGTGGCGCGAACGGGACCGCTTTATGGATACGCTGTCCGGCCCCGACCTGCATCCCCTGGTGCGCGTGCACTCCCGGCACAATGCCGAGGCGACCTACATTTTTATGGGCCCGGCGAGTAAGTCGAGTCAGTCGACGCGCGTGCTGATCGCCACCTTCGAACACAACGGGGCCACGGTGATCGAGGTGAAGGCGAACATAGAGAAGCTGCTCAAGTCGCTGCAGGAACCGGAACACGCCGGCCGCGCGATAGAGGGTGGGTCTTAGATTAGAAATCCTCACTTCGCGCTCAACATATTCGCAAACAACCGGTAGGCCCCCGCCACCCCAGCCGGCAACTCCCGAAACCACGCATACCCGCTGAAGATGTACACGCCCTTCCCATAGCGCGCGTACAGCATTCCACCGGCCAGCGGCTTCTCGCCCGGATCGTGCGATTCCAGCACCGTCTGGTACCGCGCGTCCCACTCCGAGGCGAAGTACAGCCCGCGTTCCTGGATCCACCCTTCGAAATCCTTCTGCGTGATCTCGTTCGGCGTGCTGAGCAGTGGGTTCCCAAGATTCGTAAACGTCACCGGCGCTTCCTCCACCGTGACGCGGTCGTGACCCACCTTGAACGGATACGGCCCCATGGGCACCAGGTTGGCGTCGGTCACGTTGTACTGGTCGATCAGCTTGCCGCCATTGTACACATAATCCATCAGGCGCGGCAGGTTCACGCGGAGATCCGCGCGCGTGTTATAGGCCCGCACGCCGGTCACGATCGCGTCGAATTCCGAGAGGTTGCGCTGCTCCAGGTCGGAAGCCGTCAGCAGCGTCACATCGCAGCCGAGTTGGCGAATGGCATCGGGCATCTCATCGCCCGCGCCCATCACGTAGCCGACTTTCCGGGCGGTGACCCGCACATCCGCCCGCACCAGCTTCACCACCGCGGGCGGGAACACCGTCAACGGCGGCAGCGGCGGATGCGAGATCACCAGCATGCCCACGCCGATCTCGCGGCCGCCCACGTGGGCCACGCCGCGAAGCTGCGCCGGCGGATCGGGCCCCCGGGCAGGGGTCACCTCGAAGGTCAGCGGCTGCTGCTGGCCCGCTTGCGCCTGTTCGAAATTGCGTGAAACCGGCTCCGCGGTCCATCCCGCGTCCAGCGCGAGACGCACGTCGCCCGCCACCTTGGGCACATCCGCGCGTACCTGGATCGCCACTTGGCGCGCGTCGCCCGAGGGGAACAGCACCACGTCCTGCGGCAGGTTCAACGCCACCGGAGGCACCACCGTCAGCGCGCGCGTCTGCTCGCCATCCACGCGATCGACGTAGCGGTGGCGCACTGGCCGCACCAAGTCGAAGGCCACGCCGTTGGCGAGAATGTGGAAGCGCAGGTTGAGGAGTGGCGGATCGTCGGGCAGACCGATCATGCGCTGGTCGGGAATGTTGTAAGTGTCGCCCTGCTTGGGCAAGCGCAGCCAGAAGGGCTGGGAGTAAGGCTGATCGGCGGGGACCGCGAACTTGAGCTGCGCATTCACGGGCTGGTTGATTTTCAGGGCAGCCTGTTGGGCGCCGGAACGGACGGATGCGCCCATACCTTCCAGAGTGAGGCTATCGAGCACCAGAGGGAAAGTGGAACGATTGAGGGCGGTGTAATTGACCTCGATGCTGCCGCCGGGGACGACCTCGTAGTTATCGGTGTTGGCGTCGAGCCACAAGCCGGCGCAGAGGGCGATGGCCTCGCGCAGTTCGGCGAGCTTGGCGTCGGCCTCGGGATGATGGATAGCGGCGATCAAGGGATACGCCTGCAACAAATCGGCGATGGTCTGTTCAGGGAATTCCGGCTCAAATCTGGTAGCGGCCTGGGCGAGGATGTTGCCGATGGGCGCACCGCCGGGCAGGCGGTTCCAGGTGGTGTCGATGGCGTCGAAAGCGTCTTTGGCGTCCTTTGCGGGAGCGTCGCCCGCCACCGGCACGAGGAATTGCCGCGACGGCCCCGGCCGCTGCGACGCCCCCATGCCCTGGCTGCGATGCATGCTGCGGCTCATCCCGGCGATCTGGCTGTAGGAAACGCCCAGCACCGGATTGTACGCGCCGGTATCCACCTCGATGCGCCCCGGAGTGGCCGCCGCGTCCTTCTCCATCTCCTTGGTGAAGCTGAAGGAATTGAACAGCAGCCGCCGCGCCTTCCACGGTTCCACGAATTGCAGTTGCTCCGGAAAGCGGGTGGGATCTCCCGCCGCGGCGAAAGCCTCCTTGCCCAGGATGGCGGACACCTGGTGTTGCCCGTGCCCGTCCCTCGGGGTGCCCGAGAAGCGCAGAATCACGACATCCGGACGGAAGCGGCGAATCACCCACACCACGTCGGAAAGGATGCGCTCGCGTCCCCATTTGGCGAGCGTCTCTTCGGGCGTTTTGGAAAACCCGAAGTCGATGGCGCGGGTGAAGTATTGCTCCGCGCCATCGATGCGCCGGGCCGCCAGCAATTCCTGCGAGCGGATCAGCCCCAGCAAATCGCCCTGCTCCGGACCGATCAGGTTCTGCCCGCCTTCGCCGCGGGTCAGCGACAGATACCCTGTGCGCATGTGGCGGCCGCGCGCGTAATAGGCCAGAATGGCGGTGTTCTCATCGTCGGGGTGCGCGGCGATCATGAGCACGCTGCCCAGCACGGTCAGCTTCTGCAGCGATTGCTCGATCGCCGGCGTGCCGGAAAAAGGCGCCTGCGCAAAAGCTGGCGCGAGCAGGAACAGGCAAATAAGCAGTGAGAGGGAGAGCCGGCTGAAAGCCGGCTGCGGGCAAAATTGCCCGCCCTCCAATTCGCAGTTGGCGGAATGAATGCGCATCCAAGATAATGGTAGTCCATCATGAAGATCGACTGGAACGGCTGGAAGTCCGCCTTGGGCCGCCGGCCACGTCCCCTGGCGCATATCGGCGTGCTCGGCGTTCCGGAGCAAAACGGTATTCCCCTCGATTGCATCACCGGTGTCAGCGCCGTGATCTGCCGCGACCGCGGCGATGTGGTGCTGCCGATCCGCGCAAGCTGCTCGTATCCCGGGCTGTTCCAGCCGGTGCGCTGCGGCGAGCGCCTGCTGGCGCGCGTGTTGGGCGCCACGCACGTGATCTCGCTGCACCTGCCCATGCAAGGCGCCGCCACCCCCACCAACATGTTCCATGTGATTAATCGATGTTTCCAAATCCTGCACAGTCGCACCGAAATCACCTGGCGGCAGTCACAGGCTAAAGCCTGTGCAGCGCGAGCTTTGCTCGCGAAAGCGGGGCTGAGAGCCCCGCGCAGGCTGAGAGCCTGCCCCACTGTAAATGGCCAATCTCCAGTCACAGGCTAAAGCCTGTGCTACCTGCTATGCCAGATTCAAAATCTGCCTGACCGTGCCGCTCTCTTTCTGGATCTTCGTCTGCAGCATCATCAGCGCCTGAATGAGCTGCTCGGGACGCGGCGGGCATCCGGGCACGTACACGTCGATCGGGATCACCTGGTTCACCGGGATCAGCGCGTAATTGTTGAACACGCCCGTGGAGGTGGCGCACGCGCCCATGGAAATCGCCCACTTGGGTTCCGGCATCTGCTGGTAAAGATGGCGGATCACCGGCGCCATCTTGTTGGACACGCGCCCCGCGATTATCATCAAGTCCGATTGCCGCGGCGACCCGCGAAACACCTCCGCGCCAAAACGCGCAATGTCGAACCGCGACGCGCTCATCGACATCATCTCGATGGCGCAACACGCCAGGCCGAACGACATGGGCCAGATGGAGTTCTTGCGCGCCCAGTTTACGGCCATGTCCAAGGTGGTTAACACCAGGCCTTCGGAAGCCGCCGCCGCGGCGCTGGCGACGGTCTCGTTATCCAGGCGCTCGAAGAGTTCGACGGGACCGCTGGCAAAAGGTGCATCCATATCTCCCATTCTACGCCGAGAGCGTGCGCCGCGCTAAGGCGTTGGATCGCTGGCGGGCGCGGGGTCGGGGAAGTCGCCGAGCACCTCGCGGGGGATTTCGCGCCAGATCCCGTCGAGGCCGAGGACACGCGGGAGCACCGAGTAGTAGCGTTTCCCTTCGGGGGTGTTCCAGGTGAGGCCCATCCGAATTTGCTCTTTGGCTTTCGGCGTGGTGTCGGCCTGGCGTTGGAGGCGTTCTTTGCGGTAACGTTGCAGGTCGGCGATGGTCGAGGAGATGGCTCGCTGGAGGCGAGTCTGGGTGAGGTAGATGCGGTGAAGGGCCAGGGCGTATTCGCCGGAGGGCACGGCGGGATCGTGTATGCGAGCCTCGTTGCGGTCGATGCGGGCCAATTTCCACTGGGTGACGGCGATATCCTCGACCAAGGACTTCTCCATGTCGTCCTGGGGCAGCCAGGCGGCGGAGAGGCGTTCGAGGTGTTGGTCGAATTTGGCCTGGTCCTCGCCGGGGATGACTGTGGATTCGGCGCGGAGGCCGTGGACGAGGGCGTTGAAGCGGACGTGCTCCTTGGCCTCCGGACTTTGGGGGCCGGTAGATTTCTGCGCGTTGCGCCGGTTGGCGCGTATCTGCTTGATTGTAGCCATAGTTACCTTTTCTGCCGAACAATGCCAATGGGGGACGGAGGGGCTGGTTTCGGGGCGCCGGGAAAGGCAACATGGAACCACAGATGGACACAG
>PMVV01000206.1 GCA_003166475.1 Bryobacterales bacterium | reverse complement strand
ACCATGCCCGAATGATGCCGTTTCACCCGACTGATGCCGCCGTAAATCGCTGAAAACACATGAGGCCGAGTCCTGAAAAACGCATTATGAGACCGTCGCTCTAACCGACTGAGCTACGCCGCCTTTCTTATCGATTTTAGCAGACCGGCCGCGCGCCCGCGTATACTGGGTTGAATGCCATTGAATCGCCGTCATTTTCTGTTCGGGGCGCTAGCCGCGCCGGTGCTGGCCGCAACCAAGAAGCAAGCGGTCGCAGAGCGGCCCAATATGGTTCTGATCGTGGCCGAGGATCTCGGCGCTTACATGCTCGGGTGCTACGGGAACCCGGAGGTGCACACGCCGAATATCGACCGCCTGGCGTTGACCGGCGTGCGCTTTGCGAATAGCTTCTCCTGCGCTCCGGTTGCGGCGTACCAAGCCGCTTTCGCCGCTGCGGGCTACAACTGTTCCCGCAGCGTTTCGGCGGCGCAGACCGGCGAGTTTCTGGATGCGCAGGCGCCCTCGAAACCGTTTTTCCTGACGATCGCCTGGCCCAGTCCGAACGCCGTGACTGCTCCGCAGAAGAACCTGGAGCTGTACGCGAAGACCGGATTCGAAACGACCGGCTGGGACGCCGAGGCAGCCAACGCCACGCGAAAGGAAATGCTGCGCGATGTTCCCGGCAACCTGCGCAAGTACGCGGCGAGCCTGACCACGCTCGACGATCAGATTCCCACGCTCGTGGCGAAGCTGCAACAGCGCGGCGTTTGGGACAACACGCTCATCGTTTTCACCAGCGACGGCGGATATCTGCTAGGGCGGCATGGCCTGTGGGGCGACGCGACGGCGTCCGATCCGGCGAGCCTGTATGAAGAAGTGGTGCGGACGCCATTGATCTGGACGTGCCCAAGCCGGTTTCCGCCGCAGACGGTGCGGAACGACGTAGTGAACTCCTACGATTTGATGCCGGCGCTGTGCGAACTGGCAGGTGTCGCGCCGCCGGCCGGCAGCCATGTGCCAAGTTATCTGGCGTTCGTGTATGGCCGGCGCCTGGGGAAGAAGGAGACGTGGCCGGACCTGGCGTTTGGCCGGATTCGGAATGCGGAGATGGCGCGCAACGACCGGTACAAGCTGATCCTGCGCGACCAGGGCAAGGGCGCCAACGAATTGTACGACGAGACGGCGGACCCGAAGGAGCAGGTCAACCAGATGGACAATCCGAAGTTCGTGATCATGCGCGAGCGGCTGACGGGTCAGTTGACCACGTGGCGCGGTGGGCAGAAGGCCGGAGTTTAGCTTTAGCCGGAAATTGCATCCGATCGGAGAACTCCGCGCCGATCGGCGCACTCTGAAAGCGGAGACCTTTCCTGTGGAGAATTGGAAGAGCGAGTTCCGAAAGAAGCACTTGAGCTTCAATTGGAAAAGCCCGGGTATTGGCCCGGGCCTTCCTCTTCAAGCAGAAAGGAGGATCTATGATCCTGTTGCTAGTTGGCCTACTGCTACTCGGTAGAGTCACGGTCACCATCACCTGGACCCGTAAGGGCAGGCGATAACGACCGAACGGGATCGGGGGCAGCAACCCCCGGTCCCGTTACTAGCATACTCCAAAAGCCTATTCTTTGGGAATCTTTTTCTTCGCTTGGGTCGATGTGCGCCGATTACCGGCGAATCCATCCCGGAAGAGACGACGCGCTTTCGCCGGACCCTGGAAGATGAAAGCAATGAACTGTCCAGCTATTTCGCAGCCAACTACACTAGCGCGAGTTGGAAGCGGGCCGGTTCCGATGGGGTAAGAATGACGGCATTTCCTCAAGACCGGGATTGCCCCTCAGGTTCGCCGCCGGCCCGCTGGCATCCGGATTGGGTTGAGACGCGGCGTGGAGTTGGCAGTCATCCGAGGGCTGGCTTCCGGCCACGAAATACTCCGGGTAGGTCGAAGAGCATTCCGGAATTGCCAGTTGCCGGGACTCCGCACACAGGTTCACCCGCGCGACGCCCGAGGGGACGGGAAACCTTTTGGCATCGCGGTAGCCGCGGTATTCGAGCGCACGTTTCATGAACTCCGTCCAGATGGGCAACGCCGATTTAGCGCCTTCCAGGTTCAACTGACGGTCGTCGTCGAATCCTACCCAAACCACGCACAGCAATTGCGAAGTAAATCCGGCGAACCATCCGTCGTGCGAGGTGCCAGTCTTGCCCGCGGCTGGAACCCTGAATCCGCGCGCCCGCGCTCCGGCCCCCGTTCCGCTGCGCAGTACTTCTTCCAACATGTTGACCATCAGGTAGGCCACCCGAGGATCCAGGGCCGGACGCGCCTCCGGCGCGTGTCGATAAAGCACTTCGCCTTCCGGCGAACGCACCAGTGCCAGCAGGGCGGGCTTCACGTAATTGCCGCCATCGGCGAACATGGTGTAGGCGCCGGCGATTTCCAGCGGCGTAGCTTCGTAGGCTCCCAGCGCTACCGCTGGCGTGGCCTTGATCTTATCGTTCAGGCCGGCGCGCCGCGCCATGTCCACCACCGCCCGATACCCCACCATCTGCGCCAGTTTCACGGTGGCCACGTTCAACGAGTGCGCCAGCGCCTGCCGCAACGTGACGGTTCCCATAAAATCCTGCTTGAAGTTGCCCGGCTGGTATGGCTGATTGTCGAATTCAAAAGTCGTAGGCTCATCCACTATGGTGGTCGCGGGCGTGAAAATTGCCGGGCCGCCATCGACCGCGGTATTCAGAGCCGCGGCGTATACGAACGGCTTGAATGCGGAACCAGGCTGACGTTCCGCGGCGGTGTGGTTCAACTGGCTCGACCCGTAGTCCCGTCCGCCAACCAGAGCCTTGATCTCGCCCGAATGCGGATCGAGGGCGATCAGCGCCACTTGCGGCTGCCCTGGTGGGATCGGGTCGGGACTCTTGCGCTTGCGGAGTTGCTCGTCCACATTCTGCATCCCGATCCGGACCGCCTCCACTGCCGCGCGCTGCAGGTCCATATCGAGCGTCGTATAGACGTAATCGTTCTGTGGATCGTGCTCCCCCAGGCGGTTTTGCAGTTCATCGTTGACCAAGTCCAGAAAGTACTGCGAATTGAGCGATTCCATGCCGCCCGTTTGCACCTGGACCGGGGCATCGACCGCACCGCGGTACTCGCGATCGCTTAGAAACTTGTTCTCGCGCATCAGATTGAGAACGCGGTTGCGGCGCTCCTGAACGCGCTCCGGATAGCGGAACGGATTGTAGTAACTGGGCCGCTGCACCATGCCGGCCAGCATGGCTGCTTCAGGCACGCTCAACTGCGAGATGTCTTTCCCGAAGTAGGCGCGGGCGGCCTCGCCGAAGCCGTGGATGCTGAATGTGCCGCGACGGCCCAGATAGACCTGATTTGCATAGTATTCGAAGATCTGCTGCTTAGTCAGCTTATGCTCCAGGTGCATGGTGATGAGCAGTTCCGCGGCTTTGCGTTTCCAGTTCTTGTCCGGCGCGAGCCACAGGATGCGCGCAAGCTGCATGCTCAGGGTAGACGCTCCCTGCTCCTTGCGCCCGGCCTTGAGATCTACGTACGCGGCCCGCAGGATGCGGAACAGATCGAAGCCGCCATGGGAAAAGAAATGCTTATCTTCGACGGACACGACCGCGCGCACCAACGCGGGAGGGATTTCGGAGAATCTGACAAGCCGGCGTTTTTCGCGGTTACTATCCGACTGGTTGGTGAGGAGTTGCCGCGGCAGTTGGTATTCCTGACGGTCGGTGTTGCCGGCCGGCGAAGCGATGCGCGCAACCTTGCTGTCGGAAACCGTGCCGGAAAACTGGATCACCGCGGGTTCCTGATCCGAATAGGATTCACGGCCCGGGAAGATAGCGATCACGTTCGGTCGGACACCAAACCACCCAACCGGATTACTCCGCGACTCGCTATAGCCGTTCTCGCGGAGATACACGAGGGTATCCCGGAGGGACAGATGGTCGCCGACTGCAATGATGCGCGGCCCGGCAAAGATATTCAGAGTTCCCGCGAACACTCCGCTTCGTAGTCTTTGTTCGGTCAGGCGCGCGAATTTGACGTAGTAGCAAACAAAGACCGTCAGGCCCGCCGCTGTGAAGACGGCGGCCGCGATGAGCATAATCCTGGCTATGCGGGTCGTGTACCAGGCTGGGACCTTGGGTGGCGACTGTTCAGGCTGCCGTGCCGGGATTTTCTGCGATCCGATGTCGTATGGCACTGACAGGTTCCTCCCGCTTTACGAAAGGCACGCCGGGGGCCACAGGCGAGCGTGCGAAACAAGGCCCGCGGGGCCGCTCGATCCAATGCTGGTCTTGCACGAGAATTCCATGGCATCTGGGCATCGAGCAGGGTACGAAACGTCCAATGAATGACCGTCTATGGTCAGTTGACGAGGCGCGGTCAGGCCCCTATGCTTGCGGCCGCCCAGCCGCTGCAAGCTGCCGAAGCGTATCGTTACCCTTGCCAGCGGCCACCGACATGCAGGTGCAAACAGCGAGGCTAACAACATTGCATCGTTTACAAATTCTTCTGGGTGGGCTTTTGCTGGGCACCGCATTGATCGCCCCGATGGTGGTCAGGGCCGACGGCGGCGACCATCCTTACAACAAAAAGTATTATGACAACAGGCGATACCACGACCGCGAGGGTCGCGACTATCACGTGTGGAACGAGGGGGAAGATAGGGCTTACCGCTTCTACCTGAACGACCAGCACAAGGAGTATCGTGAATGGCGGAACGTGCGAGGCCCGGAGCAACAGGAATACTTCCGGTGGCGGCACACCCATCCGGACTCCGTGATCGTTGTGAAATAGGGCCGTTGCGCGCGTACTCCGGGGTTGCATTAACATTCATGCATCCGTAATGAAAGCGTGCACCCTCGCGCGCGCAGCGCACGAGCGCGCCAGAAACGAGAGAAGCCGCGCGGTCAGAGATCCTTGCGGGAAGATGACCCTTGACTTGAAGCCTCTGCTTCCGGCGTACCGCGCGCTGTTGTCACACAGGCGAGATAGACTGTGCTTGACGATTACACCAAGGAACTCGGCTGGAACGGCCGTAAGCACGTGGGGCGGATATCACTAGCGAATTTCCCGGAGTACATTTGCGTGATGCTTGCACCGGCGCCGACGTTTTCCGCCAGGCGTCAGGGCGCGCACGCGTCCAGCAAGTATGAGACCCTACGCGGCGGGCTGGGGCATCCGGCACAGCATGCGCCCGGGCACAAACGCCGCTATTATAGCTCCACGACTGGTTCACGTCACCGCGCGTTAAGACGATAAACGCACAGTTTTGGGGAAACGGCTCCCGGACGGTCGCTGCTCGGTAACGGTCGCGGGTCGGTAACGGTCGTTTTGATTTCGCTAGTGAACCGGTTACTCCCGACGCCACACCATTGCCCCATCCACAATCGTCGCCATGGGACCGCCGCGGAACGTGTGGCCGTCGAAGGGTGAATTGCGGCTCTTGGAGAAGGACTGGTTCACGTCGTAGGTCCACTCAAGATCGGTGCTGAAGATGGTCACATCGGCGGGAGCGCCCACGCGCAGGGTGCCGCGATCGAGGCGCAGCACGCGCGCGGGTCCGGTCGAGAGCAACGCGATCAGGCGGGTGAGCGGAATCTTGCCGGTGTGGACCAGGTGCTCCAGCGCCAGGCCCAGCGCGGTTTCGAGACCGATGATGCCGAAGGGGCACTTCTCGAATTCCTGCATCTTTTCGCTGCCGGGGTGCGGCGCGTGATCGGTGGCGATGGCGTCCACCGCGCCGGCTACGATGCCGTCCACTACGGCGCCCGCATCGCAAGCGGTGCGCAGCGGCGGCTTCATTTTGAAATTGCTGTCGTAGGGCAGCATCTGGGCGTCGGTGAGGGCGAAGTGGTGCGGAGTGACCTCGCAAGTGACCGGCAGTCCGTGCTGCTTGGCGTAGGCCACCATGGCCATGGCGTTGCGAGTGGAAATGTGGGCCACGTGAAAGCGTGCGCCGGTGGCCTCGGCCAGCAGGATATCGCGGGCCACCATGACGTCTTCGGAACTGGACGGAATGCCGCGCAGGCCCAGCCGCACGGACTCATAGCCCTCGTGCATGTCGCCGCCCGCGCTCAGGTTCAGGTCTTCGCAGTGATCGATGACGGGCAGGTCGAAAGAGCGCGCGAATTCCATGGCGCGGCGCATCACGCGCGCGTTCATCACCGGGCGTCCATCGTCGGAGATGGCCACCACGCCCGCGGCTTTCATGGAGCCGATGGCCGACAGCTCTTCGCCCGCGCTGTTCTTGGTGATGGCGCCGATGGGGAAAACATTGGTGACGGCGAACTTGCGCGCGCGCTCGACGATGTAGCTGGTCACGGTGGCGCTATCGTTCACCGGCAGCGTGTTGGGCATCGAGCAGATGGAGGTGAATCCGCCGGCGGCCGCGGCGCGCGCGCCCGTTTCAATGGTTTCGGCGTGCTCGAAGCCGGGCTCGCGCAGGTGCACGTGCATGTCGATGAAGCCGGGCGCCACAATCAGCCCGGTGGCGTCGAATACTTCAGCGCCCGGCGCGTCGATGTTGGCGCCGGCGGCGGCGATGACGCCGTCCCGAACCAGAATGTCGGCCAGCGTGTCGGTGGCCGAGGCCGGGTCGATCACGCGCCCGTTCTTGATGAGGAGTTGTGACATCTAACCAATCACCCGCTCTAGCACCGCCATGCGCACGGCGACGCCGTTTTCGACCTGATTGAGGATGACGGAGCGCTGGGAGTCGGCCACTTCCGACGACAATTCGCGCCCGCGGTTGATGGGGCCGGGGTGCATGACGATGACGTCCGGTTTGGCCAGCGCGAGGTGTTCCAGCCGCAAGCCGTAGAACTGGAAATACTCGCCGGAGGGAAAGGCCGCTTCATGCTGGCGCTCGAGCTGCACGCGCAACATCATGATCACGTCGGCGTCGCGAATGGCTTCGCGAATATCGTTGGTGAGGGCGACGCCGGGCGCGATGTGGGCGAGTTCGCGCGGCAGCAGCGAGGCCGGGCCGCACAGCACGATCTCGGCGCCGAATTTCGACAGCAGGTAGACGTTGGAACGCGCCACGCGGCTGTGGGCGATGTCGCCGATGATGGCCACGCGCAGGCCCTCCAGGCTGGGGCGGCGGTCGAGAATGGTGCGGGCGTCCAGCAGGGCCTGGGTGGGGTGTTCGTGGGTGCCGTCGCCGGCGTTGATGATGGGCATGGCCAGGTGGCGCGCCAGAAAGTGCGGCGCGCCGGATGCCGCATGCCGCATGACAATGGCGTTGGGGCGCATGGCCGCCAAGGTGTTCAGCGTATCCACCAGCGACTCGCCCTTGGACACGCTGGAGCCGGAGGCCGCGATGGAAACGGCGTCCGCGCCCAGGCGCTTGGCGGCGATTTCGAAGCTGGTGCGGGTGCGAGTGGACGCTTCGAAGAAGAGATTGACAATCATCTTCCCGCGGAGCGTGTCCAGTTTCTTCTGCGATTGGTCCTGGACAGGTTGAAACTGCTTGGCACGCGCCAGGATGGCTTCGATCTCGGCGCGGTCCAGTTCTTCGATTCCCAGCAATCCTGCCGGCATGGCTTAAACGGCTTCGGTCTCGGCGACCTTTTCGACCATAAGCACCTTCTCCTGTTGGTCGATCTCCTGGAATTTGACTTCGATGATTTCGTTGTCGGTGGTTTGTACGATGCGGCCGACGAACTGGGCTTCGATGGGCAACTCGCGGTGGCCGCGGTCGATCAAGACCAGCAGGTGGACGCGCGCCGGGCGGCCGTGGTCGAACAGGGCGTCCAGCGCGGCGCGAATGGTGCGGCCGGTGTAGAGCACATCGTCCACGAGGATGATATCTTTGCCTTGCACGGAAAACGGTATTTCAGTGGCGCTGACCACGGGCTTGATGTCCACGGTGGTAAGGTCGTCGCGGTAGAGATTGATATCCAGAATACCGACCGGCACGGCGTGCTGTTCCAGCGATTCGATCTTGCGGGCCAGTCGCTGGGCGAGGGGCACACCGCGGCGCCGGATGCCGATGAACGCCAGGCGGTCGAGATCGGAGTTCTTCTCCAGGATTTCGTGCGCCAGCCGCACCAGCGTGCGGTCGATTTCCGAGGCGCTCATGAGCTGGCCTTTGACGCGAGTAAGGGGCATGGGCTTGGTAAGGAACAGCGTAGCATGGCGGACGGCGCCGCGGAATGCGATCGAAAAGCGGGCGGGAGGCGTTCGGAAATGCGCGCGGCGGGGGGCTTTTGCGCTTCATGAGTGTAAATAATCGGTAATTGTCTACCGGGGT
>PMVV01000460.1 GCA_003166475.1 Bryobacterales bacterium | reverse complement strand
TTGAAGAGCGGGCAGGATTGCCTGGCAGGATTGCCCGCCCTCCAAGCGCTTAAGGCTTGGCCGATTTCGTCGGGCTGATCAGGATGTGCGCGTTGCGGCCTTCCATCCGTGGCACGCTCTCCGCAGTGCCGTACGCTGTCAGGTCCGCGGCAAAACGCGAGAGCAGCTTGCGGCCCAAATCGGCGTGCGCGATTTCGCGCCCGCGGAACTGCACCACAGCCTTCACCCGGTTGCCCTCCTGGAGAAAACGGATGGCGTGATTCTTTTTGAAGTCGTAATCGTGGTCGTCGGTATTGGGGCGGAATTTGAGTTCCTTCACCTGCACCACGTGTTGCTTTTTCTTGGCCTCGTGCTGCTTCTTCTTCTGCTCGTATTGATAGTGGCCGTAGTCCACCGCCTTGGCGACGGGGGGCACGGCAGTCGGCGAGACGATCACCAGATCGAGTCCCAACTCCTGCGCTTTGCGCAGCGCGGCCGCCGTCGGCATAATTTCGGCGGTGCCGTCCGGGAAGACCGCGCGCACTTCGCGGGCGCGAATCGACTCGTTCACGTTCTCTCTACGGGCTGGCCTGCGAGGAGGTAAGTTTCTGCCTGGACCCATGTATGCTATCGAGCGGCTGCCTTAAGATTTGCCGCGGACGCGAAGCGGGACGTACTACCCCTTCGTGTGCCGGCTGGCCGGATGAAATCGTGGATGGAGGATAAAACCAAATCTATATTCGCTGTCTTAGGATAGTGTACTTCTAAATGCCGGCGGTTGTCCAGCTTTTAAAATCAGGGTGTTCGAGGGCCGCCTCCGCCCGCCCAAAAGTGAACCGAACCTTTCCTGTACCCGTATCGTCTAAACAGGACTGTGCCCACCTCTGCGCGGAACCCTTGGGACCGATTGCCGCCAGTTCCAATAGCGCGGCAAAGCCGTCTCCGGGGTGTGTCCGCGCACAGTTGGACAAGATCCTGGCGAGCAACGCATTTGCCGGAGCCGAACGGCCGGGACGGTTCTTGCGCTTCGTTGTCGAGCAGGCTCTCGCCGGGCATCAACTCAAGGAGATGCTGCTCGGCGTAGAGGTTTTCGGCCGGAACCCGTCGTACGACCCGCGCCTCGATGGCGTGGTACGCGTGGTGTCCGGCGTCAAACTGCGCTCGCGCCTGAAAGAGTACTACGAGACGGAGGGCGCCGGCGACCCGGTCCGGCTCGATCTGCCGAAGGGCGGGTATCTCCCCTCCTTCAAAGCGCTGCCCAGCCAGCCGGCCGAAACCGTCGCCGCTCCTTATCGGAACTCAGGTTCACAAAGGGAAGCACGGCGATGGAGGACGAATCCGGAGATGCGGGCCGGGGATGCGACTTCCGGGCCACCTCTCTCGCCCTACAAGATTACCGGCGCCGGGATGATCTATAGCGACCGGCGCGAATACGATCGGGCCGTGGAACAGTTCCGGAAGGCCATCGAGCTGGACCCCTCTTTCTATCACGCTTACGATGAGCTGCGGGGTGTCGAAACCGTAAGAGGCAGGCCCGCGGCGGTGGACGCGGTGATGCAGCAGGCGATGCGCGCCTTGCCGCGCAACAGGGCAGGCAAGCCGAGGCGCGCGGGCTGATTGAGAATTGGATTCGGGAATGCGATCAAACCGAAAGGCCCGGAAAATCCTGCTACGCCGCTCAGGTCTATGCCAGCATCGGCGAAAAGGATCTGGCCTTCGAATGGCTGGAAAAAGCGTACGAGGAGCGCAGCCCGCTCCTCGCGTACGCCAAAGTGATGCCCTACTACGACACGCTGCGCTCCGACCCGCGGTTCACCGCCCTGCTCAAGCGCCTCGGCTTGGGGAGTTAACCGCGGGTCTACTCGCGAGAACCCTCACACTTTGCGAATTCGGCGGACCAGCAACAGTCCGCACATCGCGATGCCCATCAGCGAAAACGTGGCCGGCTCGGGGGTGCCTGGACCGACCTGCAGATTAACGTCGACGGGCCCTTCCAGGGAGAAGAAGGAAGAGCCGCCGTTGCCAATCCCACCATTGCCAAAGGATATCGTGCCCGTCATATCGTTGACGTTGGTCGCGGTAGCCGTGGTATAGGGGCCGCCATAACCCGAGGGATCGGTGCTATTGACGCATGGGTTTCCGCCACCCACAAATGTGTACCCGGGGCTCGTTGTGGTTTGGCTTCCGTTCACGTCGCCGCAGATGCCGTCACCATCAAAAGCAAAGATGTCATCCGTTGCACTGGTCAAGGTGATGGACGTAATCGGCGCACCGCTGTTGTTGAGAATGCCGATAAGGTTGTCGTCACCCCCACTGTCGTACGAAGGGGCGGCGTTTGGAAAGGTCGTGGTAATCGACCCACCGGCGCCGAATGTAATTAGTACGTTGCACCCCGTGTCGTTCAGCACGGTGCCGGTGGCCTGGGTGCCTGAAAGCTGGGTGTCCGCAATGTACGTCGAACTGACGCCCTCCGCGCCCACACTGCCCGAATAGGGAGCGGGGCAAATGCTGGCGGCAGACATTGTGTTAGCCGCGAATGCCAAAAGCATGGCACTTGGTAGCAAAAAGTTTTTCATCGTCTTTTCCCTCCGAGTCTGAAACTATAATCCGAGTGTCCCGCCAGAGTCTCCCCCCTTGGGCGAAACATTAGCCAGTATATCCCAAGCGCCCCAGCTTTGAGTCCGTTATTTTCCACAACCGCTGCCGCGATTGTGAGATTACTTACGGTCGTGGCCTGGCTGGCCGGCTCTGTAAGATTTCCTTTGCCGAAGTTTCGCCTATCGGGTTCCAGCAGATCCTGGCACGAGGGCTTGCTGCCCGTATCCGGACGGCGCGGGCGGAGTAGGCCGCCGCCCGCGCCCGCCAGAGCCCCATGCCGCGTCCCCCAAGAAAACTCTTGACATTTTTATTCGATAGTACTAATTATTTAGTATGCGATCCCCGAGCAAGACCCTGACCGGCCAGGAGCTGGAGATCATGAAGATCGTCTGGGAGCGGCGAACCGCCACCGTCCGCGACGTCTACGAGGCGCTGCTGGAGCGCCGCCGGGTGGCCTACACCACCGTCATGACAATGATGAAGATCCTGGAACGGAAGGGCTACCTTAACCGCAAGCAGGTGGAGCGCGCCTACGTCTACCGGCCGGCCCAACCGAAAAACAGCGTGATCCGGGTCATGGTGCGGGATTTCGTCAATCGCGTGTTCAACGGTTCGGCGGAACCCCTGCTGGTGCACCTGATCGAAGACCGCCATCTGACGGCGGATGAAGTCGAGGAGATCCGCCGGCTGATCGGAGAGCGGACGTGAACGCGGCATATTGGCTCGGCAACCTGGCTGCCTGGAGTGCACAGGCAGCGGGCCTGGTCGCGGCGGGAGGAGCCGCGGTCTGGGCCTTCCAGTTGCGCGCACCGCGGATCCGGCTGGTGTACTGGCAAGCGTTGCTGGCGATCTGCCTGTTGCTTCCCGCAGTGGAACCATGGCGCCGCGCCGTGGACGGGAACATCGAGTTCACCACGACGCCAGCCAGACCGGTCTCGCCGGGCCGCGCTCCAGTACATTTCCCGCCGTGGCGCCAGGCTCTGCTCTTCGCGCTGGTTTCGGGTTGCGCCGGACGGGCGGTGTGGCTCGCCGTGGGATTCGGCAGACTGCGCCGCTGGCGGCGGGAGGCGCGCGTGTTTTCGCCGCTTCCGCCACGCCTCGAGCTGCTGCGCACGAGAATTGCGCGCCATGCGGAGTTCCGGCTATCGCCATCGCTATCGGCTCCGGTAACGTTCGGGCTCTTGCGGCCGATGGTCGTGTTGCCCGCTCTTTTCGATGAATTGCCGGCGGATATTCAGGAAGCCATCGTATGCCATGAGTTGCTGCACGTGCGCCGCGGCGATTGGGCCGTCACCGTGGCGGAGCAGGTCGTCCGCGCGGCCCTATGGTTTCATCCGGCCATCTGGTGGCTGATCGGCCAGGCGCAACTGGCGCGCGAACAGACCGTGGATGGCGAAGTGGTGGCGCTCACCGGGAACCGCGGGCAGTACCTGAACGCGCTACTGGCCATGGCCGGGAATCGGTCGGCGTTCGATCTGGCGCCGGCGGCCCTGTTTTTACGAAAACGTCACCTGAAGAATCGGGTGGCCCTGCTATTGAAGGAGGTTACCATGTCGAAAGAAAAGCTCATTACGTTCTGCGCCGCTAGTTGCGGAGTATTGCTCGCCGCGGGCTGGCTCGCGCTACACACATTTCCGCTCCAGGCGGCGCCTGTTCCCCAAGATCAGGAGTCGGGGAAGCTGCTGCACAGCGTTGCGCCCAAGTATCCACAGGCGGCACGCGACAAACGTATCGAGGGCGCCGTCGTGATGGTAGTCCACATAGACGCCAAGGGCCACGTGTCCGACCCGAAGGTGATCAGCGGACCGGAGGAATTGAGGAGCGCTGCGGTGGACGCGGTTTTGCAGTGGCATTACAACCCCCAAGCCATGACCCTGCCTGCGACCACGGAGGTGACGATGAACTTCAGGCTGCTTCCCGAAGGTGCGCCCGTCGTATTACCCGACAGCTATCCCGACAGCTATCTCGAAGGCAAGCGCGTGTTGCTCCAGAACATCGTAGTGGAGGGTCTCACGCCTTCGGCGCGCGGCGAGTTGCTGCAGCAATTGCCGATCCACCAGGGAGACATGCTGGATGCGGACGGCATGCGCGCAACCATGGCCAGCGCGGTTGCATTCGACGAGCATTTGCGTGTAGCTCTGCTGCTGAACCCGTCCGACGAAAACTCCGCCAGTCTGCGTATCTCTCTGGCGGCTGCGGGACCTCCGACGCGGATTCGTATTGGCGCTAACGTGCAACAGGCCAAGCGGCTGGTGACGGTGACTCCCGTTTATCCGGCGGAAGCCAAGGCACAGCGTATTGAGGGCGAGGTGCGGCTTGAGGCCACGCTTGGCAAAGACGGCAAGGTCGAGAACCTTCAGGTGCTCAGCGGCGACCCGATGCTGGCCGCCGCGGCTCTGGACGCGGTGCGGCAATGGCAGTACCAGACGACGCTGCTGAACGGCGATCCGGTCGAGGTGGTAACGGAGATCGCTGTGAATTTCACGCTGGCGAAGTGACTCGCCCGCAGCCGGTTACCGCTTGTAAATCGTGCCGTCTTTCATCACGAACGCGACCTTCTGCAGCACGCCGATATCCTGCAGCGGGTCGCCGGGTACCGCGACGATGTCGGCAAAGTAGCCCGGCTTGAGCGCGCCGATCTGGTCCTGCCAGCCGAGCAGCCGGGCGCCGTTCAACGTGCCGGCCTGTAGCGCGGCCAGCGGCGACATGCCGTACTTCGCCATCAGTACGAACTCGCGGGCTTGCGTGCCGTGGGGAAATGGGCCCACGTCCGAACCCATGGCCATCGGCACGCCTGCCGCAAGCTGCGCGCGGAATTCATGCGCGTGAAACTCGAGGATGGAGCGCTCGCGATCGGCCGCCTGGGACGATGCGGCGTGGTCGGCGAAGTATTCGAAGATGGTGAAGGTGGGCACGGCGAAGATCTGTTTCTCGCGCATCAGCCGCATGGTCTCTTCACTGAGTTGCAGCGCGTGGTCGATCGAAACAACTCCGGCGCGCGCGGCGTAGAGCGTGCCCGGCTCTCCGGTGGCGTGCACGGCTACACGCTTGCCCACGCGCGCGGCTTCTTCCACGGCGGCGCGCAGTTCGGCTTCGGTGTATTGGTACGGCGTGGAGAACTTCCCGCCGTGCAGCGTGTCGCGGCCGGTTTCGTAGATCTTGATGAAGTCTGCGCCTTCCTTGAACTGGCCGCGGATCACCGCGATCAACTCGGCGGCATTGTTGGCCCAGGTGGCGTTGGGCAGGACATGCTGGGCCGGGTTGTAGCCGATGGCGTCCTCGTGGCCGCCCAGAATATCCACAGCATTGCCGCTGATGCGCAGCCGCGGTCCTGGCGCCAGCCCGAGGGAATCGATGGCGTTGCGCACCGCGGTATCGGCCGAGCCCGCGCCTTCGGTACCCATGTCGCGCTCCGCGGTGAATCCGGCCATCAGGTCGGCCCTGGCGGCCACCAGGGCGAGGATGGTCCGCTGCGGCACGGATTCCTCGACGGTCTGCAGATCTTCCGCGCCGGGATGCAGAAACAGGTGTACGTGCGCATCGATCAAGCCCGGCAGCAAGGTGCGGTCGCCCAGATCGATCAGCTCGGCGGTGGGCGGATGCGCGACCGTAGCGCCCACTTCCACGATGCGTTCGCCGGTGACGAGCACCTCGCCGGGTTGAAGCATCTTGCCGGACTCGACATCCAGCAGGCGCGCGGCGCGCAGCACGATGGGCGTCTGGCCAAAAGCGGCGCCGGCGAC
>PMVV01000358.1 GCA_003166475.1 Bryobacterales bacterium | reverse complement strand
TGGCCAAAAGCGGCGCCGGCGACGAGCAGCGCGGCGCAGAACCGGAATGTAGTCATGATGAGATGTTACTCCCGCAGCAGCACCTTCAGCACGCCTTTCTGCGCAGCCCGCTCGAACGCGCGCGGGGCGTCGGCCAGCGGCAATCGTTCCGAGATCAGCTCTTCGACGGGGACCAGGTTGCGGCTGAGCAGATCGAGCGCCGGCTCGAAACGCCCGCAGCGCGAGCCGACCAGCGTGATCTCGTTGACGATCACGGGCGCGGTGTCCACGCCGACCAGGCCGTGCACAGTCGATTTCAGAATCACGGTGCCGCGCGGCCGTGTCATCCGCACGGCTTGTCGTAGTCCTTCTGGCGAGCCGGTAGCGTCCACCACCCAGTCGTAGGCCATGTCGGGTAGGGTGCCCCCAGCGGCCTCGGTAGTAACGCCGGCGCGGCGCGCGATTTCGAGCTTTTCCGCGTGCCGGCCGAACTGGTGGACGTGGTGGCCATACGCATTCAGCACCAGAGCGATCAGCAGTCCGAGCTTGCCATCGCCCAGCACGGCGATCTCGGCGCTGCAGGGCAGCGCCACCTGATCCAGGATTTCGCACGCAGCCGCCAGGGGTTCCACGAACACGGCGCGCTCGGTGGGGAGCGCATCCGGCAACGCGTGCAGATTGCGTTCCGGCAGAGTCAGGTATTCGCGAAACGCACCCGGATGGTTGACGATGCCGAGAACGGTGCGCCGCGGGCAATGGCGGCCTAGGCCGCGGCGGCACCACTCGCACGCGCCGCACGCCAGGTTGATCTCGCCGACTACGCGGCGGCCGACCCACGCGGGCGAATCCGCCTCGATCACTTCGCCCACAAACTCATGGCCGGGGGTGCCGGCGAAGCTGTAGTAGCCGCGTTGGAGTTCGAGGTCGGTATTGCAGATGCCGCCGCAGAGCAGCCGGATCAGGGCGAAGCCTTCGGGCCGGGGGGGACGCGGCTGATCGCGCATTTCGACGCGTCCGTTTTCCAGATGTACGGCCAACATGCTGGTTAGTATACCCACCGGCGAGCCGCTCGCGCCCCGCCGCTATAATTAAGGTTCCATGCCTGCCGAACTCATCTGCTTCGAGGAGCGCTGCCGCGCGCGCTTCCCGATCACCGACGCGATCTACAACTGCCCGCACTGCGGCGGGCTGCTGGAAGTTTGGTATCCGCCGCCCGCGGCAACGCCCGCCGAGCTGAAGCGCATCTGGCGCGAACGCCGCACGTCCAACGCGCCGCTGGATCAAAGCGGCGTGTGGCGCTATCGCGAGATGGTTCCGTTCCTGGAATCGTACGATCGCGTGGTCACGCTGCGGGAGGGCCATACACCGCTGCTGCCCGCGCCGCCCGCCGCCACATATGGCGGCCTGGACGCGCTCACGTTCAAGCACCAGGGCTTCAATCCCACCGGTTCCTTCAAAGACAACGGGATGACCTGCGGCGTCGCGCAGGCGCTGCGCCTGGGAATGGCGCGTGTGGCGTGCGTTTCCACGGGCAACACCTCCGCCTCCATGGCCGCCTACGCCAGCGCCGCCGGCCTGGCTGGGATCGTCTTCATTCCGCACGGCAATATCTCTTACGGCAAACTGGCCCAGGCGCTCGAATACGGCGCCAAGACCCTGCAGGTGGAAGCCAACTTCGACCAGATTCTGGCGCTGGTGCGCACGCTCGCCGAGCGGCTCGGCATCTACCTGCTGAACTCCATCAATCCGTTTCGCATCGAAGGCCAGAAAACGATTATCGTCGAGATGCTCGACCAGCGCGATTGGAACCCGCCCGATTGGATCGTGCTGCCCGGCGGCAATCTGGGTAACACCGCCGCGTTCGGCAAGGCGCTGCGGGAACTGCACGGGCTGGGCTTCATCGCCCGCATGCCGCGGCTGGCGGTGATTCAGGCCGAAGGCGCGGCGCCGTTTTACGATCTCATGCTGGCACCCGCGCGCGGCTTTCACGCGGTGAGCCACCCGGAGACGCTGGCCACGGCGATCAAGATTGGCGATCCGGTTTCGTGGCCCAAGGCGCTGCGGGAAGTGGCCTGCTCCGGCGGGGTGGTGGAGAAGGTTAGCGAACAGGAAATCGCGGACGCGAAAGCGGTGATCGGCCGGTGCGGCATCGGCTGCGAGCCGGCTTCGGCGGCGACGCTGGCGGGGATTCGCAAGCTGACGGCATCCGGCACTATATCGGCCAGCGCCGACGTGGTTGCGGTTCTCACCGGCAACCTGTTGAAGGACCCCGATTACATCTACCGCTATCA
This sequence comes from Bryobacterales bacterium, assembly GCA_003166475.1. GTDB lineage: Bacteria > Acidobacteriota > Terriglobia > Bryobacterales > Bryobacteraceae > Bog-159. Next base: position 416 of record PMVV01000358.1, on the reverse strand, counting down.
CACCGGAAAACTGGAGGCTCCGGACGGAGCCGCGATACATTCCCGGTTTGCCAATCAGCCCGTAGTGTTACCCAACGACGCCGACCGGATCGCCGCATTCTTGCAGGGCTGAAGACGCTTCCGAGAACGCATGTACCCCTAAATGGGGGTGGTGTTATCCGGTCGCGGATGGGGGTATTGAAGGGATCTAGTACTTTTGGTACAAAAGAACGGTGATGGCTGCCGATTTGGGGTTTAATAACACATCTCCGCGTGACGTTAAGTCGATTAACAAGAAACTGGTGGAGCTTTATTCCCGGCGAACAGCCGTGGAAAGCCTCATCCGTTGTCTGGAAAGTTATGCCGAGTGCCAAGCTAAGAATGGCCCTGGGCGCCTAAAAAGCGCCTGACCTGGCCTGCCAGCGCATCGTAGCTCA
>PMVV01000356.1 GCA_003166475.1 Bryobacterales bacterium | reverse complement strand
ACAATAATCGCGACGGAGAGAACCGGCCTGAGCCGAGCGGGTGTACACTGACGCTAACTGAGGTCACACGACAGTCATTTGCTGTGTGAGTAAGTGTGATGCTTTTAACATACCGTTGCACGACGAAGGAGGGTAAGTAATACTATGAGTACGCAAGGTTCTCGCAGGTGGGCCACGCTGGCAGGATACGCCTTGTGTGTAGCTGCAATTCCCGGCTCACTATGGGCTTCGAATGCTTACGTAGTTCGCAACCTGGCATCGGATGTCCCCGACCTGGCCGATTTTACCGATCCGCACCTTAGNNCTTGTTTATCCGGCTACCCTTAGAGGCGCGTGGGGCATCTCGGAATCGGCCAGCAGTCCGTTCTGGATCTCGGACGACGGCTCGGGGTTGTCCACGCTTTATAGCAGCACTGGCAGCCCGGTTTCGCTGGTGGTGACCATACCGGCTTCCAAAGCTGTTGGCGTTGCAGGTTCAGGCACCCCGACCGGGACTGTCAACAACGCCACCACGGGGTTTGCCATCGCCACCGGCGAAGCGGCGGCTTTCATTTTCGACACATTGGACGGCACCATATCCGGCTGGAACCACAGCGTGAACGCGGCCGCAGCGCAGGTGATGGTGGACAACTCGGCATCCGGTGCGAGCTATACGGGCCTGGCGATTGGCGCCAGCGGTTCCAACACCTACCTCTTCGCTGCGAATCTTAGCAAAGGAACCATCGACGTCTTCGACTCGAGTTATAACGCGGTTACTTTGCCGAATGCTTTCCAGGACGCCAACCTGCCCGCAGGCTACGCGCCATTCAACATTCAGAATCTTGCAGGCAACTTGTACGTAGCCTACGCGCTACAGAATACCGGCAAGACCTTCGTGGTGCCGGGCGCCGGAAACGGATATGTGGACGTTTACAGCACGGCGGGAACTCTTATGAGCCGGCTGGTCTCGGGCCCACACCTGAATGCGCCCTGGGGGCTGGCGATCGCGCCCACCAACTTCGGCGATTACGCGAACGATTTGCTGGTGGGGAATTTCGGCGATGGCACCATCAACGTGTTCAATCCCACCACGGGCGTCTATGTGGCCACGCTCAATAACGCGGATGGCACTCCTATCGTGATCCCGAATCTTTGGGCCCTGCAGGCCGGCAACGGCGGCAGCGGCGGAGACGCCAACGCGGTCTATTTCACGGCTGGGATTCCGGGTCCGGACAACGGAAACCACGGACTGCTTGGACGGCTCCAGGCAGCGCCCGTCCTGACCGCGACTGACGTGGTCAATGGCGCGAGCTTTCTGCCCGCGATCGCGCCGAACACATGGGTGACCATAACGGGAGGCAACCTCTCGGGGACCACGCGGGTGTGGGACGGCGAGGACATCGTGAATTCGGCGCTCCCGACCGACATCGACAGCGTGAGTGTGACGGTGAACGGGACCTACGCGTATGTGGAATATGTCATCCCCGGACAGCTTAACGTTCTGCTCCCGGTGGGTCTGGCGTCCGGACAGGCGCAAGTCGAGACGTACAACTTCGGCCTCGCCAGCGCGACGGTGACCGTCCAGGTGCAAGACGTGGCGCCGGCCTTCTTCCTGCAAGGCGATGGAAAGCACATTGTGGCGACGCACGCGAATGGCACGCTGGTGGGGCCGGCCAGCACCACCACCGGGGCCACTCCGGCGGCGCCCGGCGAGACCATTGTGCTCTATGGCACCGGGTTCGGCGTCACGAATCCCGCGGCGCCGGAAGGCAAGCTGATTACGACCCCGCTCACCTTGGCGACGCTGCCGGCCATCACTATCGGCGGAACCGATGCCGGCCAGGCCGCATTCGCCGGTCTGATCGATGCCGGCTTGTACCAGATCAACGTTACGGTACCGGCTTCCACGGCTAGCGGAGATGTCCCGGTGGTGGCGCTGGTGGGATCCACGGCCTCGCCGGGCACCGCGGTGATCGCGGTCGAGTAGTGGGGCGGCCAATCTTGGCCGCAGCCGCCTTTTTAGGCGGCCCGCCCTCCAAGCGCTATCGGCTATAATCGCAACGATAGGAGAGCTATATGGAACTGCGTCCTTTGCACGACCGCGTCGTCATCAAGCGCCTGGAAGAGGGCGAAACCAAGCGCGGGGGCATCATTATCCCGGATACCGCCAAAGAGAAGCCGCAGCAGGGATCGGTGATCGCGGTGGGTAACGGCAAGTTACTGGAGACCGGCGAGCGCATGCCGCCCGAGGTCAAGGCGGGCGATCGCATTCTTTTCGGCAAGTACTCCGGGGCCGAGGTCAAGCTCGATGGAGACGAGTACTTGATCCTGAAAGAGGACGAGATCCTCGGGGTTCTGGAATAGCCCCGCCAGGATTGTGTGGCGCCCGTGTAGAATATGCACGAGGTGACCGATGGCGTGCAACCCGGAGGCGCTGCATGATGTCCCGCTCTTTGCTCTATTGGACGCGGATGAGAGGGCCGTGCTGGCCGCGCAAGTCGAGCTCAAGCGATTCGCCGCGCGTGAGCGGATCTACAAAATAGGCGACCCTGGCGGGAAGGCATACGTGGTGGTGTCCGGGAGTGTCCGGCTGACCATCGTCGATGAAGATCACCAGGAGGTGGTGGTCGACCAGCCGGGGAATGGCGAGTTCTTCGGTTTTGCGTCGATGCTCGACCAGACGCCGCATCAGACGGATGCCTTCGCGGTCGAGGAATCAGTGTGCCTGGAAGTGGAGCGGAACGACATTGCGATTCTGATCGAACGCAAGCCGCATGCGGGCATGGACATGCTGACGGTGCTGGGCCGTCAGTTCCACGCCTCGCAAGAGCTTGTGCGCATGCGTGCGGCCCGCAACCCGAACGACGTCATCGAGGAACGCGAGACTACGGGCGAGCGGATCGCCGATGAGGTCGCTCGTTTTGGCGGGTCGTGGTCCTTCATCATCGCGTTTTCGGTAGTGATCGCCGTCTACACACTCATCAACGTGCGGCTGGGCGGAGCGGCCTGGGATCCATACCCATTTATCCTGCTCAATCTGTTCCTATCCATGATTGCGGCGATCCAGGCCCCGGTGATCATGATGAGTCAAAACCGGCAGGATAAAAAAGATCGCCTGCGCAGCGAACTGGACTTTGACGTCAATCGCCGCGCCGAATCGGGGATTCAGAGCGTGGCGCAGAAGCTGAATCTGCTGGGCGAGAAACTCGGCGACGTCGAGGATCTGCTCCGTGAAAAACTGGCGCGGGAAGGACCGCCGCCGGCGCCGCCTGCCGCGCTTCAGAATTGATATTGCGCCGGCTTGATGCCCTTGGCCCTCAGGTAAACGATGCACTGGCCGCGGTGGTGCGCCGTGTGATCGGTTGCCAGGAGCAGCAATTCCATGCCGGTCATCTTGCCCGCGGGTGAATCGAAGGTCTGGAACATGCGCTCGTGGTCGAGGCCGGTCAATGCGGCAATGCAGAAATCGTAGGAATCGTTGAGCGTCTTCAGCACGGAGGCCTTATCGAACTTGGCCGGCTTGGCGATCGGATCCTTCTGGCCTGAAAGCGTGGCAAAGAAGAACGAATTGGCGCCGGCGATGTGCGCCATCTGCTCGCCGAAGCTCATTTCCACGGGATTTGGCTTGAAGGAGTAGTCCTCGGCGGGCATCTGTTCGGCCAAGGCCAGCATGTACTTCTTGGAAGTCTTCCAATGGTCCACCAGCACGGATGGAACGGTGCCCGCTTCTTGCGCCAGGGCCGGCACAACCAGAGCCGCGCCCACCAATAAAGTCGTCATCAATCGATGCATTGTATTCCCCTCTTGTTTTCAGTGCCGCAGGATGTCCCGCAACGCGGGCGAGCCAGCCCGCATCCTATGTGATAGGGGATATCCTATCACACCCTCACCGGAACGTCCGAACCCGAAGCTGTGGCGCGACCGCGGTTTATACGCGGCCTGGCTGGGGCACAGCACCGTGCTGCTCAAACTGGATGGCGTGACCATTCTGACCGACCCGGTGTTGGGCAATCGCGTGGGCGTGAGCTTCGGGCCGATGACGCTGGGGTTGAAGCGCCTGGTGGCGCCCGCGCTGCGCGTGGGCCAACTGCCGAAGATCGATTTGGTGCTGCTCTCGCACGCGCACATGGACCACTTCGATCTGGCGACGCTGCGCGCGCTGGAAAGCCGGTCGACCACCGTAGTGACAGCCGCCAAGACCAGCGACCTGCTGCGCACCCGCCGTTACGCCGGAGTGAAGGAGCTTGGATGGGGCGAGCGCACCCGCGTGGGACCCATCGGGTTGCGGGCGTTCGAAGTGAATCATTGGGGCGCGCGCATGCACGGCGATACGTATCGCGGATACAACGGCTACCTGATCGAGGCGGGGCGCTACCGCGTGCTGTTTGGCGGCGATACGGCGGCCACCTCGGCCTTCCGCGCGCTGCGCAGCTCACGGCGCATCGATCTGGCCATTATGCCGGTGGGCGCGTACAATCCCTGGATCCGGTACCACTGCACCCCGGAGCAAGCCTGGCAGATGGGCAACGATGCGGGCGCGGAGATCTTCCTGCCCGTGCATCACCAGACCTTCCCGCTCAGCCGCGAACCGCGACACGAACCGATCGAACGCCTCTACGGCGCAGCCGGGAAAGAGCCGGAGCGGGTCGGTATCGCGCGCATTGGGCAAGAGATGAGGCTGTAGGTCAAAGAGCCAGACTCAGCGGCGGGGCGGCCTGAGAGGCCGCCGCAGGCTGGGAGCTTGCCCCACTAGGACCCTGGCAATTACCGGCCCGTGGCGGCGCTTTTTACGCGCTGGACAATCGTCTCGGCCTCGTCCAGCAATTGCTTGCTGTGCTCATGCAGCGCCCGGTATTTCGCGGCCAACTCGCGCGCCGCATCGCCCCCAAGTTCGCCGCTACGCTCGTAAAGATCCTCGCATTTCTCTACCAGTTCCTTGCCCCCGTCGATCAGATAATCCGCGACTTCTTCTCCTTTGCGGACTAATCTCCGGCGAGTGCGTGCACCTGACTCCGGCGCCAGCAACAGTGCTGCCGCCGCGCCGATCGCGGCTCCCAGCAGGAAGAATCCCGCCCGGTCGCCCGCGTTTGTATCGCTCATAGTTTCTCCTTAGCGTAAAGAATCGTTCTCCATACGAGCTTAGCGCGCTTTCCATCCGCCCTGCTTCGCTGCTAGCGGGCGGGCGGGGCGGGCGCCTCCCGGTGGATACCGGCAACGATTGCGCGTATACTTTCACCATGAGCTTGAAGAACGCCGCGCTCTTCGCCCTGATCGGGATGTTGGTCCTCACGGTCTTCCTTGCGGTAGATTTCATCGACACCGCCCTAAACGTTGGGCGTGGGCTGGTTCCGGCGATGAGACTGCTGACCTCGTTGGTGGATTTGTTGGCGAGTGTGGGTTTGACTGTCTTCTTCTATGTCTTTCGGAAGGCACAGCGCTGAGTGCGTGCCCGACAGAAAGACCACCGTTCCTCGCATGCGGCGATCCGGTGATTGGTATGATGGCGGCTGGACCTTCTGGATCGCTCCATGATCGGCGAAATTCTCGACGGCAAATACCGCATCGACAAGCAGCTCGGCGCGGGCGGCATGGGTAATGTCTACCTGGCAACGCATCTCGGAACGACCCGTGTCGTCGCGGTGAAGGTGATCGCTCCGCGGTGGGCGGCCGAGCCGCAGTTTCTGGCCCGTTTCCAGCGTGAAGCACAGGCCTGCGGCCGCCTGCGACATCCGAACATCGTCAACGTCACGGATTTCGGAATCGCCAGAGCCGCGGGCGGCGATATGCCGTACCTGGTGATGGAGTTTCTGGACGGACAGACCCTTTCCGATTTCCAGAAGGCCACTCCGCGGATCTCGCTGCCGCTGATTGCGGATCTTCTGGACCAGATTGGACTGGCGCTGGCGGAGGCCCACCGGCATGGAATCGTGCATCGCGATCTGAAGCCCGACAACATCTGGCTGGAACCCAACGGCCGCGGCGGGTACACGGTGAAAGTGCTCGACTTCGGAGTGGCCAAGGTGAATTTGCTCGGCGATTGGGCTCCGCCCGTGAAGGAGACGCCGGAGGCGAGCGCCCCACAGACCGTCACTCCCCAGCCCGCGATGCCCGGCGACGAATTGGAAACGGCCGTGATCGAGACGGCGCATGAGGAGACAGAGACCGTCGCTATGGCGCCAACGCCAACTCCGGCCGGGTCTTCCGGATCGTTCGACAGCGGCGCGGGCGCGCAAACCATGCCGGGCAGCTTGATCGGAACCCCCGCGTATATGTCGCCGGAGCAGGCGTTGGGACAGGAAATCGATTTCCGTTCCGACATCTATAGTTTGGCGGTGGTAGCCTACTCCCTGGTTTGCGGCGCACTGCCGTTTACCGGAAAGCATAGCGGGCTATTCGAATTTCACCGGACTGGCAGTCCTCCTCCGCCGGCGAGCATCCAAAAGATTCCGCGCGACGTATCGGACGCGATTCTCGCCGGACTCGAGCGCAATCCCGCGGATCGCCCACCCTCTGCAATCGCATTTACACGGCGGTTCCATAACGCTGTGGACGCCGAGTTTCTCGCGCTACGGAGATCCAAGGCATTTCTGCTGCAGCATCTCGCGGCATACGCTCTTTTGCTGGTGCCCATCTATGGGACCGTCTTGTCGCTGACGGCCCTGCTGGTTTCATTCAGCAGGAAACTGCTGCCGGTCGCCGCGGTGCGAATCGTGCTGGTGCCGCTGGCAGCAGCGGCCCTTTTCATTTTTTCAGACAACGTCCTGCGCGCGGCCGCGGCGCTTATGGCGTTGGACGAACAAGTCCGCGTGCGGAAGTTTCTATCGCTAAGAGTTTTGTTGAGGTTGGTGCGGAGCGTTCCCGTTCTGGTGGTGACGCAGGCCCGATCTCTGTGGTTCTTCGGGCCGGGTTGGGTGTTGGCCGATTGCCTGTGGCCGGTGATTTGCGTGGTTGAAAAACGATCGGGGAAAGCGGCCATCGAGCGCTCGCGCGATCTGATGACCGGCTTGCGGTCCGCCGGGCGCGCCCTCGCCATTCGGCACTTAGCCCTGGCGGCATTCGCGATCGCAGACGCGGTCAAATCGATCGGCTTCCTTTGGCAAAGTGGGCCGCTCAAGCAGGCGAATATGGTTATCACCGCGGTGTGGTTTCCCGTATTTGCGCTTTATGCGGGGGCTCCGCTGTTTCTGTACGACCGGACGGCCGCGAGGGAAAGTGGTCCGTTGCTGCAGTTAGACCGCACGCCAGAGGTGCGCATCACCGCGCGCGCGTTCTCGGTCAGCTCGACGATCTGGTTAGCGGCTGGGGCGATCTATTTGCTGTATCAGCCGATCAAGCTATGGCTGTTCGGCGGCCGCTGAGGCGGCCTATTGAGTCTCGCCTAATAGAGTGACAACCAGCTTGGATCTTGTGGGGCGGGCATTCTGCCCGCAGCCGGCTTTCAGCCGGCCATGGGCGCCTGAAAAGGCGGCTGCGGCCAAGATTGGCCGCCCCACATCATACCCGAGCAAACTACCGCCGCATCGAGCGATCGAGATCTTCAGCCCGCTGCAGAATAGCTCCGATGCGCCGGTTTTCGGGCGAGCGCGTCACCAGCGTTTCGAGTACCCGCACCGCGTCTGCCGCGGCAGCCTCGGCGCCATCCATGTGCAACTGTTGCCGCAGCTTGGCCAACTCCATCAGGCTCTCCGCGTTTTCCTCCGCCAGATCCACCGCATCCGGATCTCTGCTGGCCGCCAACTCGAACAGCCGCCGCGCTTTTTGCTGGTGCTCGAACGCCGTGCGGGGCGAACCCGCAAGGTCCAGTGCGATGCTCATGGTGGATTCGCAGGAAGCCAGGTCCTCAGACGCCTGGAAGTTCTTGGGATCGGACGCCGCCATTCCACCGTACAAGGCGATCGCCGCTTCGCAGTAACCCACAGCCTCCTGCGCCGCACCGCCGAGCGCCAGCGATTCGCACAGATTCTCCTGCGCTACGGCTGCCAGCCGCTCGATGCCCGAGTTGCGTACGTCGGCCTTGGCGATCGGCTGGAACAGTGTGAACGCTTTGCGATGTTCGTCCGCTGCCGCCGCGTAGTTCCGCTGCGAGCTGAAAACGTAGCCGATAAACTCGTGCGAGATCCCCACCGCGCGTTGCGCCCTGGCGCTGGCCGGGTCGGCCTTAAGCAGCCCTTCGCGTACCGCCAAAGCGCGGCGGTGCCAGGCCAGGGCCACATCGTAATGGCCAAGCTCCCGCTCAATGGACCCCATGGAGGTGAGGGCCCCACCCAGGCCCAAACGTTCCTCCACGGAACCGCCGCGCTCGACGGCGCTTTCGCACATGCGAAGGTGCTCGCGGTAAAGCTCTGCCGCACGCCGAATGTCGCCGGCGGTGAAGTATAGCGAGGCGGTGCCCCAGATGCTGTCTCTGAGCTTGACGCGCAGGTTGTCATCGCCCGCATCAAGGGCAAACGCGCGCCGCCGCAGAGCGAGCGCCTTAAGCCCGTTCTTCAGCGCCTTCTGCGGCGAGCTGTCGCCGCGGGCCTCGCGGAACGCGCCCGTCATGTGGGCGACGTGCATGTAAGCGTCGGCCAAGTCGCTCAGCATGGCAGGATCGTCACCCGCCTCCGATGCCAGCTTGTCCAGATACTCCACCGCCCGGCGCTCCACCAGTTCCCGCGCCGGCGAGGAACCGGGAAGATTCTTGATGGCGTCGTCGAACTCGAACATAAACGACTGCATCAGTTTGCCCACCGCGGCCAATCCATGCTGCGCGCGCACTTGTTCCAAATGCGCCCGCCGTGCATAGCGTAAGGTGCCCGCCAGTCCCCCTGCGATGGCCAGCCCTACCAGCGCCGCCGCCGCGACCGCCAGACGGTGGCGCCGCAGGAACCTCGCGGCGCGATAGGAAAACGAGGCGGGCCGCGCATGGATCGGCCGGCCCTTGAGGTGCCGCTCGATATCGGCCGCCAATTCCTCGACTGAGGCGTAGCGCCGCGCCGGCTCCTTCTCGACGGCCTTGCGCACGATGTTGTCCAAATCGCCCGCCAACGCACGCCGCAGCTTCTGCGCCACGCCCGGCGCACGGCTGGCGGGCGGAGGATCGTATTCCAGGATGGCTCTGGCCGGGTCGGTATCGAATCCCTTGGCCCCCGCATATGCCGATGCGCCCGTCAACAACCGATACAGCAGCACGCCGAGGGCATACACATCGGTCGAAACCGTGACGGCCTTCCCCGCTACCTGCTCCGGACTGGCCGAAGCCGGCGTCATGCGCCGCAGCAAGGTGTGCGTGATCTCCACGTTGGTGAGCACCGCCGGGTCCAGCACCTTGGCAATACCGAAATCCAGCAGGTGCGGATCGCCGTCTTCGCTCACCAGAATATTGCCGGCCTTCAGGTCGCGATGCACGACCAGGTTTTGGTGCGCGAACTGTACCGCCGTCGAGACCTTCAGGAACAGCCGCAGTACGGCTGCCGGATCCAGCTTCTTCTCGGCCGCGTATTCATCGATCCGCCGGCCGGCGACGTACTCCATGACGAAGTAAGGCCGCCCGTCGGCCAGCGCGCCGCCATCCAGCAAACGCGCGATATAAGGATGATCCAGCCCAGCCACGATCTGCCGCTCCGCGCGAAACCGGCCCAGCAGATCCGGATCGCCGCTGGTGGCAGTCACCTTGATGGCCACCTGTTTGCGATACTGATCGTCGTCGCGCACCGCCAGGTAGACCGCGCCCATGCCGCCCGCGCCCAGCAGGCGCTCGACGCGATAAGGGCCGATCCGCCCAGGTATGCCGCCCGTGGAGGGCCACGCCGCGCGCTCCAGCGCCTCGGCCCGCTCCTCAAACGACAGCAGCGATTGCACCTCGCGCCGCAGATCCTCGTCGCCGCCGCAGGCCGCCGTCAGCGCGTCCGGCACGGCCTCCGGCCCGATGCCGTCCAGTTCGTCGAGGACCCGCTTGACCTGCTGCCATCGCTCGCTGGTCATGGGTTCGTCATGGGTCCGTTATGGGCGCGCGCTATCCAGCTCGCGGACCAGCCAGAGCCGCGCGGTGCGCCATTCCCGCTTGATGGTGGCTGTCGAAACCTCCATCGCGGCGGCCGTGTCTTCCACGCTCAAGCCGCTGAAGAACCGCAGTTCCACGATACGGCCTGCCGCTCGTCGATGGCTTCCAGCCGGTTCAGCGCCAGGTCCAGGGACTGGACATCGAGCTGGCCGCTCTCCATCAGCTCCAACTGGTCGTCCAGCGGGATGCGGAAGCCGCCGCCGCGCTTCTGCGCATTGCGCGCCTCCGCGTGATTCACCAGGATGCGCCGCATCATGCGCGCCGCCAGTCCCAGCACTTGAGGCTGGCAGGACCAATCCACGTGGCGCTGCCCCAGCAGACGCATATAGGCCTCATGCACCAGCGCGGTGGGCTGCAGCGTGTGATCGGGGCGTTCGCCCGCCAGGCAGGCTTCCGCAATGCGGCGCAGTTCGGCATACAGAGCCGGCAGCACCGCGTCCAGTGCCGCCTTGTCGCCGGCGCGCAAACCGGCGAGCGCGGACTCGAAATCAGGTGGGCCCGTCATCCCATCTATTGCAATCGATTGTAACGCATGATCCCGTTTCCGTTCTTTTCCGGCGTATTGAATGAAAGCCGGATTCGGCATCGCAGGCTGAGGCCCTCGGGCGCGCCGGCAAATCGAGCGAAAGGGAGGGAACCATGCGACGACGCACTTTTATTCAAGGAACCAGTTGGAATTCGATTCGGAGGACCGCGAGATTCGCCAGGTATCTTTTCCTGTGCCTGGCGATTCCCTTCGCGGTACACGCTGCTACGAAGGACGCGAACGGTTGCAAGGACTCGCCCCTGATCAGCCGCTTTCCGGGCTCCTTCATCGAGATTTGCGAGGACAACCCCGACAATGCTTTTACCTTCAACGATATCGGCGCCAAGAAGGAGCCCAAGAAGATTGAGGGCGAATATCACTATACCTGGTACGATTTACCCGCGGGAGCAAGCGTGGCCCAGGTGACTCGCAACCTCACGACTGCCTTCAAGACGGCGGGATGGGCTTTTGTAGGGGACTCCGGAAGCGGGGGATTCACGGTCCACTTGGGCAAGGCCTGGATTCGGGAGGAAGTCAACGGGGGCGGCGACTACAAGCAGTATATCGTCATCGAAACGCAGTTGACGCAAGATATGGTGGCCACCACCGCGGACGCGCTTTCAAGCGGCCTGGCCGCCACCGGCCATAGCGTAGTGAACGGCATCCTCTTCGATACCGGAAAGGCCGAGGTCAAGCCGGAGTCCGCCCCCGCGCTGCAGGAAGTTGTCAAATTGCTGAAACAGGACGCCAAACTCAAAGTCTATGTGGTCGGCCATACGGACAACGTGGGCGCATTGGCCGCGAACATGGACCTCTCGCGGCGGCGCGCGGCGGCCGTTGTGCAAACGCTCACCGCACAGTATGGCGTAGCAGCCGACAGGCTCCAGGCCTACGGCGACGGTCCCTATGCGCCTCTGGCATCCAACGATTCCGACGACGGACGCGCGCTCAATCGCCGCGTGGAGCTGGTGAAGCAAGGGGCAGGCCCCCGGCCTGCGGCGGCCTCTCAGGCCGCCTGGCGCGAGTCAAGGAGAAGGAATATGCATCGAGACACTTTAAGAGAAGCAGCAGGACCCATGATCTTGAGCCAACTGAACCGGGGAGCGGCGATTCTCTGCCTCTGTTTATTTTTTGCCGCGGGAACGCCCGCGCAGGAACCGGGCGCCAAAGCAATCGGGGATCTCCACAAGCCGATCTTCACCACATTCGATGCCGCGGGCGCGGGCACGGGCAATGGCCAGGGCACTTTTGCCGATAGCATCAACACCGCGGGGGATATCGCGGGACTCTACATCGACGGGAACAATACGTGGCATGGCTTCGTGCGCGCGGCCAGTGGCGCGATTACCACGTTCGACGCTCCGGGCGCTGGCACTGGCGCGGGTTATGGCACATTCGCCAATTCCATCAACGCGGCGGGGCATATCGCCGGATACTACTCGGACACGAACAATGTGTGGCACGGCTTCGTGCGCTCCGCGAAAGGCGTCATAACCACCTTCGATGCTCCCGGCGCGGGCACAGGCGCAAACCTGGGCACACTCCCGGCTGCGATCAACGCGGCGGGGGATATCGCCGGAAACTACTTGGACACCAATACCGTGAACCACGGCTTCGTGCGCACCGCGGATGGCACGATAATCAGCTTCGATGCCCCCGGCGCGGGTACGAGCCTCGGCGGGGGCACCAACAGCGTGAGCATCAACTCCGCCGGGACTATCGCCGGATATTCCTACCAGGACGGATACACGGCGGCTCAAGGCTTCGTGCGCGCCGCAAACGGAACCATAACCACCTTCGGCGCCGCGGGCGCAGGGACTGGAGAACTCCAGGGCACCTTCCCTGCTTGGATCAACGCGGAAGGAACCATCACCGGAGAATATACTGACGCGGACGGTGTGCTTCACGGCTTGGTGCGCGATGCCAGTGGTGTCGCCATCACCTCCTTCCAGGTGCCAGGCGCAGGCAGCAGCGCAGGCCAGGGCACCTTCGGATATGGCATCGGCAACTTGGGAGCGATCGCCGGATACTATGTTGACGCAAGTAATGTGTCCCACGGCTTCGTGCTGACGCCATGAGCAAGGCGCCGGTAGTGGGTCAGTTTGCAATNNGCCGGCTCTGGCCGCCTAAAAAGGCGGCTGCGGCCACGATTGGCCGCCCTCCAAGGCGATGCTACGCAAATTGACCCACTACCAAGGCGCCAGGCACATCTGAGTAAAGGAGAAGGAATATGCATCGACACACTTTGAGAGACGCAGCAGGACCCATGGGAGCGAGAGTGCTCTGCCTCTGTTTCTTTTTTGCCGGGGCAATGCCCGCGCAGGGACCGGGCGCGGGAGGAATCGGGAACCTCCACAGACCAACCTTCACCTCGTTCGACGCTCCGGGCGCGGCCTCGGGCGATGGCCAAGGCACCGAACCCGCCAGCGTCAACGCGGAGGGAACCATCGCTGGCTTCTACGACGACGCGAATAATGTGCTTCACAGCTTCGTGCGCGCAATCGACGGCACGATCGCCACGTTTGACGCTCCCGACGCAGGCACGAGTTCCGGACAGGGCACCAATGCCTGCTGCATCAACGGGGCGGGCATTGTCGCCGGAAGTTACGTCGACGCGAGCGGTATCAATCATGGCTTTGTGCGCGCCGCCGATGGCACGATAACCACCTTCGACGCTCCTGGCGCCGCCGGCACCTTTGCCTTCTCCATCGACAAGAAAGGGGCAATCACGGGCGTTTACGTGGACGCGAATGGTCTCGATCACGGGTTCATACGCGATCCCAGCGGCCTCGCCATAACCTCCTTCGAGGCCCCAGGCGCGGGCAGTGCCTCCGGCCAGGGCAGCACGGGATACAGCATCGACAATTTGGGGGCCATCGCCGGATATTACTACGATGCGAGTAATGTGGTCCACGGCTTTCTACTGACTCCGTGAGCGGACTCGGCAGGCAAATCTGAGTAAAGGAGAATGAATATGCATCGACACACTTTGAGAAAAGCAGCAGGACCCATGATCTTGAGCAAACTGAACCGGGGAGCGGCGGCTCTTTGCCTCTGCCTCCTTTTTGCCGCGGCAATGGTCGCGCAGGAACCAGGCGCCAAAGCAATCGGGGATCTCGGCAAGCCGACTTTCATCACGTTCGACGTTCCGGGCGCGGGCACCGGCGATGGCCAGGGCACCCTCGCCGTCAGCGTCAACGCGAAGGCGGCTATCTCCGGATTTTACACGGACCCGAACAATCTGTATCACGGCTTCGTGCGCGCTGCCAATGGCGCCATAACCACGTTCGACGTTCCAGGCGCGGGCACAGGCACCTACCAGGGCACCTTCGGCGGTTGGATCAACCTCGAGGGAACCATCGCCGGAACTTACTATGATGCGTGCGATATGTCTCACGGCTTCGTCCGCGCGGCCGATGGCACGCTAACCACGTTCGATGTTCCCGGCGCGGGCACGGGCGATACCCAGGGCACCTATGCCGCCGACCTCAACGCGGAGGGTGCTATCGCCGGATACTACTTGGACGGGAACAATCTGTATCACGGCTATGTCCGCGCTCGCAGTGGCGCGATCGCCACCTTCGATATTCCGGGTGCGGGCACAGGCGCCTATCAGGGCACCATCGCCAGTTCCATCAACGCGGCGGGGACCATCGCCGGAACCTACTATGACGCGAGCAATGTGGGTCACGGCTTCGTGCGCGCTAAGGATGGCACGATAAGCACTTTCGATGCTCCTGGCGCGGGCACCGGCGGCATCAATGAGGGCACCTCCGAAAAGAGCCTCAATGCCGAGGGGACTATCGCCGGATTCTACTCGGACGCGAACAATCTGTGGCACGGCTTCGTGCGCGCCGCGGATGGCACGATAGCCACCTTCGATGCGCCGGGCGCGGGCACGGGTGCCTATCAAGGCACCGTCGCCTGGTCGATCGATGTGGGGGGGACTATCGCCGGATTGTACCTGGACGCGAACTATTTTTATCACGGCTTCCTGCGCGATTCGAGCGGCCTCGCCATCACCTCCTTCGAAGTCCCCGGCGCGGGCACAGGCACGTACCAAGGCACCTTCGTCCGCAGCATCGACAACTCGCGAGCGATCACGGGATACTACTATGACGCGAACACCGTGTCCCACGGCTTCCTGCTGACGCCGTAAGCGCACCGGGGAGCGGCGGTTTCTGTGTCCTACTACAATCAAGGAATGGAACAGACATTATCCGGCAAGATTGCGATTGTGACAGGCGGCACACGTGGGATCGGGCGGGCTATCGCGGAGCGCCTGCTGCGGGAAGGCGCGGCGGTGGCGGTTTGCAGCCGATCGCGGCAAAATGTGCAGGCTCTTGTGGAAGCTTGTGAACCCGGCGCGGGCGGACGGTTGCTGGCGGAAGCCGCCGACGTCTCGCAGCTCGCGGAGGTGCAGCGCTTCTTCGCCAGCGTGGATGCGCGCTTCGGCGGTGTAGATTTTCTGATCAACAACGCGGGCATCGGCATTTTCAAAAGTGTGGCCGATCTCACACCCGAAGAGTGGCGGCGCAGCATCGACCTGAACTTGAGCGGGGTATATTATTGCAGTCACGAAGCGCTGCCGCGCATGCAGAAGCGCGGCGGGGGATACATCGTCAACATTAGCAGCCTGGCGGGGAAGAACGCGTTTGCCGGCGGCGCGGCTTACAACGCATCCAAGTTCGGACTGAACGGGTTCAGCGAGGCGATGATGCTCGATCACCGTTACCAGGACGTGCGCGTCAGTTACATCATGCCCGGCAGCGTGGACACGGACTTTGGTCCGCGGACCGGTGCGGCGGCGTGGAAGATCCAGCCCGAAGACATTGCCGAAGTCGTGGCGATGCTGCTCGGCATGCCCGCGCGTACGTTGATTAGCCGGGTGGAAGTAAGGCCTTCCAAACCTCAGAAATAGAAGGAATACCGCGTGCCATAAAATTGGCAGGCGACGTGCTATTGACTCTGTCGAGATGCACCTCATACTACGAGGGCTGACGAGAGGCAAAGTCATGGGCCGAATGAACAGACAGCTTGACCCGACGCTTACGGGATCTGAAGCGGTGAAACTCGAAGGCGATTTACGCCGGCGGATTGTCGGGCAGGACGAGGCGATCGACCAGATCGTGAACATCTATCAGACGTATCTGGCAGGCATGTCGAGCCCGGGGAGACCCATCGGCAACTTCCTCTTTCTGGGGCCGACCGGTTCGGGTAAGACGCGCATGGTGGAAGCCACCGCGGAAAGCCTGGTGGGCGATATGCGCGCGGTGGTCAAGATAGACTGCGCCGAGTTCCAGCACAGCCACGAGATCGCGAAATTGATCGGTTCGCCTCCGGGATATCTGGGGCATCGCGAAACGCACCCTTTGCTGAGCCAGGAAGTCCTGCAGCAGCATTACACGGACAAGATCAAGCTGAGCTTCGTGCTGTTCGACGAGATCGAGAAGGCCAGCGACTCTCTATGGAACCTGCTGCTGGGGATTCTGGACAAGGCCACCCTGACGCTGGGCGACAACCGCCGCGTGGACTTTTCGCAAGCCATGATTTTCATGACCAGCAACCTGGGCGCGGGCGAAATGAATTCGATCATGCGTCCCAACTTGGGATTCGCAGCTTCCGAAATGGAACGCAAATGTTCCACCGGGGTGGTGGACGGAAGCCTCACGGAAAAGATCGCGCGCGCCGGAGTGGAAGCCGCGCGGCGGAAGTTCACCCCGGAGTTCATGAACCGCATCGACAAGGTGGTGGTGTTCCGGCCGCTGGGCGAGCCGGAATTGCGCAAGATCCTGGGGCTGGAATTGAACATCCTGCAGCACCGCATTTTCCATGCGGCGAATGGCGCGCCATTCCTCTTCTCGCTGACCGACGTGGCCAAGGACTTTCTGCTGCGCGAGGGCACCGACCTGAAGTATGGAGCGCGGCATCTGAAGCGGGCCATCGATCGCAGCCTGGTGCATCCGTTGTCCAACCTGATCGCTACCGCACAGGTGCGCGGTGGAGATCTCGTCAGGGTGGACTACGACTCCGAGCGGGCCAGCATGACGTTCTTCACCGAAGCCGAAGACATGCCGCCGTACGCCATGATGCAGATGATGGAAGCGCCGGTGACGGCGCCTGTTGTGACATTTGCTGCCGGCGCGGGAGCGGAAGCGCTGCGCAGTATGAACGCCAAGTCGTCGCGCCGCTGAAAGGTAACCGTTCAAAAAGCCTTTCCTGACGGGGTGCCCCCGGGCCCGGCTCAGTAAGCCCAACGGGGACTGTTACCGACCCGCGACTACCGAGCCGCGACCGTAAGGGAGCGGTTTCGCAAAACCGCCAAGTACCCCGCGCGCGCCCGCCATCGCCACGGCGCCGCGCGAGGGTGCTACAATTCGGCTGCTAATGTCTATTCCAGCCGAAAGGCAAGACCTGCGTCTGATGCGCGCGATGTTTAGCACCATCGCGCCGCGCTACGACTTCATTACGCGCATTTTCTCCTACGGGATGGACCGGCGCTGGAAGCGGCGCGGTGTCCAGATGGCGAATTTGCCGGAGCGGGCGACGGTCCTGGATCTGGCCTCCGGAACCGGCGACTTTTCGCGGCTGGTAGTGGAGCGTTGCCCGCAGGCCAAGTCCATCGCAGTGGATCTCACCGAGCGCATGCTAAGGCTGGCGCACGAGCGCGGCATCCGCGACGCCGTGTGCGCCGATGCCACCGTCCTTCCCTTCCCCGAACACACCTTCGACTGCGTGTTCATCGGCTACGGCCTCCGCAATTTCCCCGACTTGAATGCGGCGCTACGGGAGATCGAGCGCGTCACGCGGCCTGGCGGCCTGCTGGTGACGCTGGATTTTTTCCTTCCGGCGAATCCGGTGCTGCGCCAGTTGTATGTCGGCTATCTGTATGCGCAGGGTGGATTCTGGGGACTGTTGTTGCATGGCCGCCCGCGCATCTACACCTATATTCCGGATTCGTTGCGCTCCTTCGTCTCCATCCAGGATTTCGCCGACCGCCTGCGGAGCTTTGGCTACGCTTCGGTGAAAGCGCGCGGCTTTATCTTCGGCGGCATCGGGCTGCACTGGGCCGCAAAGACGGAGAATCCGGGGCAGGTCGCCGCACCTTAGAAGTGGAGACCTTTCCGTCTGAAGCTGGAAGAGCAAGTTCCCGTGAGGAGCACTAGAGCTTCGATCGGGAAAGCCCGGGGAGCGCCCGGGCCTTCCAGTCTAAGCGGAAAGGAGGATCAACCCAATGATTCTATTGCTAGTTGACCTGCTGTTGTTCGGCAGCGTCACGCTCATTATCGTCTGGCGCCGTAAGGGCCGACGGTAGTGGTCGAGCGGGATCGGACCGCAACTCCGGTCCCGCTACTAGCATACTCCAAATGAGCTTCGATTGGAATCCCCGATTTCACCACGTTCGGGTGCAAACGCCGACACTGTATCCGGGTGTGTACAGATGTTGAACAGTGGTCATAGAACCGTTCTCCTCGCCCGGAGGTAACGCATCGGCCGCGTTAACGTCTTGTGATAAAAGATCCGAGATTCGGCACTAATGTACCAGCCGATTGGACCAGAAGCCGGCCAGCGGTCGTTTGAAGGTAACTTTCGGTAGGGTACTTTAGCGGATCGAAATAGCTTTGCAATTTGGTACGCGGATTGCTACAGTGGTTTCCCGTGTGGGGGCGTTCACGAAAGGAACGCTTGGACTTGAGCCGAAGAGGCTGAGATTTTTTGAAACTTTTGGAGTGAAATTTCGTCTATTCTCTGTCGGGCAAACGAACCCGGCAGGATAGAACGAAAAAAGATAGGAGAGAAGATCATGAACAGAACCGAACTCGAAAAATACAAGGCGATCCTGTTAGCCAAGCAAGCCGAACTGTCGGGCGGGCTGCGGAATCGCGACGACATCCTGATCGAGAAGTCCCCGGATGCTCTGGATGAGGTGCAACTTGCTGGAGAAAGGGAACTTGCGATCCGCAACCTGGACCGCGAGGCCAGTCTGCTGCGCAACGTGCGGGCGGCGCTATTCCGTATGAACGAAGGCAGTTATGGCGTTTGCCTGCACTGCGAAGAGGAGATCAAGACCAAGCGCCTGGACGCTGTGCCGTGGGCTGGCTTCTGCATCCGCTGCCAGGAAGCTGTGGATCGAAATGAGTTTGCCGCCGCGGAGTCGATCGACGATATGCTGCGGGCCGCCTGATCGCGGCGTGATTCAACGTCATTCAGCATGATCGGCAGGGGCGCGGGAGTAATCTCGCGCCCTTGGTGTCTCACGTGGGTCAATTCCCTCAATGGAGTTCTTGAGCCAATGCCGGGATCAACCCGCCCGCCTGGGAATCCTTCCCGGTAGCTTCAACCCGCCCACCCGAGCCCATCTGGCGCTCGCCGAAGCCGCGTTGGGGGAACTGGATGAGGTGGTGCTGGTCCTGCCGCGCACTTTCCCCCACAAGAACTACGATGGCGCCAGTTTTACCCAGCGAGCGGACATGCTGCGCGCGTTGCTCCATGGGCGTCCGCGGCTGGCCGCGGCCGCGACCGTTGGCGGCTTATTCATCGAGATTGCCCAGGAATGCCGCGCCGCTTATGGGCCGAACGTCGCATTGGCATTTGTCTGCGGCCGGGATGCGGCTGAGCGCATGGTTGGATGGAACTACGGCAAGCCCAATGCCATCAATCGGATGCTGGAAGTATTTCAACTATTGGTTGCTTGCCGGGAGGGAGCCTATGAGCCGCCCCGGCATCTGCGGCAACACATCCGCGCGCCGCCTTTACCCGCCGACGTGAACGCCATCTCCGCCAGCGACGTGCGGCGGCGCATTCGCGAAGGGGCCCCCTGGCAGCACCTGGTGCCCGACGTCATTGTGCCGCTGGTGCGCGAGATCTATCGGCCGCCGGCAGAGTAGTCCTGGTACAGTCGGGCGATGTGCGCGCCGCGGACGTCTCCCGGATGAATCACCACGCGATAGCGGAAGCGCACAGTTTCGCCGGGCGCCAGGGTGAGGCTGCCGTCTTTGCTCTTGTCGTTTTCGAAATCGCGCAGACCGAATATGTTCGCCGCAAAGAGGCCGTAACCGCGTGCGTGCCAATAGGTTGGGTGCCTGGGATTCGACGGATGGTCGAACATTGCAATTCCCAGCGGCTCGCCATCCAATACGCCATAGTAATCCACCCAATCGGCGCGCTTGCCCCAGATCTCCTTTTCGCCCTCGCGTCCCTGGGAGTCCACCATGTGGCCGGTGCGCACCGGTTGCGCGGGCCCGCCGCTGTTCGGTTCCTCCAGGGCGGACGCCACACGCAGAGCGAACGTGCCCTCCTTGCTATCGCCAAAGACGGCCTTCTCGCGCGCCGTCAGAGTGATATCGAAGTCGATGGTGCGGGTCTTCGGCTCGCCGCGGAAAGTCATACGGCGCGTTTCGGTCAGCAGCACTTTGCCGGCGGGATCGAGCCAGCCGAAGGTGGCATCGATCACCCCTGATTCCTTGCCGCCCGACAGGTTGTCGATCTTGGCCAGCACGATGCGCCCGAATTTGGGCCCGCGCGTCTCGTTACCCCAGAAGTCGATCCCGTTCACGTCGCCGTGGGCGAACCACAGTCCGCGATGGTGGGGATGGTCGTGCGCTTCGCCCGGTATTTCCTCCATCGGGTAGCCGCGCGTCACGATCTTCCCGCTGGCCGAGCGCAGCGGGTGCAAGTAGGGCTTGTTGGTTTCCGGCCCGATGTAGAACTGGGTGAACGGCTTCCCCTTGATCTCGACCGAGATGTACTCGATGCCGTGTTGCGCGATACGCACCTGGGCGGCGAGGGGCGCGGCCAGCAGGATTGCCCACAGGACTGGCTTCATCATGGCAACAGTACAACACACGGCGTCGCGCGCGGCAATCTCCGCGCCAATACTGGTCTGGTACTAGAACAGATTCTATAGAAGCAGGTGTAAACGGGATTGACATTGCGGATCAGTTGAGTAATTCTATCTATTTATGAGCAAAACAGGCTTGATACCGAAGCTGCTTGGTCTGGGTCTTCTTCTCCTCCCCTGGCATCTGCTGGCGGAGGAAAAAGCCAGCACCATGGTCATCGTGGCGGACAGCCGCCATCTCACCGGCCTCACGGCCTGGTGGGTCAACGTATACAACGAAAGCCATTTTTATTTCGCACTGCTGACTGTCGTGACAATTCCGCTGGGAGGCGCCATCCTGGGCGGCCTGGCCGATCTGCTGATGCGCCAGATCGGGATCGACCTGAAGTCCAGAGCGCTCAGAGAGAACTAGCGGCCCGATCTATTTTTATTGAGGTGATTCATGAATTGGTTTTATGTGCTCCTGCCTATTGCCGGGGTTCACGTCTGGTGGCCGGGCCTGGTGATTCTGGGGCTGGGCGTCGGAATTATCGGAGGCTTCTTTGGCATGGGCGGCGCCTGGATGGTCACGCCCGCCCTGAACGTCCTCGGTCTTCCGATGGCCTTTGCGATCGGGACCGACATCACCCATATGGCGGGAAAGTCGCTGATTTCCACCATGCGGCACGCCAAGTTCGGCAACGTCGATTACAAGCTCGCACTGATCATGGTCTTCGGCACCGTCGGCGGACTGGAGATCGGCGCCCGCAACATCATGTGGCTGGAGCGCGTCGGAAAGATCGATCTGTATGTGCGCTGCGGTTACCTCGTCTTGCTGACCGGGATCGCCTGGCTAGTGTTTGCCGACGTGCTCAAGCGGCGGAACAAAGACCGCGCAGCCAGGGCCGCCGGCCGGACCGTGGATCAGCTCACCACCGGCATTGAATGGTACAAGACGCTGCAGCAGATCAAGATCCCCCCGGTGGTGAACTTCCCAAGAGCCGGTGTGCGCTGCTCGGTATGGCTGCCGGTGGCGGTCGCGTTCTTTACAGGATGGCTGGCGGGCGTGCTAGGAATTGGCGGCGGATTGATCCGCATGCCCTCGCTGATCTACCTGATCGGGTGCCCCACGCACGTGGCGGTGGGTACGGACCTCTTTGAAATCGCGGTCTCCGGGCTGTACGGCGCGGCGACGTACAGCTACAAGGGACGCGTGGAATTGTGGGCCGCTTTCATCATGCTGATCGGGGCGGCCGTTGGCGCGCAGATCGGCGCGGTGGCCACCAAATACGTCAAGGGTTACGGAATCCGCATCTTCTTCGGATTTGCCGTGGTGGGCTGCGACATATCCATTCTGATGAAGATTATCGCAGCCACGCACCCCAGCCTCAAATCGGTGCTGGACCTCTCCGCGACCATTCTGGTTATGGGCCTGGTGTCGCTGCTTTCGCTATTCATCGTGATGAAGTTCGTGATGGGTGTACGGGAAGAACTGGCCATGAAGAGAGAGGCGGTGTTGGTTGCCTAGAACAACTCTGGCGTTGATCGCCGCGGCGCTGGCCCTATCTGGCTGCGGACCTCTGGGCAAGGTGGAACAGGGCCGGGTCATCGCTTATGACCCGCAAACGCGACAGGTGACCTTGATCCGGGAGGCCGCCGCCGCGACCCGATCCGGCCCAGGGGTTCTGCCGCCCGTCACCATCGAGGCTCCCACGGATCCAAACGAAATGGGCCCCGCGCCGGCGGCTGGCGGCTTGCTCCTCCTGGACGCTAAGAACCGGCGCATCGTGATTTACGATCACGCCACGCAAGCCTTCCTTACCATCCCCTACACGCCACTCGCGGAGCGCCGCAATGTGGCCAAGAGCCCCGGGCCTCCGGTGGTGGACCGCGCCAGGAAAACCATTACCCTGTATGCCGCAAAGGATCGCACTTTGATTACATTCGGCGCGTCCGACGACCTGCTGGCGATGCCCGCCGATACGTGGCGGGCTGGGGACGTCGTTCGCTACTACTACAAGAGCCCTGGCCAGGCACTGCGATTGATGAACGTGACCCGCACGGATCTCTCCAAGGCCACCGGCTAGTTTAGTTAGCTGTAGGGCAGGCCATCGTTTTTCGTGGCCTGCCGCCGCCAGACGACATAAGCACCATTAAGTCACGGTCGCGGCTCGGCAGCCGTGATGGCATCCACCAGGATGGTGTTGGTCTTCGTATCCAGCGTGCCGGACACCTTCACCTTCTGCCCGGCAAAAGCGTCCGCCGCCTTGGCATTCCCGAGCACATAAACATTGCCGCCTTCCACCAGCGCGTACTGCGATCCGGCTTTGACGCATTCGCGGACGCACTTGGCGTCCGGCTTCACGTTCATCGCGGTGTGATCGGCGCCGCACATCTTGTCGGTTACGATGCCTGTGAACGTGCGCTTGGCCTGCGCCGAGACGAGCAGCGCCGCGGCGCCGAAGAAAACGATAACGGTCTTCATGGTATTTGGATTCTCCTGTTCTGTCGATTGATCTTGAGCCAAAGTTCGTTGTATCTGTCTTCGCTCAAGGCTTCCTTCAGTTGAAAAGTGAATTGTTTCCGGTCTCCGTAGTCGAGCCGGGCCCTTTCGAAGGTGACGATGGTCAGATCGAACGGGCCGGAACTGCTGATGTTCTCGATATCCGAGATGCGCCAGGTGCGCGAATCGTCCGGCCGGTCGCTGGCGAAGACGATGCGGTCGCGGCCGAATTCGAGCACGCCGTCCGCGCTCGTGCGCCCGATGCGGTGCTTCACGCCGATGCGCCAGTCCGGCTGCACGCCGTGGTCGGCCAATTCGGCGACGAAGCGCTGATCCAGGCGATCCTTCCATAGCGCGTAGACCGCGGCGGGAACGTCGCCGCGAAATTCGTAGGTGCGGCCGGCGGTGACCCGCACCGAATGCTCCCCAAGCTTCAGCTCGTCGATATCCGGATAACTCCATCGCCAGGAGTCTTTTTTCACGCCCTGGAACGCAATGGCCTGCTCATCGACCGTCATGGTTCCAGGGTGCTTCTTGTAGCGTGCCTCGAAGCGAATCTCCGCGGGCAGCGCCGCCGCGGCCGACAGCGCAGTCATCAAAATCAGGCGAGTTGCTTTTTTACCTGTGAATGCCATTTCCAAACCTCATAGATGGCCGGATAGACCACCAGTTCCAAAATGAAAGATGTGAAGATGCCGCCGATCATGGGCGCGGCGATGCGCTTCATCACATCGGCGCCCGCGCCGGCCGACCACATGATGGGCGCCAGGCCTGCAAACATAACGGCCACCGTCATGAACTTGGGCCGGATGCGTTTGACCGCGCCGTGGCGGATAGCTTCCTGCAAGTCGCGCAGGCTGTGCATACGCCCCTCGGAGCGCCATTGTTCGAAGGCCAGGTCCAGATACAGCAGCATGAAGACGCCGGTCTCCGCGTCCACGCCCATCAGCGCGATCAGCCCGACCCACACGCCGATGCTCATGTTGTAGCCCAGCGCGTAGAGCAGCCAGATCGCGCCGACCGCGGAAAACGGCACCGCCAGCAGGATCAGCATGGTCTTCGCCACGGATTTCGTGTTGAGATAGAGCAGCAGGAAAACTAGGAACAAAGTCAGCGGCACCACCAGCTTCAGCCGCTCGCGGACGCGTTGCATGGCTTCGTACTGCCCGCTCCAGGCCAGCGTGTAACCCGGCGGAAGCGCAACTTTTTCCTGCACCACCCGCTTGGCTTCCTCCACATAGCCGCCGATGTCGCGGCCGGTGACGTCCACATATACGTAGCCGTTGAGCAGACCGTTTTCGTTGCGCAGCATGGCCGGACCGGTGACCAGTTTCAGGTCCGCGATCTCGGCCAGCGGGATCTGCTGCTGGCCGCCCATGGCCGGCACCAGCACGCGGCCCAGCCGCTCGATATCGCTGCGGAAATCGCGCATGTAGCGCACGTTCACTGGGTAGCGTTCGCGGCCCTCCACGGTAGTGGTGACGTTGTCGCCTCCGATGGCGTTCATCACCACACTCTGCGCGTCGTCCACCGAGAGGCCGTAGCGCGCAAGCTGGCCGCGCTTCAGGTCGAAATCCAGGAAGTAGCCGCCGGCGGTGCGCTCGGCGAACACGTTGCGCGTTCCGGCCACATGGGAAAGTACGTTCTCGATTTGCCTGCCAAGCTGCTCGATGCGGGCCAAATCGGCGCCGTAGATCTTGATGCCCACCGGCGTGCGGATGCCGGTGGTGAGCATGTCGATGCGGTTCTTGATGGGCATGGTCCACGCGTTGGAGACGCCCGGAATGCGCACGGCCTCATTCATCTCGTTCACCAGTTGGTCGGTCGAAACATCCTTGCGCCATTGCGATTTGGGCTTCAACAGGACGATGGTTTCCATCATGGAGAGTGGCGCCGGATCGGTGGGCGTTTCCGCGCGGCCCGCTTTGCCCATCACGCGCTCGACCTCGGGGAAACGCATGAGGATGCGATCCTGCGTCTGCATCAGCCTCTGCGCTTCGCCAATGGAGATGCCGGGCAGCGTGGTGGGCATGAACAGGAGCGCGCCTTCATCGAGCGGCGGCATGAACTCCGAGCCGAGCCTCTGGTAGACCGGCACTGTTACCGCAACGAGTGCGACGGCCCCGGCGATCACCAGCCACTTCCAGCGCAGCGCCCACGCTACTACGGGTTCGTACAAGCGCATCAGCACGCGGCTGATGGGATGCTTGTCCTCCGAGTGAATGGTTCCCACCAGCACCGCGTTGGTCGCGCGCGCCAGCCAGCGCGGCCGGAACTGGAAATTCTCCATGTGGGTGAACATCAACCGCATGGCCGGATCGAGCGTGATGGCCAGCACCGCGGCCACGATCATGGCGAAGTTTTTCGTGTAGGCCAGCGGTTTGAAGAGCCGCCCTTCCTGCGCTTCCAGGGTCAGCACCGGCAGGAACGAAACCGCGATCACCAATAGGGCGAAGAAGCTGGGGCCGCCAACTTCCTTCACCGCGTTCACAACTACCGTGTGGTAGTCCTCTTTGCGGCCCGTGCGCTGCCATTCTTCGAGCTTCTTGTGGGTCTGCTCCACCACCACGATGGCCGCATCGACCATGGCGCCGATGGCAATGGCAATCCCGCCGAGAGACATGATGTTGGCGCTCATGCCCATCATGTGCATGGGGATGAACGAAATCATGACCGCGACCGGAATGGTGATAATCGGGATCGCGGCGCTGGGAAAGTGCCAGAGGAAGATCAGAATAATCAGCGCGACGACGGCGAGTTCCTCGATCAGCGTATGCTTCAGGTTATCGATGGATGCCAGGATCAACTCCGACCGGTCGTAGGCGGTGATAAGCTTCACGCCCGGCGGCAGGCCCGGTTCAATCTCCTTGATCTTGGCCTTCACGCGTTCGATCACGTGCAGCGCGTTCTCGCCCTGCCGCATCACGATGATGCCGGAGACCACTTCGCCCCGGCCGTCAAGATCCGAAACGCCGCGCCGTAAGTCGGGACCCAGCGTCACGTTGCCGATGTCGCGCACCGTCACCGGAACGCCGGACGGGCTGGCGGCGAGCACTACGTTCTCCAGGTCCGCGGTGGATTTCGCGTAACCGCGCCCGCGCACCATGTACTCGCGGCCGGTGAATTCCACCAGGCGTCCGCCCACATCGTTGTTGCCTTCGCGCACCGCCGAGACCACTTTGCCGATGGGGATGTTGTAAGCTTGCAAGCGGGTGGGGTCGACATTGACCTGATATTGGCGGACGAAGCCGCCCAGCGGCGCGACTTCCGCCACGCCCGGCACGGCTTGCAGGTAATAGCGCAGGTACCAATCCTGGAGCGAGCGCAACTCCGCCAGGTTGCGCTTGCCGGTGGTGTCCACCAGCGCATATTGGTAGACCCAGCCGACGCCCGTGGCGTCCGGTCCCAGTTCGGTGTTCACGCCTTGCGGCAGGCGCGGCAGGATCTTCGACAGATATTCGAGAGTACGCGAGCGCGCCCAGTAAATGTCGGTACCTTCTTCGAAGATGATGTAGACGTATGAGTAGCCGAAATCGGAGAAGCCGCGTACGTCTTTGACTTTGGGCGCGCCCAGCATGGCGCTCACGATCGGGTATGTGACCTGATCCTCCATGATGTCCGGGCTGCGGTCCCAGCGCGAGTAGACGATTACTTGCGTGTCACTCAAATCCGGGATGGCGTCCAGCGGGATGCGCTGGAGCGACCACCAGCCGCCCACCGCGGCCGCGGCTACAAACAGAATGACGATGAAGCGATTGTGCGCGGAGAGCTCAATGATGCGATTGATCATGACCCGCTCCCTGTGGGGCAGACGATCGGTTTCTATCGTCTGCCATCCCCGCTCCCTGTGGGGCAGACGATCGGTTTCTGTCGTCTGCCATCCGGCTCTCCGAATCAATCAGAAAATTCCCCGAAGTCACGATGCGCTCGCCCGTCGCTAGCCCACTCAGGATCTCGGTCCGGCCGTCCATCTGCTGGCCAATCGTGACAGCACGCGGTTCGAAATACCCATTGCCCCGGTCGATGAACACCACCTGTCGCTCCCCGGAATTCATCACTGCCGTCTGCGGCACGGTCAACATGCGCCGGCCGGTGCCGTGCAGTTCGACCTCGCCGTACATATCGGGCTTGAGCGCGTATCCCGGATTATTGAGCTGAATCCGCACCTTCAATGTGCGCGTAACCGGGTCTACCTGCGGAAGCACGTAACTCACGAGTCCGTGAAAGGTCCTGCCCGGCAGATACGTCAGAGTCATGCTGGCGGATTGACCGATGTGCACGTTGGCCGCCTCGTACTCGAAGACATCCGCAATCACCCAGACCGTCGATAGATCCGCCACCGTGTATAACATCGTGTCCGGCGTGATGTGTTGTTGCGGAAACGCGTTGCGCTCCGTGACAAAGCCGCTGATCGGCGAATACAGGGTCAGATCTTTCAACGGTTCACCGGTCTTGCGAATTGTTTCGATCTGCGCGTCGCTGATATCCCACAGCTCCAGCCTGTGCCGCGCCGCCGTCAGGAGGTTTTCAGTGCTGGCCCCCATTTCGTGCATGGCATTGTTGTGCATGATTTGCTGGGCCCGTAGCGCCAGCAGATATTCCTGCTGCGTGGCCAGCGCCTCCGGGCTGTAGATGCTCAGCAGCGGCTGGCCCTTACTCACATACTTGCCGGTGAAATCCACTACCACGTGACTGATCCAACCTTCGAGCTTGGGCTGCACTTTTGCGATGCGCGTTTCGTCCAGCGTCACCCTGGCCGACGCGCGAATGGTCTGCGCCGAATCCCGGTATTCGACCGTGCCGTACTCCACGCCGATCAATTGCTGCCGCTCCGGCGTCACTTGGACCGCGCCGGCCGGCAAACTCTTCGCCGCCGCGGCGCCCGGCTGCTCGCCCTCGTAGACGGGCACCAGCTTCATCCCGCAATCGGGCGCGATGCCGGGCTTGTCGGACTTGTACCAAGGGTGCATGGCATCCACGTAGTACAGGATCTTGCGCGCACTCTTGGCAGCTTGCGGCTTCGCATACCAGCGGCCATATCCATAGCCGCCCACAAAGCCGCCGGCGATCAATATTAGAACCGCAATCGTGCGTCTCACTTGCTCACCTCCCCGGTGGTATCCAGTTGCATACCGGTCATCTCCTCCAACTGATCCAACGCCGCCACATAGCGCATCAACTCTTCGTGGTAGTTCAATTCGTAATCCACCACGGTCATAAAATTCGTCAGTACCGAGAGAGCGTCCAGCGCGCCGGTCTCGTAGCTGGCCATGGAGGACTCCAGCGCCAGATTCGCCTCGGGAATTACCGACTTCAGATACAGATCCATCAGCTTGCGCGCGCTTTGGGCCGTCACATAGAACTCCTTGATGCGCGCATTCAGCAATTGTGCGGAGGCTTCGTAGTTGTGCCGCGCCTCGCTCAG
Organism: Bryobacterales bacterium; assembly: GCA_003166475.1. GTDB lineage: Bacteria > Acidobacteriota > Terriglobia > Bryobacterales > Bryobacteraceae > Bog-159. Next base: position 5,716 of record PMVV01000356.1, on the reverse strand, counting down.
CGCGAAGACCTGCTCGTTAACGCCTGCGCGCTGCTTGCGCCAGAAATACGCCGGCAGCTTGAAATCCACGCGCGCCTGGAACATGGGCGGCATGCCTCCCTGATTGAAGTAGCCGCCCGAAATGGTGTAATCCGGATCGTATTCCTTGCGCGCCAGGTTGGTGGACAGCTCGCCGCGCTCCACCATCTTCTGCTCGCGGCGCAGCATGGGCGCTTCGGTGCGGGCGTGACGGTAGAGATCTTCCAATGCGGCCATTAGTGGAGGGGCATCCTCGGCAGTGGGCGCCTCGATCGATCCCCCGGACGGACGATTCAACAGGCTGAGAATCTCGGCTTGCCTGGCCGCCTTTTCTTCCTCCAGCCGGACCGCCCGCGTTTCCAGGATGGCGTACTGCGTGTCCGCGCGCAGCACGTCCTGCTGCGCGGCGCGGCCCACCGAGTAGCGTGCCTCGGTCACGCGCATGAAGGTGCGCAGCAACTCCTGGCTGCGCTTGATGGAATCGATCGAAACGTCGGCGTGGTGCAGTTCGTGATACGCCATCTTGAGCCGCGCGACCACGCTCAGGCGCACCGAGAGATATTGCTGGAACTCCGCCTCCGCTTCCTTTTCGGCGATCTCGCCGCGCAGTTTGCGCTTGCCTGGAAATGGCACTTCCTGCGAGATCGAGATGCCCGCGTTGCTGGTGGGGTTGGTGCCCAGCCCGCCGCCCGGCAGCGGGGTCCCGTTGCTGGTGTAGCCCAGCGACACCATCGGATCGGGCAGGCTGCTGGCGATGCTTGGCCGCTGCCGCGCCGCTTCATAACGCTTCTGCGCGGCCACGATCTCGCGATTGTTTTGTAACGCCTCGCCGACCAGCGCGGGCAATGATTGAGCTAGCGCCGGATAGCACCAGGCCACCGGCAAACAAATCCAAATATGACGCATATCCTCTCACCTGTAACCGCAAAACAAATGGGCAGATGAAAGGAAAGCTAGATACGGATGCTGGAGTTCAGGAGTTCGAGATCGGGCGGAGAATACGGGATGACAAAGCGTGCACCCTTGGGCGCGGCCGGCGCGAGCGGCGTCGTATCCGCACTTACAAAGGGCGCATGCGCCGCGGCCTGAAGCTGCACTTTGGGCGCCGGATCGGCCTTGACAAAGTGCTTCAGCGCGAACGACTGGCAACTGTTCTGGGAAGTGACAGGCTGCTTGCCCGGATGCTTACAACAACCGTGCGCCGGTACGTGGGAAGCAAGACTGAGGAGAAGCTGCGGGCAAGAGAGGCAGTTACCCCAAAGCAAAGCGCCCAGCAACAAGAAAGCCAGGACGAAATTGGAGAGAGCCCGCATCGAAACCAGAGTATAGCAGATTTCAATCGACCGCCAGAATCTTCGCAGCTTGCGCGGATTCTTCGTGGGGCAGGCCCTCGGCCTGCGGCGGCCTCTCAGGCCGCCTCCTTAGGTTGCGGCTATGCTGCTCTGTGGGGCAGCTTGGTAAGCTGCGGCCGATTGTCAATCGGCCAACTGCCGCGCGCGCGCCAGACAGCGGCCAGCTATTCCACATTTCTGTCGCGCACCCCTTCTCCGCCCATGGCTTGGACGGCTTGGACATGCTACATTCGGAGCCGTGCGACTCCTGCTAATCGACGACGACACCGAGCTCTGCTCCCTGCTGACGGAGTTTCTCACCGGCGAGGGCTTCGCGGTCGAATCCGTGCATGAAGGCCGCCGCGGCCTGGAGCGGGCCTTCCACGGCGGATTCAATCTCGTGATTCTCGACGTCATGCTCCCCGGCCTCGACGGTTTCGAGATCCTGCGGCGCCTGCGCAAAGAGAGCCGCGTTCCCGTGCTCATGCTGACCGCCCGCGCCGACGATGTGGACCGCATCGTCGGCCTGGAACTGGGCGCCGACGATTACCTGCCCAAGCCCTTCAACCCGCGCGAACTGGTGGCCCGCGTGCGCGCCATCCTGCGGCGCTACGAACCGCGCACCTCCGCCGCAGCGCGCCTGGAAGTGAATGGCGTGGCGCTCGACCCCGCCACCCGCCAGGTTACGGTGGACGGGCAGGCCGTGGATCTCACCACCTTCGAATTCGACATTCTGGAGATCCTGATGCGCGCCGCCGGCCGGGTGCTCTCGCGCGACGACCTGATGGAGAACCTCTACAACCGCAAGGCCACGCCGTTCGACCGCTCCATCGATATGCACATCAGCCACATCCGCCGCAAATTGGAAACCAAGCGTCCGTTTATTAAAACCATTCGCAGCGTCGGCTACCAGTTCCTGAAGTCGGGTGGAACAGGCTTCAGCCTGTCATCCCCAGACGAGGTGCCGGAATGAATTCGCTGTTCGCCAAAATCCTGCTCTGGTTCTGGGCCACGCTGGTGATCACCACCATCGGATCGGCCTTCGTTTCGGGCCTGTCGGGGTCTCGCCCCTATCTCACGCGCGTGGTGGCTTTCCAGCTTGCCGAGGCGCGCGCCGCTTATGAGACCGCCGGCCAGCCGGGTTTGCAGCAGTTCATGCACCGCTTCCACGCGGCCTTCGGAGGCGAGGGCATTCTCGCCGACGCGTCCGGGCACGACTTGCTCACCGGCGCCGACGAGTCCGGCCTGCTCGACCAGTCGCGCGAGGAGTCCCGCTTTCGGGCCGTCCGTCTGCGCGGCGCGGCCATCTCGCGCAACTCCGTGGACGGGAAGTACTGGTTCATTTTCGTGATCCCGCACGCTCGCCTCGGCTACTGGTTCCTGGCGCCGCAGCATTGGTGGATCATGGCCGCCGGCGTCTTTCTCTGCTACCTGCTGGCGTATTATCTGACCTATCCCGTGCGCAGGCTGCAGCGCGCCGTGGAGCGCTTCGGCCGCGGCGATCTTGCCGCGCGCGCCAAAACCCGCAGGCGCGACGAGTTGGGCGACCTCGGCCGTACCTTCGACCGCATGGCGGACCGCATCCAAACGCTGGTCGACGCCGAGCACAGGCTGCTGCTGGATATCTCCCATGAGCTCCGCTCGCCGCTGGCGCGCCTGCGGGTGGCCGTGGAGTTGGCGCGCTCCGGAGAAAACCGCGAACAGCACCTCGACCGCATCGACAAGGAAGCCGAGCGGCTCAATTCGCTGGTCGGCGGTCTGTTGCAAGTCACGCGCGCCGAAGGCGACCCCGATTCGCTGCGCCGCGAGCCGGTGCGGCTGCATCGATTGCTGGAGGAACTGGTGGCCGACTCGTCGCTCGAGGCGCAGTCGCGCGGGAGCGAAGTGCGCTTGGTGGACGCGCAGCCGGTCACCGTCCAGGGCGATGCCGAATTGCTGCGTCGCGCCATCGAAAACGTGATTCGCAACGCCATCCGCCATGCGCCCGAAGGTACCGCGGTGGAAGCCAGCCTGGAAGCCGCCCATGGCCGCGCCGCCGTGCGCATTCGCGATTACGGACCGGGCGTGCCGGAAGAAGAGTTGCCGCGGATTTTCGACGCCTTCTATCGCGTGGAAACGGATCGCGACCGCGCCAGCGGCGGCGCAGGCCTGGGGCTCTCCATCGCGCGGCGCGCCGTCGAGTTGCACAAGGGCGCCATCCGCGCGCGGAATGCGCAGCCTGGCTTGTTGGTGGAGATCGATCTGCCAGAGTAGCACTTGTGGGGCAGCCAATCTTGGCTGCAGGCCGCCTTTTAGGCGGCCTGTGTAGTATCTGCGCTGGACCACCGAAACTCTTCTGCCGCCTTCACCAAACCGGCCTTTACCGGATTCTGCTCAATGTAGCTGCGAATGCGATCAAACTCACGGTCCGATCTAACCAGATGGTCGTAGCTTTCGTCCTGCCAAAAGTGTCTGCCGTGCTGTTCCAGTATCCGGTTGGCTTCGTGAGCTGTGAACCCCTTCAGCGGCCCCAGCCACTGTGTGGCAGCCACGGTGGGCGTCACCAGCGCGTGCACGTGATTCGACATGACAACGTAGGAATGGAGCCGATACCGCCCGAAGCGGCCTTCCCCGGCGCGCAGAGCCGCTACTACGAGTTCGGCGATCTCCGGCACGCGGAGATACGAAGGTCCGATCTCCGCGCGGTCCAAGATGCGATCCATCGCTACGAAAGCCTTGCCGGCATCGGTCAACACCTCAGGCACAAAGATCCGGTTCGCCGGGAGGGTGCCATGCAACCGGAAGGTGACAAAAAGGGGCTGTCCAACCACATCCCGATGCGGCAGGCGCCTTGCGGATTGTCTCACGCATATCTGGTGTTTGTAGAATAGGCAAACTCTCAAAGAAAGAAGATGCGGAGACCGCCTAAAAGGCCTCCTGCAGCCAAGATTGGCCGTTCCACACAGCGCGATCTGGCGCCGCCCAAACTGCTAAGCTGATGGCTGGATGCCAGACTGGTCGCCCACATCCTGGAAAACCAAGCCCGCCGAACAGCAGCCGCTCTACCCGCGCGAAGACCAAGTCGCGCGTGTCGTGGACGAAATCTCCACTCTGCCGCCCCTGGTGACCTCGTGGGAGATCAACGCGCTGCGCGCCCAGTTGGCGGAGGCCGCGCGCGGCGAGCGCTTCCTGCTGCAGGGCGGCGACTGCGCCGAGCGCTACGATCATTGCGACTCCGGCACCATCGCCAATAAGCTCAAAATTCTGCTGCAGATGAGCCTGGTGCTGGCCCTCGGCGGCCAGCGGCGCGTCATCCGCGTGGGCCGCTTCGCCGGCCAGTATGCCAAGCCCCGCTCCGACGAATTTGAAACGCGCCACGGCGTCACCCTGCCCAGCTACCGCGGCGACCTGATCAACGCCCCCGAGTTCACTGCCGCCGCCCGCACCCCCGACCCGCAGTTGATGCTGCGCGGCTATGAGCGCGCCGCGCTCACCCTCAACTTCATCCGCGCCCTGGTGAGCCGCGGCTTCGTCGATCCCGCCCGCCTGGATTACTGGAACCTCGACTGGGTAAAGGATTCCCCCATGGCGGATGAGTACCGGCGCATCGCGCACCAGATCGGCGAGTCCATCCGCTTCATGGAAAGCCTCATGGGCGTGCATCCGGGCGAACTGCAATGGATCGATTTCTTCACCAGCCACGAAGGTCTGCATCTGCCGTACGAGCAGGCGCAGACCCGCCGCGTACCCCGCCAGGAGGGCTGGTACGACCTTTCCACGCACTTCCCCTGGATCGGCATGCGCACGGCCGACCCCGGTGGCGCGCACGTGGAATTCTTCCGCGGCATCCGCAATCCCATCGGCGTCAAGGTCGGGCCGGGGATGCAGCCGGACACCCTCAAACAAATCGTCGAGATCCTGCACCCGGACGACGAACCGGGCCGCCTCACGCTCATTCATCGCTTCGGCGCGGACTCCATCGGCCGCTTTCTGCCCCCGCTCATCGAAGCCGCGCGCTCCACCGGCCGGACCGTGCTGTGGTCCTGCGATCCCATGCACGGCAATACGCGCACCACGGCGGACGGCATCAAGACCCGCAACTTCGAGGAGATCCTGAGCGAGATCGAACAGGCCTTCGACCTTCATGCGGCCTGCGGAAACCGGCTGGGCGGCATCCACATCGAGGTCGCCGGCGAGGACGTCACGGAGTGCATCGGAGGCGCGCGCGGGTTGCGCGAGGCCGATCTGAAGCTGGCCTACAAATCCGGTCTGGATCCCCGGCTCAATTACGAGCAGGCCCTCGAGATGGCCTTATTCATTTCCAGGAAGATGAGCCGCGGCGCCTGATTGGAGGGCGGGCAATCATGCCCGCAGCCGGCTTTTAGCCG